>CAZQFX010000184.1:0-5080 GCA_964592775.1 uncultured Actinomycetota bacterium
TTACGCCCGAGGCTCCGTTGGCCAGGACCAGCACCATATCGTTGGTGCTGGTGCAGGCATCGATGGTGATGCGGTTGAAGGTGCGGTCAACGGCGGAGCGCAGCGCATGTCCCAGATGAGCCGGCTCCACCTCCGCGTCGGTGGTGATGAAGGCGAGCATGGTGGCCATGTCCGGCTTGATCATGCCCGCGCCCTTGGCCATCCCGCCCGCGCGGAAGCCGCCGTATTCCCACGCCGCCTCCTTGGGAATGGTGTCCGTGGTCATGATGGCGCTGGCCGCCTCGGCGCCTCCGGTTTCGCGCATTGCGGCCGATGCCCGCGCTATCCCATCGCCGACCTTGTCCATGTCCAGGTAGCGGCCGATCACTCCGGTCGAAGCCACGGCCACTTCTCGGGGGCCGATGCCCAACTCCCGCGCGGCGAGTGCGGCCATCGCGCGCGCGTCCTCCTCGCCTTTCCCGCCCGTCCAGGCGTTGGCGTTTCCGGCGTTCACCACTACCGCCCGCAGGAAACCGTCCGCCACATGTTCCCTGGTCACCACGACCGGCGCGGACTGAAAGGCGTTGGTGGTGAATGTTGCCGCCGCCGCGCATCTCGCCTCGGCCGCCAGTATGCAGAGGTCCAGTTCACCTCCGGACTTCAGGCCGCACGCCGCGGCGCCCGCTTTGTAACCCCGGGGTGCGCATATGCCACCGCTTATCTTCTCACCTTTCAAGTCCATCCCTTCTATCCCTCCGTCCTCTTCCTCAAGGAAATATGCCCAGGGCTTTCAACCCCGTGTCCTCATCCCAACCGTGCATGAGGTTCATGCACTGCACCGCTTGCCCGGAGGCCCCCTTCACCAGGTTGTCGATGGCCGAGACCACCGTGAGCATCCCCTTCTCAACGTCCAGGTGCCAGCCTATATGGCAGTAGTTGCTGCCGCATACCGCCTTGGTCTCCGGGAAGCTTCCCGCTCCCAACAGCACGACGAAGGGGCTCCCCGCATAGAATGATCCGTAGAGGTCGCATATCTCCTCTGCCGTGATGCCCATGCCGGCCTTTACATAACAGGTGGCCAGGATTCCGCGGCTCATGGGTATGAGATGGGGCGTGAAGACGATGCTGCGCTCCACTCCCGCCAGCGAGGCCAGCGCCTGCTCCATCTCCGGCGTATGGCGGTGCACCCCCACGTTGTAGGGTTTCACGCTGCCTTCCGCCTGCGCGAAATGGGTGGCCAGGGACAGCGTTCTTCCCGCTCCGGATACACCTGATTTCGCGTCCACTACCGCCCCGTCAACCCCCGGCATACCGGCCTTGGCGAGCGGCGCGAGGGCCAGTACGGCGGCGGTGGGATAGCATCCCGGCACGGCAACGAGCCTCGCCCCCGCTATGAGCGCGCCGTTTATCTCCGGGAGGCCGTATGCCGCCTCCGCCAGCAGATGGGGCGAGGTATGTTGGATGCCGTACCACTCCATATAGGTATCCGGGCTCGAGATGCGGTAATCGGCCGAGAGGTCGGCCACCCTGGCACCGCCTTCCAGCAGCCCTGGCACCGCCTGCATGGCCTCCCCGTGCGGCAGCGCGACGAAATGAAAATCCGCCTCCGCTACCGCTTCCCCGTGATCGAACTCGGCGAACTCCATGTTTGCGTAACGGTGCAGGTGCGGATAGAGGTCGGCTATCACCCTGCCCGCGTAGGTATGTGCTGTCACATAAGCGACCTCCGCCTCGGGGTGGCCGTCCAGTATGCGCAACAACTCGGCGCCGGTATATCCGGAGGCGCCTATTATCCCGATTTTCATAAGAGCTCCTTACTTCTTAAATGCATAATATGCTTAGTATTGCATAATTATGTATCCAGGGCAAGGGTTTTTCGGCAATCGGCGTCTCTTCCCTATACCTTTCACCGGGAGGTTATTGCGGCGGGAGATGGTGGCTGCCGGAGCGTTTTCGGGTCGGTGCCCGCAATCTGGTTCTTCAACCGTTTTGACCGGCACATTCCCGGCAACGGCAATGCGAACTACGCGGTCCCGCGCCGCCGAAAGTTAACGTTTTGGGGTCTGACCCCGATGGGTTGCAGTCAGGGCCGACAAGCCGGACACCGCGAGTTCCAGCGCGAAATCCTCCTCCATCTCGCCTGTCTTTATTCCCATGTCCACGCTCACCAGCAGCGACAGCGCTTGCTCAAGCCTCTCCTCGTCCAGCTTCGCCGCCTGGGGCTTGAGCTTTCTGCTCACCATCCAGGCCTGGTTCTTGAGCTTCATGTAATCGATGATGTCCGCCTCCTGGCGGCCGTCCTCGCGCAGCGCCCTGTAGAGCAACAGCATGCGGAAACGCCTGGCCAGGGCGCTGAGGATGTAGGTCGGTCTCTCCTCCTGCTGCCGGAGGCGCAGGAGCAGTTTCAAGGCCTGGTCGGAATCCCCCAGGGCTACGCGGTCGACCAGCTCGTATATGGATCTCTCGGCCGACGGCGCGACCAGTAGAACGACTTCGTCCAGCTCTACCGCCTCCTCTCCCTCGTGGTAGAGGCTCACCTTCTCCACCGCGCCCTCGATGGCCATGAGGTCCTCCCCCAGGGCGTCCTGCAGGTAGGCGATGGCCTTGCCCGAGACCTGCAGGCCTCTCTCCTTGAAGCGGCTGCGTATCCATCCCGGGATCTGATCCCTGCGCTTGGTGACCTCCCGTACCCTACCGCCTTTCTCCACCGCCTTGATAAGCGGGGAGGCGGGCTTGAGATCGACGGCCGCCAGGACGAGCAGGGAGCTCTCGGCCGGATCCTCAAGGTAGCGCGCCAGAAGCTTGACCTCCGCCGCGGTCAGGTTCTGAGCCTCTTTTACGATCACGTATCTCCTGTCAGCCCCGAAGGGAAGGGTATCCGCCGCCCGCAGAGCATCGGCGAAGGGGTCCGCGCCGGCCTCGAAGACGTCGAGGCTGAGATCGGTGTCACTCTTCTCGGCGATCTTCGCCTGCACTTTCTTGAGCTCGTCCTCCACCAGGAGCCGGTGGTTGCCGTAGATCAGATATGCCGCTCCCTTGGCGGTCGGGTTCATAGATGTCCTCACGCTGAGATAAGGGGGGTCACTGCCTTTCGCAATCGACCCGGTAGCCGTCCTCTACAACACGGATTACTATATCACCGCGCTCATCGGTGCGGTAGACGGCACAGCCCATACGCCGCAACGTTTCGACCGTGGACCTGGCGGGATGACCGAAGGGGTTGTCGTCTCCCACGCCGATCACAGCGATAATCGGGTCGACGTGGCCGAAAAGCTCGCCGCTGATTTCGCAGAACCCGCCGTGATGCGGAACCTTGAGGATATCGCACTCCAGGTCCCATGCACCGTCAAGGAGCATGGTCCCTCCTTCCTCCTCCACGTCGCCCGCGAGAAGCATGGAAAAGCCGGGGCCCTCGGCGCGCAGCACCAGCGAGTAATCGTTCAGGGAAGCCCCCTCGGGCACCTCCCTCGGGGGTCCGCAGGCGGTCAGTATCATCTCCCCCAGGGTGAGGGAATCGCCCGCCCGCATGACCCGCACCTCCACCCCCATCTCTTCCGCCAGAGCCAGGAACCTTCCAGCCTGCCCTACCTGCTTCGTCGCCGGATGCACGAGCATCCCCACCTCGCAGCTCTCGAGCGCGCCCTCCAGACCCCCGATGTGGTCGGCCTCGGGGTGGCTCACGACCACGGCGTCGATGAAGCGCACCCCGCGCGAACGCAGGTCCGCCGAGAGCACCCTTTCGTCCGCTCCCCCATCCACGAGCACCGTCGCCCCCGAGGGCGCCTGCAGGAGGGTGGCGTCGCCCTGGCCCACGTCGATAAAGGTGATGCGCATCCCGCCGTCCGCGCCCAGCGGCCTTACGGGGAGCGCCGTACCGAAGACGAGGGCGGCCGCCAGCAGAGCCGCCAGTGCCGCCCGCCCCCGGCGCCTCCACCTCCCCCCCGCCAACAGGGCCGCGAACAATGCCGGGAAATATAGGAGCATCCAGCCGGGTGAGAGGGGAAAGATGCGCAGGGCGCCCCAACCGGGTGCGGACAGGGTGCGCGCCACCACCAGGATGCCCTGGGCGAGCAGGCCGGCGGCGCGCATCAGTTCCCCGGCGAGGGGAAGGCCGGCCGCCCCCAGGAGAGCGGAGAGCATGGCCAGGGCCATGACCGCCGGCACCAGGGGCAACACGAGGAGGTTGCTCACCACGGCCAGCAGGGATATCTCGCCGAAGTGATAGAGGAGCATGGGCGCCACCGCGAGCTGGGCGGCCAGCGTCGCCGCCAGCAGCTCCATGACCTTTGAGTTCTCGGCCCTCATCGCCCTGCATAGCGGCCGGTAGAGGAGGACCATGCCCAGGGCGGCGGCGAAACAGAGCTGAAAACTGACCCCGGCGGCGGCTCCCGGGTCACCCCACAGCAGGTAGAGAACCGCCATCCCCATGGCCGGCAGGAGGTCGAAATCCCTGCCCAGGAAGTAAGCCGCCGCCGCCAGGAGCGCCACAACCGTCGCCCTTACTATGGGCACCGAGAGCCCCACCGCCAGGGAGTAGGTGATGAGCAGGGGGATCTGCAAGGCCAGGACGATGCGGTGGGAGAGCCCCGCCCTGCGCCCCAGCCAGACGATGAAACCAGCCAGGATGGCCAGGTTCAATCCCGAGGCGGCGCAGAGGTGGATGAGGCCGGTGAGCCTGAAGGCCTTGAGGTCGCGCGCGCTCAACTCCCGGTAGTCGCCCAGGACCATCCCCTCGATGAGGCCTGCCGCCGCGGGGTCCAGTCCCGCCTCCGTCCGCTCGCGCACCTCGTCGCGGAAGAAAATTGCCAGGCGCAGCAGCGGGGAGCCGCTTTGGGAGAGGACTATCGACTCCTCCGCCACGAGGCTGCCCCCCACTCCCCCGCTTTCCTTGTGGAAGAGAAAGAGATAGCCCCGGACCTCGAGCGTATCCCCCCAGCGCGCCCGCGCATTTCCCTCACCACGGTGGCGCAGCAGGTAGCTGTCGCCCGCCCTGGCCGCGGGTCCGCTCAACACCTCCTTCACCTCGAAGATATCTACGATATCCCCCTGCTCTCCCCGGCAGCCCACCTCCACCCTCCCCACCAGTTGGACCTCTCCCGCC
>CAZQFX010000185.1:0-5049 GCA_964592775.1 uncultured Actinomycetota bacterium
TGGATACTGGGGATCGCGGGTGTGCTGGTGGTGGGCATCGTCGTTGTTCTACTGCTCGGTTTCGCGGTGGGCCCCAAGTGGTTCGCCGGTGACAAAGAGGCGGGCGACGGGGACGGCGGAAAAGCGACCGCGAATCCCGAGCAGACGGTAGAGGCTTTCTTCGAGGCGCTCGAGAAACAGGACGCCAAGAAGCTGGTCGGCACCATGGAGCCAGACTTCGTGGAGGAGATGAAAGACGTTCTGGGGCCGGACTATCTCGACCTGCTGGACGAGTATCTCTTCATCGAATTCCCCGATGACCTCAAGATAACCATCGAAAAGATGGAGAGCGAAGTCTCGGGCGGCAAGGCCGACGTCACCATCGAGAAAGGCACGATGACCTTTACCGAGGACGGGGAGAAGGCAAGCGTGGATATATCCGACATGGATATGGAGTCCTTCGGGCTGGTCAAGGTGGACGGCAAGTGGTACCTCTCGGAGGACACCCTTATCGAGATGGGCTTCGACTTCGGCGACTCCGAGGGGCTGGACGCGGGCGAGGGGGGTTTTTCTGACGACGGCTACGACACCGGCCTGGTCGACCTGCCCGTGGACTCCGAGGACGAGGCATTGGCCATCATCTTTGATGACCCCGTGATATGGGGCTGGTACATGGAGACCGACTTCTCCCAGTACAGGATAACGGACGAGAACACCAGTTGGGGCGTGTATCTCTACGAACTGGACGCCGACGGGACGGAGATGCCATTCTCGTGGTACGCGGTGGACAAGGAGACCGGCGAGGTATTCGAGGTAGTCGAATAGCGCGCGGCACGGTGTCAGGTATGGATCTCCAATTCAGAAGAAACGGCAGATCGTCGGGTAAAAACAACAGGTGGAGCTAAAGATTCAGATTCTTCTCCGAGAAGTGTGGGTGGCTGTGGAGCCTTTGGGGTCAGTCATCCATGTCGCGCGGCCGCGACACCACGGAGTATGAAAATCTTCAGCGACTGGCGGCACAACATATAGTATTGGAGAGCGTATTTTCAGGTCAGACCTTGAATCGTTCACTCTGAAGAAACGGCAGGTTAAAGAGCACAACAACCGGCGGAGCTAACGATTCAAGGTCTGACCCATTACGCGGAGCACCTGTCCCGGAGCATGCCCACGGATTCCCGGATCAGGCGGGAGACGTGCATCTGCGATATGTCCAGTTCGCGGGCGATCCTGGTCTGGGTCAATCCCCTCTTCAGGCGCAGGTCCATGACCCGGCGGTGGCGCGGCGGGAGGCCGGCCAGGGCGTTCTCGATGACCAGCTCTTTCTCCACCTCCTCGAAGGCCGGGTCGTTGGCGCCGATGAAAAAACCGAGCGGGGCTTCGTCCTGTCCCTCGCCGCAGGTGCTGTCCAGGGAGAGGACGCAGGAGCGATGCTGCGCCGCCAGGGCCTCGATGATCTCCTCCTCGCTGGCCCCGAGGCTGTCCGCCAGCGTACGTACGCCGGGCTCCCTGCCCTCTTCATCCATCAGCCTGCGCGTCTCCTCGTTGATGCGCTGGCGCAGGTCGCGCAGGGGACGTGGGAGGCGGATTATCTCCGCGTGGTCGCGGTAGTGTTTTTTCAGCTCGCCTTCGATGGTCGGATAGGCGAAGGTTGTGAAGGACACGCCCCTGGTGGGGTCGAACCTCCTCAAGGCCTTCATGAGCCCCAGGGCCGCCAGTTGAAAGGCGTCCTCGTAGGGCAGGCGATCGGAGCAGTACTTATGGGCGAAGCGGTGCAGCAGGTCCTCGTAGCGGGCGAAGAAACGCTCTTTCGCCTCCGGGTCGTCGTCCCCGTTGATACGTTCCAGCAGGTCGATCTCAGCCGCGTTCATACTCTTTCTCTCCATGTCTTCCCCCCTTTGCCGTGACCTGCCTAAACTCTATTGGCGGTAGCGGGAGAGGGGTATCGGAACGATGCCACTCGTGGCGTGGGATTACGGTTGTTTCGTCTGTAGGCGATATTCCTACAGCGGCGTGTCGGGGATCAGTCGATAAGGCCGTTTTTCACGGCGTAATAGGTGAGTTCGGTGTTGCTGTCCATCTCCATCTTCTCCAGCACGCGCGCGCGGTAAGTGCTCACGGTCTTTACGCTGAGGTGCAGCTCTTCCGCGACCTCCTTCAGCTTCTTGCCGGAGGCGAGCATGCACATCACCTGGAACTCGCGGTCGGAGAGCCTATCGTGCGGAGGGCTATCGTAACCCATGCCCACGACTATCGCCAGCTTCTCCGCCATGGCCGGGCTCACGTACCTGCCTCCGCCGACGACCTTCCTCACCGCGCCGACCAGTTCCTCCGACGCGCCGTCCTTGTTCATGTAACCGGCCGCCCCGGCTTTGAGCACCCTCAACGCGTACTGGTCCTCCGGGTGCATGGAGAGGACGAGCACCGGCAGCCCCGGCCGCATCGCCTTTATATCCTTGAGCGCCTCCAGGCCGCTGCGGTCCGGCATGGTGATATCGAGCACCACGACGTCCCATTCCTTCTCCCTCACCAGGCCGAGCAGCTCGGCGGCATTCGTGGCCTCGGCGACCGCCCCCACGTCCGGCTCCTCCGCCAGCAGGTGCACCAGCCCCTTCCTGACCACGGGATGGTCGTCGGCGACGAGGACCTTGATCATGCGCCGCCCTCCTCGCCCGTTCCGCCGCCGGGATCTCCGCCAACGCATCTCATGGGGATCCTTACCAACAAGGTCGTGCCCCCGCCGCTTCCGCCGCGGATATCGACCTCTCCCCCGAAGGCGTTCGCCCTTTCCCGCATGCCCATGATCCCCAACGACGAACGGTTCTCGATATCCTCCTCGCCGATGCCGCGGCCGTCGTCCCTGACCTCCAGGGAGACGGCGTCCCCTTCGTATGCCAGGCTTACGTCCACGCGGCTGGCGCCGGCATGCCTGGCGACGTTGGTCAGGGCCTCCTGGGCGATACGGAACAGGGCGATGGCGAGATCGTCGTCCGGGGAGGCCTCGTCCGCCAGCGAGGCAAAGGTGGAGTCGAGCCCGGTCATCTCGCCGAACCGCTTCACCTGCCACTCCAGCGCGGCGGCCAGCCCGAGGTCGTCCAGCACGCCCGGCCTCAGCTGCGTGGCGATCTCGCGCACGGACTGGATGGTGGAATCGATCTGCCCGGACATGGCCCTTATCCTCTCCTCCAGTTCCCCGTCCCCCGCCAGCTTCTTCCCCAGCAGCGAGAGGTTTATCTTCAGCCCCGTCAGGGCCTGCCCCAGCGTATCGTGCACCTCGCGGGCGGCGTGGCGCCTCTCCTCTTCGCGCACCGATTCCATATACGTGGAAAGGGCGCGCAACCGGTCGGCCAGAACGGCCAGCTCTTCCTGGTTCCTCCTGCGCTCCGCGACCTCCTCCCGCAGGAGCATGTTGGCCCTCTCAAGCTCCCGGGTGCGCTCTCTCACCAATCCCTCGAGCTGTTCGCGGTACCTGTCGAGCTCCTCCTCGGACCGCCTGCGTTCGGTTATATCGATCCCCACAGCGAAGAAGAAATCGAGGTTGCCATCCTCCCCGAAGACCTGCCTGCCATGCCATTCCACGAGGAGTTCCCTGCCATTTTTCGCCCTCACCCCGTTGACGCTCACCACCGATCCCTCGACATTCACCAGGGTATCGAAGATCCTCGAAACCGCCTCCCGTTCCTCCTCGGTGGCGAAGACATTCACGTAATCCCTGCCCAGGACCTCGCCGGAAGTATACCCCAGCCGGTTGAGCATGAAATCGTTGATCATGCGGATCTTCCCATCGGGGTTCAGGGCCACGAAGAAGACGGGGAGCCCCTGGATGAGGCCGGCGCTGAAGTCCCTCTCCTGGCACAGCGCGCTCTCCGTAGCCTTGCGGTTTTTCAGGTTGGCGAGCCGATGCTCGAGGGCCGCCTCCGGCAGCTTGTCCCCCAGGTACTCGTCGGGGGAGATGTAGTAGAAGTTGTCGTATATCCCGGTCCCCATTACGGCTATGGGGTGGGTCGTCAGGACGTCCAGAAGCACGTGCGGCCCGAAGCGGCGGCCGTCGTACTGGCAGATGGCCAGGCAACGGCTGCCGGGAAAGAAACGGTTCAGCTTGGCCTCGTACTCGATGAGCTTCTCCGAGCCCGGCAGCCCCCTCAGCGCCCAGGACATCTCCCCCGTGACTCTCAATGCCGGATACCCCTGCGAGACCGCCAGTTCCGCCTCCGCGCGCAGCAGTCCGATCATGCCGTCGGGATCGAATTCACCCTCCCTCATATAGGCATCGCCGACGGTGAGGATGGATAGCTGCCCGCTGCCGAGATAGGGCCGGGTGTCGAGCCCGTCGTCCTCGAGGTAGCCGAGGACCCCTTCCGCGGTATGCGAGTCCACGATGTAGAGGACCTTCTCGCCACGCTCCAGCCCCTGCCGGAGATAAGGCGTGAGCAGGGCGCGGTGCTCTTCCTCCGACTGGTAGATGCAGCAGAGATGGTCGCCCGGCTCGAGATCGTTTATATCGATATGTCTATACGGCTCCTCCATGCCCCCGACCTCCAAGGACTATGATAATCAAATAGCGCTCCCACCGCTATTCAAGCCGGGGTGCAAAGAGCCTCCAAGGCGGGTAGCCGTCCAGCCAGTCGTTCACCAGCCAGTTGTTGAAGGCGCCGGAATGATGGATGAAGATGAGCTTTGCCAGGCCCGCGGGCGGGCTGATGCTGTCCGCCGCCGCGTTGAATTCCGCGCCTTCATGAGCGCCCTGCACAACCCCGGCCGAACGAGGAGACGCCGCGGACATGAGCGGCGCGGATAGCACGATCGCCAGCGCCAGGATCAGAACAAAAGGGATATTCTCGCGGGTCATGGCCCCACCTTTCATATGCGAGGCCGTTTGCCTTTATGGATAGGTCATCTATCAATCCGTTTCTTCAATATCTCGATATTATTTACCTTTATATATGAGGCTGTCGCACAAACCCTGCGTCAGACATATTGCTCTCCACGTATTCACCGAAATGGCCCGTTATTGACGGTTCGCCCTCCATTACGATGCCTGTTTTGCCGCAATTTTGGGAGAGCGGGATTCGT
>CAZQFX010000186.1:0-5040 GCA_964592775.1 uncultured Actinomycetota bacterium
GGAACTACGATGTCGTCCGGGTCCTCGACTACTTCCGCGATGCGCGGCCGGGCCGCTGAGATGCGCGAGATGAGAGTGGACTTCCCGACGTTGGGGAATCCCACCACGCCGACGTCGGCCAGCAGCTTCAGCTCGAGCCCTATCCTTCTCTCCTCGCCCGGCTCGCCGCGTTCCGCGAAATCCGGCGCGCGCCGCGCCGGCGCCACGAAGGACGCGTTTCCCCGGCCTCCCCTGCCGCCCCGAGCCACCTCCGCCTCCCTGCCGGGCCGTGACAGGTCGGCCAGAAGGTTGCCGCTCTCGTCCCTGGCCTGGGTGCCCACCGGCACCTGCAGCACCAGATCCTTGCCGGCGCCGCCCTGGCGGTTGTTGCCGGAGCCGTTCGCGCCCCTGCCGGCGCGGAAATGGCGGCGTCGCGTGTATTCCACCAGGGTGTTCACGCTGTCCGAGGCGCGCAGGATGACCGAGCCACCCCTGCCCCCATCGCCGCCGTCCGGACCCCCGAGGGGGCGGAACTTCTCGCGGTGGAAGCTGGCGCAGCCCCCTCCCCCCATGCCGCCGCGTACGTATATCTCGACCTCGTCGATAAACATGCTTCCACCCCTCACCGGCCAATATGTTCTGCGCGCACCGGTAACCAAAACCCTTCTATGCTCTCCCGCGGCTAACGGCAACTCGTGGTCCCGCTTCCCGCCTCATGCGGCGTGGCATGAAATAGAAAGGCCCCGACCGTGCCGGGACCTTCTATACGCTGCGGGCCGCGGCGGAACGGGCTCCTATTCCGCCGCTACTACGCTCACGAAATGCCGGTCGCCGCTGCAGTGATACTTGACGTACCCGTCCACTTTCGCGTAGAGGGTATAGTCCCTGCCCAGCCCGACGTTGTCACCGGGTTTTACCTTCGTCCCCCGCTGGCGCACCAGTATGGAACCACCGGTCACGAACTGGCCGCCGAAGCTCTTCACGCCCAGCCGCTTGGAGCGGCTGTCCCGTCCGTTGCGGGAACTTCCCGCGCCTTTCTTACTGGACATATCTCTTCACCTCTCCCGGAAGGCTCAGCCGGCGGGGGCCTCCGCCTCTTCCTTCTCCTTCTTCGCCCGGCTGCCTCGGGGGCCGCCGGTTATCTTGTCCACCCTGATCTCGGTGAAAGACTGGCGGTGGCCCTGCTTGCGGTGATATCCCTTCTTGGGCTTGTACTTGAAGACGATTATCTTCCTGGCTCTGCCCTGACGGACGACGGTGCCTTCCACCTTTACTTTCCCGGCATCCGGTCCCGCCAACACCTTGCCTTCGCTGCTCGCCAGCAGCACGCGGTCGAAGACCACCTTCCCGCCCTCGGGGACGTCGAGCTTTTCGACCCGGATGAGCGAGCCTTTCTCCACGCGGTACTGCTTTCCGCCCGTCTCGATCACTGCGTACATGACTACCTCCACGGCTATTTTATCACAGCAAATCAGGTTAACACGGACAAAAACCCCTGTAAAGCACCCGCGTGTGGATGTTCCCGCAAGGTGAGGGGCCGCCCGGAGGACGGGCAGCCCCATATGAAACCTTCAACCGGTCTATTTCACGCAGCCCTCGGCGAAATACCATTCGTTGGAGGGCTGGCATGAGCCGATGGTGTTGTTGCCGTCCGCGAGGCCGCGGTAGTTGAAGTACTGCGCCAGCTCGACCACAATGGGGACGGTTGAGGTTACCTTGGTGCTCACCTCCGTGGCCTCCAGGTTCTCCACCTCGTCCACGTGGATGGTGTAGCGGGAGTTGGGGGCCATCTGTACCCCGCGAGTCACCGTCGCCCCGTCGGAGCGCATGAAGAGCACGTCCACGCTGGCAGCGGCGTCGCTAGGATTGAGCAGGAGGACGTATTCGTCGAACTCCCCCCCGGTATAGCCTTCCGCCAGGTACCACTGGTTCGCGGGGGCCGGGGCGCCGATGGTGACATGCCCGCCTTTCCTGCCCCGGTAATCGAAGTACATGGCGCGCTCGGCGATGATGGGCAGGTCCGCATCGACCCGTGTGGAGACGTCCGTCGCCGCCAGGCCCGGGACCGTGTCTACGTGCACGCTGTGGCGCCGGCGCCCCGGCACGCTGACCTGCTGCTCGATGATGGAGCCGTCCGGCTTCACGAAGCTCAAGGTCACGGTGGCGGCGGAGTCGTTGGGGTTCTGCAGCAGCACCCAGGTATCGAAGGAATCCCCGGTGTAGCCCTCGGCGAAGAGCCAGGTGTTCGAGGGGGCGCTGGCGCCGATGGAACCGTGGCCGCCGTCCTTGCCCCCGTAGTTGAAGTACATCGCCCGTTCGGCCACGACGGGTATGTTGGAGGCCACCTGGGTGGAGACTTCGCTCGATTCCAGCCCCGCGACCTTGTCCACGTGCACGCTGTGGCGCCTGCGAGGCGGAATGTTAACCTGCTGTGTTATCACCCCGCCGTCGGGGCGCATGAAGCTCAGCGTCACCGCCGCTTCCGTCTCGTTGGGGTTCTGAAGCAGTACCCAGGTATCGAAGGAATCGCCGGTGTAGCCCTCGGCGAAGAACCAGGTGCTCGAGGGCTCGGTGGCGCCGATGGAGTCGTGGCCGCCCGTCCTGCCCTGGTAGCGGAAGTACATGGCCCGCTCCGCAAGCACGGGGACGTCGCTCTCGACCACTGTAGAGAAGGAGCCGCCACCCGCCGTCTCCCTCACCGGGACGGTGAAGCGGCTATTCGCCCCCACGGTGTACCGGAAACTGCGATTCGAACCGTCCTCGCCCTGAAAGGTCACGTTCACCCGCGCGTCCACATCGTTCGGGTTCATGATCAGGAGGTAGGAATCGAAGGAATCGGGCAAGGGGGCCGGGGCCGCGGGAGCCGCGGGCGCGCCGCGGTCCGCGGATGCCGGGATGGGCGAGAAGCGCATGAACTCCTGGGATATGTACAGAGTGCCTCCCCCCTGCACCACGCCGATACCCACGCAGTTGAACTCGGGGCGCAGGATGTTTTCGCGGTGGGCCGGGCTTTCCATGAGGGCTTCGAAGGCAACTTCGGCGCTGGGCGCCTTGGCGATGTTCTCGCCCGCCAGGGTCCACCCGGCTATCCCCCGCGCGGCGATCCTCTGCTGCAGGGTCCCCGAGACGGGTGAGACGTGGCCGAAGAAATTGTGCTGGTACATCTCGCTGGAATAGGCGCGGGCCATGTCCGTGAGCTGCCGTTCCGCATAGAGGGAGGGAAGCCCGGCATTGTTGCGGGCCTGGTTGACCAGTTGGAGCATGCGCGCTTCCTCCGCCGAAGTGTTAACGGCCGCTACCGCGGTATCCGTTTGGGACATAAGCGGCTGGAGCACCGCTATGGCGAGAAGGATGAATCCGAATCCTGCTATCGCATTCCTCTGCCACCGAGTGAGTCCTCTCATCTTGTCTCTCCCCTTTTGTCCCCGAGAGCTGGTGGCAAATCTCCCTCGTTGTCTGCCCATTTTGTCTGCCCGGAAACGAAACCGCCCTTTCCACCGGGGCGGAAAGGGCTTCGCTTTTTAGGCGGCGGCCTGGCGATCTTAACCGCTCTCGCGGTCTTAGACCCATGGCTTTGCGCCCTCTCCTTTCGGAAGAGTTTGCCTTTATCACCTACAGGGATATTCGGTTCTCAATGTTCAGATATTCTATCGGCAGCTTGTATGGAATCCTTGAGCATCTAAATACTGGCCTGGATGTCGGTGACGATGGTCTCCTGATAGTAGCTGACCTCCACGCCGGCATCCTTCATCCAGTAGACGTTGACCCGCACCAGGAGCATATGCAGCGTATCGCGCTGGCGTTCAGGGGGCGACCGTTGCCGCTTTTCCTCGGCCCCAAATCCGGACCCATGGCCGCTACGCCGATATCGTCGTCGAGATAGGCGAGTTGCACCCCGACGCGGCAATTCTTGAAGCCGGAGAAGGTCCCGCAAGCGTAATAAGGGCTTCGGGGATCTGCCCCCAGGCAGGGACGGATGCTCCCGGAACGGGGTTGAGGTTGACGGGGGAGCGCTCTCGCCAGAAGCGGTCGTCGATTTCCCAGTCCTCGTTTATGGTCAGACCTCAAAGCCGCGCTGAGGAGACGTTGCATTATAGATATCGTTGACACTAGAAGTCACCGTTCGGACACAGACGTGCGGGTGGGAACGAAGCTCTTTGGGGTCAGACCTCAAAGTCGCGCTGAGGACGGTGCATCTTTTAAGGTCTGACCCTGACTAAAGTTTATCGGGGATGATGTCGATAGTTAAATTGCCAAAATATCTACGCCGAGTGAGTTTTGGCCACGACCGGGAAGCCTGCCCACTTTCCGGTCTCTATTTTTTCCCTTTTTCCGCCTCTGCTCAGTGGAATACCGACAAGAGCCGAAAGCTGACCGATAAATGATTTGCGGTCCTGTTGACCTCGGCTTCGAAAGCGCAAGTTCATCAAGCAAGTTCGAGTATTCTTGGTCAGTCACACATATCGCGCGGCTGCGGCACCACGGATAATGAAAATCTTCAGCGACTGGCGGCACAACATATAGTATTCGAGCCTGTATTTTCAGCGCAACCTGTCGAACCGTGAGGAATGATTTCGTTTCATGGCGGGGAGCTTCCCACCAGCCTGGAGATGACTACGATGCGCTGCGCGGCGCTGTACCAGGGGTGGCAGGCGGTGAGCGTGAGCTTGGGCTCCCCTCCCTGCTCCAGCACCGTGAGATCGGTGGGGAGCACGATGCGCTGCTCGAAGACCTCGTATACGTAGCTGTTCTCCGCGGTCACGAGGGTTATCTCCTCTCCCGCCGTGAGCTGCTCGATATGCCGGAAAGGCGCTCCGTAGGTAGTGCGGTGGCCGGAGATGACGCAGTTTCCCGGCTGCCCTGGGTAGGCGGTGTCCGGTATGTGGCCAGGCCCGCGCCTTAAGTTCTCCGCGTCATCCAGGCCCCACAGCTCCACCACGATGGCGTCCAGGCCGATACGGGGAGCTATGATGCGGGCGATGCCGTCGCCGACGGAGACGTCGCCGCTCTCGGACGCCGCGGGACCCTCCTCCCACTGCCGGAACAGTTCCTCCTGGGACG
>CAZQFX010000187.1:0-4980 GCA_964592775.1 uncultured Actinomycetota bacterium
TCCGCGCAGCACGCCTGACAGGGCCTCCTCCGCGCTCGTATCGTACATGACCTTCCTCAGGCCGGATACCTCCTGGGCCGATTGCTCGCGGTAGCGGAAATCGGTGAGGAAGTACCCGCGCTTCCGCAGTAGAAGCACCATCCCGCTCGAACCGCTGAACCCGCACAGGTAGCGGACGTCTGGAAGGGCGGTGACCAGGATGCCGTCCAGCCCCTCCCCGTCCATGACCGCGCGGTATGCCCTGCGCCTGCGGGCGTATTCCTCCGCCTCCATCCCTTCACCTCTCGCTGCCGTCGCAGAACGGGGTCTCGATGCGTGATCCCCCTGCTAGGGTATATAAAACCGGCGCGCGGAGGCAAATCCGGCCCCACCCCGGCCGCAATGAAGAGATGTGGTTCTTTTCAGAGAAGCGCGGGAGGCTGCGGAGCCCTTGGGGTCATGCCTTGAGTCTTTAGCGCTGAACAAATGGGAAATAGCGGAGAAAACGACGGGCGGAGTGAGAGATTCAAGGTCTGACCCGATCCCGCATCCTTGCTTCTCCCCCTCTTCACCCACGCTTCTCCGAGAAGAACCAGGGAAGTTGTTGGTTGCGACAACAGCCGGGGCCCGCACCGCGGCGGACCCCGGCTGTTGCATCCGTGCGCTTCCTCATTCGCTTGGCAGTTCCTTCCAGTTGGTCACCGTGAGGTCGATGGGGAATCCCGCGATATCGATATCCGGCGTCTTGTAGTTCACGCGGCAGGTGGACCAGAGCTCGAACCTGCTGTCCAATATTATGTCCCTGAGCGCCGTTACCTGGAGCCTCTGGTCGGAGAACATGCCCATGTCGATATACGCGTCGTTTCCCGCCCAGAAGAAGAACTCGTTATTCGCCGTGGTGCCGGAGAAGTTCCATCTATTGTTGAAAGAAATATTCCCGCCCGCAATGACCTGGAACTTCGAGCTGCCCGCGAACTGCAGGGTGTTGTTGGCGACGAAGTTCCCTTCACAGACGAGGATCCCTTTCATGTTCGGCTGGTTCCATGCGAATCCGTTCAGGGTCATATTGCCGGTACAGTAGATTACGGTGATGGGGGACGTTCCATGGCTACCCAGGTTTCCGGAGAGAGTTCTGTTGCCCTGCGTAAAATTGCCCTGATCGATGGCTATCGCCTTATAATAATCGAAGTTGGGCTCGGGCACGTATATCTTCTCCACGCCTCGCTGGGCGAGTTGCCTTCCCAGAATGATGCTGTCCCACGGGCCGTCCCTCTGCTGGGTGAGCGACGTGCGGTAGATATCCCAGTTCGTGCCTCCCGTGCTGGCGGCGAACAGTTGCGCCGTAGCCAGCAGCCATCCCCTGGTCCTGAGGCTCACCACTCCCTGGCTGGCGGGATTCGTCGCGTCCCCGGTCTTGATATGGCCATACACCCTCGTGCGCAACGTGCCGAGGAAGCCGGGCGCCGTCTCGATATATACGCTCTCCTTTCCCTCCACGTTTCCGTTGATGGTGAGGCCGTCGCCGAGGCTGAACAGGGGCCTGTTGATGATGGAGACGTGCCTCTGGGCCCTTATGTTGCCGTTGATGGTTATGGGAACGTTGAGGTTGATGAGTTCGCTCGCGGTGATGCGTAAATCGCGCCCGGCGAACAGGAGATAGTTGCGCATGGCGTCGTACGCCTGGTCGCCGCTGTAGTAGACCTCTTCCTGTATCTTTCGCCGGTAGGTCCTTCCTCCCTGCTCGTATTTCCCCTCGGATACGATCACGTATTCGGTGGACGAGCCCTGCTTGGGGCTGACGGTTACCCTGTAATCTCCGCCCAGAATCGAGCCGGGAGCGGTTAGCGACGATTTCACCTCGTTGTTCACGATCTTCGCATGCGCCACGTAGACACCGGCTTCGGCCACCTGGAAAGCCCTGTCCTCGGGCTTCATGTTGGCGGCACCTTGCAGGCTGGATACCATGAGCAGGAGGCTCGCGGCTCCCAGTACGGAGAGCATCAGCAGCGCCACGAGCACGATGACGAGGGCGAACCCGTCATCTCCGCCCTTGCGGGTATCCCCGCGCCCTTCCTCGCACATACGCATGTCTTGCATCATAACCACCTCAGCTCGCACGAAGCTCGTTCCTCAGGTTCACGCTTCCCCGATAGGTCCTGGACAGCGCCATGCCCAGGGCCGATTTCGACATCCTCAACTCGATGTCGACTCTCGAGATGCTGGTGCGGAGATTCTCCCAGCTCTGGGTGGCCGCATCGAACCGTCTCACGGTCTTGGTGGAGGTATCGAAATAGTAATAGGTGAAGGACACGCCATCCACGAGCGGTATCCAGTTGCTCATGCCGCCCGCGCCCGTGCCCTGGCGGAGATAGCCGCCGGCCGCGTCGAATCTCACGGCGTTCTCGGTTCCGTTTCCATCCGTATCGCCCCTGAAGGCGATGGCGGCCGCCGTGCAGGAGGGCTCCAATACGGTGGCCACCCTTATCTGCCTGACCATGGCGCTCAGCGCCTCGTTCGCGCCTTCCGCCAGTTTCACCTGGTTATATGAGCTCGTGGAGCTTTTCAACCCCGAGGTGATCATGCCGCCGACACCGAGCAGGAATACCATCATGATTCCCATGAAGACCAGCAGTTCCGCCAGGGTGAAACCGCCCTCCCCCTTACCGGCAGCCCTTCCGGCCGGCAACACGTCTCTTACGCCCATTGCCCTCCGCCTCTCATCAGTAATCTCGACTCAGATACCAGCGGGTATCGTATCTGTCCGCGGCCCCGACTCCCACCGTCTGCACCAGGATGCCGCAGTCTCCCTCCGAGCTCCCCATGTTCCAGGTCGCCGACTCTATCCTCACGATCTTGCCGGCCCTGTCCATGTTCGCGGGCAAGCAGCCGTAGTTTCCCTGCACGGTCCAGGAAGGAGACGCGAAAGAGCCCCTCCAGACCCTCAGCGTGGTCTGCCCGTTCCCCTGCATGGGGAATCCCTTCCCTCTCACGTAGAACCTGGCCTGGGTATTCCTTCTCGCGTACGCCCTTCCGCTTCCCGTCATCGAAGTCTCGTACCTGAAGCTCCCGTCCTGCCGCCATATGTAGATCGCGGCCCTGGTATCGTTGAAGGCATTCGCCGCTATGATCTTCGCCGGTCCCAGGACGATATCGAACGGGCGTTGCACGTGCTCCGGGCTTCCGCCGGCGAAATGCACCCTGATCATCCAGTCATCGACGTTGCTGCAACTGATGAGGTTGAGGTTCACCGCGATCTGGCTCTCCCCGGTGACCGAGTACTCGCCGGCCAGGCTGTATACCACGCTGCCGTTGGTTATGGATACGCCCGTGGCGACATCGAGGCACGAACCGGTGATGGTCGACGGGACGTCGTAGTAGTTCTCGTAGAAACCGTCCGCGTTGGCGACGAACGACGATATGCCCGGCGTGAACGCGACGATGGAGAATATGTTTCCGGCCGTCCAGCCGGCACGGTTGTCGTTGCGGTTCCTGACGAAAACCCTGTAGTCCCCGAGCGGCCTGCCCGTGAAGTCGAAGGTGGCCACTATGGTGTTGTTGTTCACCACCGAGAGGACGCTGCCCTGTATCACGGTACCCGATGGGGCGTTGGCGACGACGTCGCTGCATATGTAGACGTCGACGTAAGGGGGGCTCCCGCTCATGTTGAAATAACTGCCCTCGATCACCACGGTCCGGGGATTGCCGATACCCGGATAGGCCTTCCTTTGCTTCGGATTGGTGTTGAAGATATAGGCGTCGTTCACCACGGGAAACACCTCGGTTATGGTATAAACGGCCGCGCTGGGATCGGATGATATGTGGCCCAGCAGGGTCGGCTCGTCGGTGTTCACGACCAGAACTCTGTATTCGCCGGGAGACGACCTGCTGAAATCGAAGGTGGCGGTGATGGTGCAGTTCGGGCTGGACGCATAGCCGGATGTTCCCGCCGGCGCCGTCCTGGCGGTAACGGTGCCGTCGATCTGGTCGAGGATCTCGTTGTTGGGGCCATACCTGATGAGCCTGACGGCGGGGTCCTTCACCAGGAAGGTAAACGGGCCGCCTACGACCCGGATGGATGCGTTGGTCAGGTGGTTCGAGCCCCTCTTCAGGTTGTCCGAGACGTTGTAGAAGTCGGCGATCACCGGCTTGGGATACTGGACGACGAATCCCTGGTAGAGATAGGTGTTCAGGATCCCCGTCTTGCCGGGGTCGGTTTCCCCCTGGTTTACCCTAACCGACCAGGTTCCGATGGCCTGTCTCGGTGCCCAGTCGGGCTCTCCCGGGATGTCCGTCCCGCCCGTATGAAGCCGCATCGTCCCCCTGAGGGTCGTCTCGTCCCTATAAGTGAGGGTTATGGGGATGCTGTTGTTCTTGTCCCTCTCCAGCGACGCCTTCACCTCCGCGGGGACGAAACCCCATCCCTTTATCTCCACCGTCACGTCCACGTTGGGGTTCGACCAGTGCGCGGCCGCGTTCGGGCGGTTGGGGTCCCTGATGCTCTCCGGTCCCAGCACGGTGATGCTCGAGATACCGAGGTTGTATATGGCCTCGCTGTCGGTCAGCAAGGCCTCCGCCGAATACGAGCTCTCCCCCCCTGCCGTGAGCCAGTATGCGTTGACCCTGACCAGCAGGAGGTGCAGGGAGGCATTATCGACGTCGGTGGGGCGGTCCTTGCCGATGGTCTTCGGGCCCCAATCGCTCTTCAGCCGCGCCACGCCGGTATCGTCTTCCAGATAGGCAAGTTGGGCCGTGAAGCGGAACTGCCCGTATCCGGCAAGAGCGCCGCGGGCGTAGATCACGACCTCCGGAATGCTGTTCCATGCTGGCGCCGAGCCACCCGGATTGCTATTGATCGGGCTGCGGTTGCCCCAGTAGTGGTCGTCGATATCCACGTTTCCGTAAGCCGCGTTATAGGGTTCGTAGAAGGGCATGGCTCTGATCGTCTCCAACACCTTTTCCACGCCCTTCACGCTGTCCCGAGTGTTCTCCATTGCGCGTATG
>CAZQFX010000188.1:0-4977 GCA_964592775.1 uncultured Actinomycetota bacterium
ATCCCTCGCTTATCTGCCCAAGCTGAAACAGATATACGCCGAGGGATTCGTTGTTGAGGAGCAGGAGCAGCTTCATGGCGTCCTCCACCGTGGGCTTGAGGCGGTAGACCTTCACCAGGCGTTTGCCCGTGCTCCACCCTACGCCGTGCATGGCGGCGTTGATCAGGCCTTGAAGCTGTTCGCCGGAAAGGCCGGAGCCGGCGTACTGCGCGATATCGTTGAACACCCCCATGAGGGCCGCATAGAGCGTACGGTATTTGTCGTCCACCGACATGGCGGGGCAAACCAGCATCTCCATTTTGCATCACCTCCCGGAAAACCATTCTAACATGGTTCTTGTGCGAGGTTCTTCTGCAATAAGTATGGGTGAATGGAGGATGGGGATGCTCCGGGAGAGGCGGATAGAAAGGGCCGGAGACGGCACACGCTCCACCCGCTCTTTTCTGCCGTCTTGTTCCTCGCGACGACGACGGCCTTCAACCGGCAGGATTCGTACCATCAATACCGGGTTATGTGCTGCTCGCAGAGCCCGAAGAGGTCCCGCACCTCCACGGCCTCGTCACCGCTACCCAGCCTGCCGCGGAAGAGGCCGAAGGGCTGGTGAAAATCGGACATGATGGGGCCCACCTTGATGCGTTCCGCCCGCTCGCCCTGGGGGCGGAAGTCCACGTCCACCAGGCCGTCGGTGGTCTTGACGAACCAGGGGCCGAGTATGTCCGCCTCGCTGTAACCGAAGCGCGCGGCCCCGGTGAGGTGTATCTTTCCGTCCACCCAGTAGCAGTTCTCGCTGTAGACCTCGTCCTCGGCGATGATGTTGTGGCAGAGGTTCGCCGCGATGAGGGTGCCATCGGGCGTGAATCCCCCGAAACAGAGCCAGCGCCAGAAGCTCCTGTAGGGATAGAAGGCCTTCTGCTCGTCCAGGAGGCAGACGTCGCGGGACGGGTCCAGCTCGGCGACCTCGCCCCCTACACTCATCCTGCCCTCAACAGGGCAGGCGGCCTTATGGGTATAGAGGGGACGGTTGGGGGCGAAGGGGCTCACCGCCACCAGCGGCTGGTATCTCGAGATGTCCTCGAGCATGCGGAAATCCCCGCTTATGGCCGGGAGTTTCCGCGTCTGCGCGGCGTCCACGCGTACGCGGTGGTATCCCTCCTCCAGGTTGTTCTCGAAGTGAACGGAGTACCCTTTCGCGGAGAAGGAACATTCCCCGTGCCACATGGTCTCGGCGATCCTGGCCTTGCCCCCGGGTGCCTGGCGGGAGTGTTCCTGCATGGCGCCCTTCTCGCGGTCGTAGTGATAGATGAAGGAGACGGTCATGAACTTCGCGTCGAAGATGACCATGCCGAAATAATGGCTGGGGTGCACGATGCCGTAATGCTGCCATTCCTTGAGACGGAAACGGCCCAGGCCGCGCAGGGATCTCCCGCCTGTCTTGAAGATCTCGGCCTCCTCGATGGCGAGCTCCTTGAACGGCTCCTCGAATGCCCCGAACTCGACCACTCCGCCGTTCTCCACCAGGCGCGGCGGGGTCTTCTTGATGGTGCGCAAAGCTCCTCCTTTCCTCACGGGACGCCCGTCACCCTATTCTAACCCGCATCGATATCCCGGCACACTCCGGCATTGGGATAACGCGCCTCCCGTTCGGCGGCGGGCCACACGCCCGGACTCTCCATCCACGAGATGCGGGGAAGCACGAGCGGCGCTTATGATAATGTATGAAAGCCCTGCCATGCCGGCCTCGCGGCGGGAGGGGACGTTTATCCCTCCCCGGCGAGGGGATAATGGACGTGGCTCTTCTCGCTCGCATCGAGGTGCATGCGGGTGAGGTCAGAGGAAGTAAGATATGGAACGGCGAGGAGGAGATACCTTGATAACCGCATTCCAGCACGTGGGGATGGGAGTGCACGATACCGGCCGCACTTACGATTTCTACCGCAGGCTCATGGGGTTCCGCATCAAGCTCAGCGACCAGACCAGCTACCTGGAGGAGATGGCGCCGATCATCGGGGCGCTGGTGGAGATGAGGGCCCTGATGGCCGCGAACGTGGGCGGCGGGGCGGCTATCGAGCTCATAGAACACACCTCCACCCGCCCCGTGGAGCCGCCGGAACCGGTGCAATGGGGGGACATCGGCTATCTCGAGCTGGGCCTCAAGGCCTTCAGGCTCGACCAGCTCTATCTCGACCTCAAGAACAAGGGGGTGGACTTCATCACCCCGGTGCGCGCCATGGAGCTGAGCGCGGGCGGGAGGGAGCGCTACGCCTATCTGCGCGATCCCGACGGGCTGCTGCTGCAACTGGTGGAGGCGGCGGGGGGGAAGAGGCCCGCGGTCGGGGGCGTCAGGCACGTGGCCATCGGGGTGAGCGACATGGGGAAGGCCAGGGCGTTCTTCCGCGACGTCCTGGGTTTCGTGGATGTGCTGCACGAGTTCAGCGGACGCCTGCCGGAGCTGGATGAGGTCACCGGCGGCAGGGACATGGAGATTTGCGTGCTGGCGCAGCGGCCGGAGGGCGAGAGCGCCTTGCCCCTCCTGGAGAGGGCCATCGTCAAGCTCGTCTACACGCCGGGCTACAAGGGAAGAACGAGCTACGAGGGGAGGAGATGGGGGGACGTCGGGCTCATGGAGATGGCCTTCGACGTGAGCGACCTGGCGGGCACCGTGAACGACCTCCTCTCCAAGGGAGCGGAGCTGTATCACCCGCCCACCCGCGTGGACATGGGGTCGGGCACCATAGGCTCCTTCTCATATATCAAGGATCCCGATGGGAACGTGGTGGAGATGGTGGAGGTGGAAAAGGTGATGTACGCCTCCCCCCGGGTCATGAAGCACGTCCTGGCGTGGCTGCTCAAGGCCGCCGCCGCGCTGAGGCTGGTCTGATCCCGGCTCAAGCGAGGATGATGCGGCTCCTCTCGCGCCAGTCCTCGTCGAGCTCTCCATGAAATACGCGCCGGGCGGGGCCGCGGGTGACGATGTCCCCGTCGGGGGCCACCTCCACCTCCATGAGCCCCCCCGGGAGCTGCACGTGCATCTTCCTCTTGCACCTCCCGGTGCGCAGCGCCGCGGCCACGGCGGCGGATGCGCCGGTGGCGCTGGCCATGGTCTCGCCCGCCCCCCTCTCCCAGGAGCGCAGGCGCATCTCGGACATGTCGATCACCTGCGCGAACTCCACGTTGACCCGCAGGGGGAAGAGAAGATGGTTCTCGATGGCCGGCCCCAGCTCATGGACCAGGGATTCCTCCGCTTCCTCGAGGAAGAGGACGCAGTGGGGATTGCCCACGGAGAGGCAGGTGGCGCTCACGGTACGCCCGGCCGCCGTTATGCGGACGTCTATGGCCTCTTCCTCGTCGCCCCGCATGGGGATGGAGGAGCGGCGGAAGTCGGGACTGCCCATGAACACCTCGATGGTGCCGACCTTGCCCATGGTGGTGTGGATGTTGAGCCTCTTCACCCCCGAGGGCGTTTCCACGAGCATCTCCGGTTGGGGGTGGATGCCAATATCGTAGAGATGCTTGGCCAGGCAGCGGAGGCCGTTGCCGCTGGCGTCCGCCTGGCTGGCGTCGGGGTTGTAGTCGGTCATGCGGCATACCGCTTTCCCGGACGGCTCAATCACGATGATGCCGTCGCCCCCGATGCCGAGATGGCGGTGGCACAGCCTCTGGATGTCCGCGGGTGAGAGCTTCAGGGGAGCCCGCAGCGCGTCCAGGAGTATGAAGTCGTTCCCCAGGCTGTGATATTTGAAGAACTCCATCGCTTCTCCGTCCCCTTGCGCTTTCCCGGCTCCACGCCCTCCGTTTGACGCGGCTCGTCCCCAACATTATAAGGTAGTAGATGTCCGATGACAGCTGATTCGCGGCCGGCGGGGAGGTGAAGCGCGCCTTGTTGGACATGGGCGAAGGCGGCGGGGACTGGCTCGACCAGGCGAGGTTCACGCTGCGGGCCGCCGAGGATATGCTCGCCGGAGGGCTCGCGGAGGACGCCATATCCAACGCTTTCCTGGCCATGGTTTATGCGGCGAGGGCCGCCCTCACGGACTCCGAGGGGAAACCGGAGGGGTGGGAGGACGTCGTAAGGGGCTTTCAGCGCGATGCCCTGCCCTCACTCGCGTTGAGCAAGGAAAACCAGCGGGCGCTCCCCATCGTAGCCGGCCTCTACAGGAGCATAGCGGGCGGAGAGGCCGAGGCCGACCCCGTCACGGCCGCGGCATGCATCGAGGATGCCAGGTCTTTCGTGCACGAGTTGGAGGAAAAGGCGCCGGGGTAGTGACCGGCCGTTGCCTCCGTACATGGTATCGATGACGCGATACCGGCGGGAGGATCGTTGTGACTGTGCCGAAAATACACTCTCCGATACCATATGTTGTGCCTTCAGTCCCGTGAGATTTTCATCCTCCGTGGTGTCGCGGCCGCGCGGCATGGATGGCCGACCCGTAGTGCCCGGATCGTGGCGGCGTTCGACATATGGTGATGGCCGGGGCATGAGGGACGGAACGGGACACTAGCCCCCGGTGCGTTTCTTCCATATCTCGAGGAAGCGCTGTGAATCCTCCCACATGTATACGTTGTTGAAGAGCACGTAGGCCTTTTTCTTTTTGCTCTTGCGCAGGATGGTGACCAACTTACCCAGCTCGGCGTCCGTGTAGCGGTGGCGGAAGCTCCCCGTTCCGTGCAGGCGCCAGTAGATGACCGCTCCCGCCTTCTCCCTGCCCTGGAAGGGATCGACGACATGGATGAGGCCCAGTTCGCGGCACAGCTGTCCCGCTTCTTCAGGGCTCCATTGCCCGCGAGGTTCCCAGGCCATATGCAGGCCGTCGCGCTCTATGCCGGAGAAGAACGCGCGCATCTGGGCCGTGTTCTTGGGCCCGGGGCTGAAGGTGGACGGCGACTGGAAGACGGCGATCTCCGCCTCCAGGGCCCTGGCCACCTCGAGGGTGTCCCTCCAGGCTTTGAAGTTCTCGGGGGTGGGCCTGAAGGAGCCGT
>CAZQFX010000189.1:0-4899 GCA_964592775.1 uncultured Actinomycetota bacterium
CGGCGTCGATGACCCCGATGGTCACCAGCTGCCCGAAACCCGAGTTGATCCCCTGGTTGGTCATCACGCGGCACTGGAAGTCGTAGGCGTAGTTATGCTTTATCCAGTAGCACTCCAGCAGCTCCCTGGCCGCCTCCTCGCTGAGTTTCCCGCTCGCGAGGTCCGCCTCGTAGTAGGGATCCAGGTACTGGTCGATGCGTCCGTGTGAAAGTCCGGCGCCGGGATAGGATTCGGCGGTCATGATGAGCATGTGCGTGAGCCACAGCGACTGCAGCGCCTCGTGGAAGGACTCCGCCGGCTCCCAGGGCACCTTGCGGCAGATGCGCGCGATCTCGCGCAGCTCCTCCGCCCGCGCCGCGTCTCCCTCCTCCGCCGCCAGCCTCTCCGCCTCGTCGGCGTAGCGGGCCGCCAGCTCGCGCGCGGCCTCGCAGCAGACCGCGAGGGCGGCGAGGAAATCCCTGTGATCGGGGCCTGTTGCCTTGCCCTTCAGCTCCTCCAGCTCCGCGCGGATGCCCGAGAAACCTTCCCTGAGCACGCGGGGGTAGTCGGGGATGAGGTGGCCGGGAACCGCTCCGGCGTTGCCGATCCCCAGCTCGTTGATCTCCGTACCCTTCTTCCACCACTTGTCGACCTGTTTATTCCAGGCCTTCGCCTCCCTGCGGTCGTGGCACTTGGAGAAAGCGGTGTTGAAATGGCCTCCCACGATGAGTTCCCCCTCCAGGATCCGTACCGGCAGGTAGCGCCGGCACACCTCGCGGAAGAACAGCGCACGGCGCATCACCAGCGACTGCTCCCAGAAACCGGGCGGCAGCTCGACCTCGCGCGCCATCACCCGCAGCGACTCGGAGAACGCGCCCATGAAGGGCACCAGCTCGGGGATGATGCCCCAGTTCACCGGGGACCACACCACGTCCCAGCCGGTGCCGGTGGTGAAGGGCATGACCTCGTTGCGGAAATAAGGCCGGTCCGCGATGCAGTAGTACTCGTCGCGCAGCTTCTTTACCCGCGGCGGCAGCTTCTCGGAAGCGTGCCAGATCTTCTCGGGGGTTATGACCTCTTCTCTCATCCTGCGTCCCACCTCCCAGGGGCCGTACCGGGGATCCCCCGGCCGTCACCATCATATACCAATCCACGTCACGAGAATAAGCCCAACGGGGCCGTAGAGGGAATGACTCCCATCACTTCACGCGCCGCTGCGCGAGAACGGTCTCATCCGGTCACCGCCGCATCCCCACGACGATCGTCCCGCGCCAGGCTGTTCCGAAAATAGCCTTTGCGGTACCATATCTTGTTTCCCATTCATGGCGCGAAGCTGTTTTCATCCTTTGCTGGTGCCGCGACCTTGCGGCATGAGGGACTGACCGAGAAAACGAGACTGGCGCGTTCAAAGCAGGGGCCAGCCTGCCGCCGTGCGGGATAAACCGGAGTGGCGCAACGCCGCCCTCGAGACGGCACCGTGATCGGAACGGCGTACCGGGGCTGTTCAGAAGAGGAGTTTCTGGAACTGCCAGTCGAGTATGGAACCGCCCACCTCCAGCAGGCGCAGGTCCCTGTCCATAGCGCTTATGACCTCGTCCACGGGCAGTCTCACTTCCTCTACGGCCCCGCGCATGGAGCGCACCCAGTCGGGAAGCGACCTGCCGAAGAAGAGCAGGAGTTCCATGCGCTCTCTTCCGTTGCCGGTGCCTTCGAAGGTCTGTGCGATGAGCCTCTCGCTCAGAACGCGGTACGCGGTCAGCTCCACCTTCCTCTGGGCCATGAGCACCCTCACGTCCGGGGAGATGCTCGCCGGGTCGAGGCTGGATACGATGATATGGTGCCAGCGCTCGATGAAGGAGACGATGACCGGGATGAGCGCTGTGCGTTCCCAGAGAAAGAGCGGGCGCGAGATGCGCTCGTGCCCCATTCCCAGCTCTCCGATAACCTGGTCCGCGGGTACCACGGCATCGTCGAAGATAACGTTGCCGTGCGGCGAGGTGGGAAGAAATCCCAGCTCAACCTTCTCCACCTTGACCCCGTCCAGCCTCTCCACCGCGAAAGCGGTAAGACCGTCCTTGCCGGCGTCGGGATCGGTGGCCGCCAGGACCACGAAGACGTCCGCCACCGGCGCGTTGGTCACGGGTCCCTTGACCCCCTTTATCCTGTACGCACCGCCGTCCTTCCTGGCCATGGTGATCATGCGCGAGGGGTCGCCCCCGCTCCCCGGCTCGGATATGGCCGCCGCCCCTATGCGCTCCCCCCGGCACAGGGAAGGCAGGAAGCGCTCCTTCAGGGCGCGAGAGCCGAAGGCCTGCAGGGGATAGGCGCACAGCATGACATGATCGACGAGGCTCAACGCGAGCCCCAGGTCCAGGCCCTCTCCCGCCAGCAGGGCGGCACTCGCGATAAAATCCACCATCTCGCCGCCTCCGCCGCCGTAGTCCTTTGCGATCACCGCGCCGACGAGCCCCAGCTCGGCCATCTCCCTCCACAGGGCACGGTCGAACCCGCCCTCGGCGGACCTGCTCTCGAGGCTGCCGCATACCTTGCCACGCGCGAAACTGCGCAGTTCCTTGCCGTTCATCCCGCCTCGCCTCCCGGGGCCTTCCCTCCCCGCCTTTGCCGCATCCTGCTTCTGAAAAAGGCTGTTTCTATCATATCCTTTATCCAGGTTATAATCTATTTCAAGCGCTGTTCACGGTACTCAAGGGGTGGAAACAGAGATGAAACATGGAAATATATCACCTTCATTTCGCTCCCCTCGAAGAAACCGAGCCGAGTATTTTCGAAACGCACGGTGAAGTCTCGAGTCATTACATCTGGATCGCGACGGATACGTTCTACCCGCTACGTTTCGAGACCCTCTTCACCAGAACGAACGGGTCCGAGGACACCGTGTTCGCGGAGATCAGGACCATAAGGGACGTGTCCGGGATAAACGAACCTGTCGAGATCGTACCACCTGTTTGATCCGCGCTTGCCTCAGGCGCGGATGGCGTCGTTGAGGCACTGGGTGTAGTCGATGAGCTCCCGCATGGAGGAGAACTCCTCGCTGGCGAAGCAGAACTCCTCCGACCAGCGGTTGAGGCGCATACTCTCCCTCTCCCCCTCGTCGAAGGTGCGCAGGAAGGTCTCGTAGAGCTCGGTGCCGCGGAAGACTACCAGGGGGAAGAAGGTGGCCTCCCTGATGCCCTCCGCGCGCAGGGTCTCCACCGTGCGCTCCAGGGAGGCGCGGCTCTCTCCCGGCAGTCCGGCGATGAAGGTGAGGATGGGGTTGAGCCCGTAGGTGCGCGCCGCCCTCACCGCCGCTAGTATCTCCTCCCGTGTGGTCCTCTTCTTCACCACCTCGCGCAGGATGCGGTCGTCCAGCGACTCGGCGCCCAGGGCCACGCTGCCGAAGTTGCTGTCCCGCAGGCCCGCGAGGACCTCCGGGGTGAGGGAGTCGGCCCTGGTCTGTATGTGGTAAGTGAAGGGCACCTCGCGCACCGTCCCGAGCAGAGAGCGCAGGCGGGGGCGGTTGAGGGCGAAGGTGGCGTCGCCGAAATAGAAGGAGCGCTCGCCCTCCTGGAAGCGCTCCCAGCAGTAGTCGAGCACCCCGCGCACGTAGGCGGGGGAATGGTAGCGCGTCTTGCGCTTCCACACCGCGGGGTCGAGGCAGAAGGTGCATTCCTCGGGGCAGCCGCGCGAGGTGAGGAAGCCGTCGCCGGGGATGTAGTCGTCCAGGGGGTTGAGGGCCTTCAGCAGGCGGTGCCGCGTAGCGATGGCGAACTCCTCCGACACGGTGTAGATGTGGGGAAAGCGGTCGAGCTCGCGCTCGCGCTCGCGCTCCGTATTGTGGACCACCCTGCCACCGCCGTCACGCCAGGTGAGCCCGGGGATGGCGGAGAAGTCGTCCTCTCCCCTGCCCAGGGCGCGCAGCAGCTCCAGGGCCGTCCATTCGCCCTCCCCGCGCACCACGAAATCCGCCGCTCCGTCGTCCATGAGTTCCCGCGGGTGCATGGTGGAATAGACGCCCCCGGCCACCAGTTTCACCCCGGGCATCATCTCCCGCAGGCGCCGCAGCATCTCCCGCGCGTGCAGGGCGACGTAATAGATGGAGATGGGGAAGAGCACCACGTCGGGCCGGGCGCGCGCGAGGGATGCCTCGAGGTTCTCGCGCATGCGCCGCAGGGCGTCTTCACCGCCGATGGGGGCACTCGATAAGGCGTCGTCTGGGAGGCCTTCCTCCGTCTCGCGGAACCAGGACTCGTCGGAAAAGACGCCGGCCATGAGGTTGAGGACCTCGGGGTCCGCGCCCTGCGCCTTGAGGAAGGCGGCGATGTACATGGCGCCGTATTCCGGCACCAGCAAGGCCTTGTTACGGATGGCCCAGTAGCGTACCTGCCACAGGGGCCAGGGCTTGGTCTCCATGAGGCCGAAGCCCCAGGCATCGGAGATGATCGCCGTCTTGGGTGTCTTCTCAGCCATCGTCAACCGGACCATTTTTTATCTTCGCTTCTTCCGCGATATGTATGGGTTGAGAGATTGCGAAGGAGCCCGGTCCTGAATCTCGGATCTTGAGGAACGCCGCATTACAGAACAACCATGGGGCGGAATTGCACGATTCAAGACCTGGCCCCTTTCACCCGCTTCCCTCGCAAGGAACCCGCCGGTCAACCCAGTATGCTCTCAACGCAGAGGATGGCGGAGCGCGACGCGCCCTCGATGGCCAGCCCCCTGCCCACGTAGGTATCGCCCGCGAAGTAGAGGCCGTCCACCCCGGGCGCCCGCACATCGGGCTTGAAGTCCCCGGTGAGGCCGGGCTTACGCGCCAGCCCGTCGCAGCCGGAGGTGTAATAGGGCAGCGCGAACTCCACCTCGTCCTCGCCGAAGGAGTACAGCTCTTTAACGTCCTCCCAGTGCTGCTCCATGAGCCGCGCC
>CAZQFX010000190.1:0-4840 GCA_964592775.1 uncultured Actinomycetota bacterium
CCTCTTCCAGGTATCGTCTCCGGAGCTTGACCGGCTGCAGGAGATATCCCTGGGGCGGCCCGGGGTGTGGGGGTGCCGTATGACCGGGGCGGGATTCGGGGGCTGCGTCATCTCCTTGATCCGTACCGCGGATACCCCAACATATTTAGAGGAGGTACCCAGGCTCTATCACGCTGCCACCGGGCGCGAACCGCTCTTCCTCGCCGCGCGTCCCGGCGCGGGCGCCAGGAGACTTACATGAAGCCCCCTAAGATGGGGTCATCCCGGATATGGGAGATCAAAGGGCGCCATCGCAAGGAGCCGTCTTGGGCGGCGCGGCGACGGATCCTGTCATGGCGAGGGGGCGCAGCCCCCATGGGGATCTCTTCCGGATGTTGACCATGGTACGGATGAGATCGCATCGCTGGCACTCGCGATGACGTCAAGGATAGGTGGCTTCAAGCCCGGTTTTCACTCCTGGCTTTTTCCATACGTTGAAAGACGAACCGCTTTTTCCCGTTGCCGTTCCCGGCGTGATCCCCGACCTCGTGGGAGCGGCCGTTGGAGAGGGAGTGGCGGTAGAGGAGGTTGAACGCGAACCAGTAGCTCCAGTGCCGGTGGTAATACATACGCTTGGCGATCGAACGGTAGGAATAGAAGTCCCGCTGCACCTTGTGGGTCCGCTCGGTGAGCCACTGCGCGCTGAAGTTCTTCGGCTCGAACACCACCCGGCTGTCCCAGGAGGGCTCGAACCAGAACTCCGGCTCCACTCGCCCTTGTTCCATCAGCTCGCGGTAGAGGCGCGTTCCCGGATAGGGAACGAGGTGCGCGAACTGGCCCACCTGTACCTTGTTGCGCATGGCGAACTCCAGGGTGTCGGTGAAAGAGGACTCGTCGTCGCTGTCGAACCCGAAGACGAAGGCGCCCATGACGTGGATGTCGTACTTCCTGAGCAGCCGCAGGGCGTCGGCGTATTCCTCCACCTTGTTCTGGCTCTTGCCCATCTCGGCCAGGGCCTTGCGGGACATGGTCTCCAGCCCGATGAAGAGGAAGTGGCAGCCGCTCTCGGCCGCCAAGGCCACCAGCTCCTCGTCCCTGGCAAGGGTGATGGAAGCCTGGGAGCCCCACTTGAGCTTCATGGGGATAAGCCCCTTGAACAGCTCCTTGGCGCGGCCGGGGTGGGCCGCGATGTTGTCGTCGACGAAGGCCACCACCTTGTTGCGCATGCGGTTGTGCCGGGGCAGCGATTCCACCTCGGCGAGCACGCTGTCCACCTCGCGCATGCGCAGGCGCCTGCCGTTGAAGGCGGTCACGGAACAGAAATTGCAGGCATGGGGGCATCCTCGCGCGGTCTGCACCCCGTTGGCGCTCCAGTAGCGCCGGGGGTCGATGATGTCCCTGCGGGGCTGGACGGGTCGCGTGAAGTCGATGAATTCCTCCTGGTGATACAGGGGCTCGAGCTTGCCCGCCTCGAAGTCGGCCAGGACCCGCGGCCACACACTCTCGCCCTCCCCCACCACCACCGCGTCGGCGTAATGCGCCGCCTCCTCGGGTATCATGGAAGCATGCACTCCGCCCAGTACCACCTTGGCCCCCTGGGAGCGGTAACGCCCCGCGATCTCGTAGGCGCGGGGAGCCGTGGCGGTCATGGTGGTGATGCCGACCAGGTCCGGGGGGGTCTCCGAGAAGTCGATGCGCTCGACGTTCTCGTCGACAAGGCGCACCTCGACCTCCGGCGGCGTGCACGCCGCCAGGTACATGAGACCAAGGGGAGCCAGCAATCCCCGGTTGAAAAGGTATGTCTCGCCCTGTTTCGTCGGGCTGATGAGGTGCAGTTTCAAACGATTTCTCTCCTTTTTGCCCCACCCGGATATACGAGGCATGATTATACGCTCCGCCGGCGATCCTGCCAATCAACCATATCAGTATCGGCCACAGCCGCACCCGCCTTGAAACCGCTCCCACCCCGGGGTCAGGCCTGCCCTGAAAATAACGACCTGCATTTCCTCGCTGGTGCCGCGACCGCGCGGCATGGGTAGACCACGGCGGAATCCTCCGCATTGATATGCCAACGGAGCCTGTTGCATGAACCTCGCACGAATCCCGCTCTCCCAGAATCGCGGCAAAATAGGCATCATAATGGAGGGCGAACCGTCGATAATGGGCCATTTCGGTGAATATGTGGAGAGCGATATGTCTGGCGCGGGGTTTGTGCGACAGCCTCAACGGCTCCAGAAGCGTTGTTGCTGCTATCATAGAGATTGATGGACCGGGCCCTTCGCCCGCATGGATGGATGTCCGAGAGGAGGAAGCGTTAAAGGTTGAAGGACGACGGTCGCGCCAAGCGCGGCGAAGCAGGAAGGAACCTGGGAGAGAAGAGACGCCCGCTCATCCTGGAGATCAAGGGTAACTCCCTCGACGACGGCCCGGGCATCCGCACCGTGGTCTTCTTCAAGGGCTGCCCCCTTTCCTGCGTGTGGTGCCACAACCCCGAGAGCAAGCTCGCGGGCCAGGAGATATCCTTCGATCCCCGCGAATGCGCCGGCTGCGATGCCTGCCTCGACGCCTGCGAGGAAGGAGCGCTTGACCGCGCCGACGCCGGTTTCGTGGACCGCCGCAAGTGCACTCTCTGCCTCCGCTGCGCCGAGGCCTGCCCGTCCGGGGCGCTGGCCGCGGTAGGGAAATACATGGAAGCGGAGGAGGTCGCCGCGACGGTGGAGAAAGACCTGCCCTTCTTCCGCACCTCCGGCGGCGGTGTGACCCTCTCCGGCGGAGAGCCGACGCTGTTCATGGATTACGCCTCGGAGCTGCTGCGCAGACTCAAGGACATGGATGTCCATACCATCGTGGAGACCTGCGGCCATTTCGATCTGCGGGAGTTCGAGGATAAACTCGTCCCCCATGCCGACGCCGTCTATTTCGACCTCAAGCTCTACGACCCGGAGGAGCACAGGAAGCACTGCGGCATCTTCAACGCGGCCATCCTGGAGAACTTCACCCGGCTCCTACGCTCTGGCCTCGACGGGGGGACTCCCGTGCTGCCGCGCATCCCCCTCGTCCCCGGCGTCACCGCTACCGACGGCAACCTTTCCGCCCTGGCGGAGTTCCTGAGGGAGACCGGCGCGGCCGAGGTCGCCCTCCTGCAGTACAACCCGCTGTGGTTCGAGAAGAGCCGCAAGATCGGGACGGAGAGCCCCCTCGAGCGGCACGAAGCCACTACCACCTGGATGAAGGCCGCCGAGCTGGAGCGCTGCCGCTCTTTTTTCAAGGGGTTGAACGTCCTCTAAACCAGAACGTTCGGGACCCCCTTGCCCCTATCACACGGTTACCCGCGGCACGGCCGTTCCCTGAAAGCGCCGCCCGATCGGCCAGCGGGATTAGAGCCGCGCTTATAAGGGAAGATAGAAACTACGAGTGCCTTTCCGATGGACCTATGAAGGGAGTGGGCGTTATGGACAGCAGGCGCGCCTATCTGTTCGCGAAGGGATATTTCTTCCTGGGGCGGAACATTCTTGCCGGAAAAGTGACGAATGCCTTTCTGGACCTGGCGGCTTTCCTCGACTACCGCCTGCTTATCCTTCTCTCCATGTGGCACCCCGACATGGAGAGCAGAAAGAGGTTGCTCCGCAAGCGGGGCGTGGATATAGGAGAACACTCCTTCATCGATTACGGAGTGTATATAGAGATCACCGCCCCGAAATCCATCGTCATAGAGGATTATGCGTGCCTGGGCTTCGGGGCCGTAGTATACGCGCACGATGCCGGGGCCAACGCGGTGGCGGACTTTCCCATGCGCATCCGGCGGACCAGCATCGGGTACAACTCGGTGGTGGGAACCAGATCGGTCATACTGCCCGGCGTCACGGTGGGAAGACACTGCGGGGTATTGGCCGGCTCGGTGGTGACCAAGGACGTCCCTGACGGGACGGTAGTGGGAGGCAACCCGGCAGTGCATATCGCCGCCATAGACGAGATAGCCAGGGCATGGCAGGAGGGCATTAAGGAGAACCCCGAGGATTATTACGACCACCCCAACCCGTTCCGGGCCCCGTCCTCCCCCGTCGATCACCTTGTCACCTGGAGAGACGAGGGCGTGAAGGTGCGGGACTCCAGGGAGTTGAGGACCGGTACCCCCTTCGACTTCATCCTGGAAGCCAAGACCTCGCGGAGAGAGTGAACCACCCGGGGGCCAGCCCCTAATCGTTCATGGTGTAGGCGCCCACGGTGGCGAAGACGTATCTCTCCCACACGCGCTCGAAGCGCGCCTCGTCGATCACCGGCTTGCGCAGCATCTTGAGGCACAGGTCCATCTGCTCGGGTGTGCTCGAGGTCTTGGAGTAGAGCTGCAGGGCATAGCGGGAGAAATCCCGCACCATGAAGTCGAAGATGGACTCCATGAGGTCGTCCTCCACCCCGTATATAGGCTGGTTCTCCAGCAGGAGCTGGCCGTAGGCCACGAGGGTGAAGAGCTCGCCCAGGGTGAGCAGGAAGTCGATGTCCCTGCGCTGCCCCTCCGTGGGCGGGGCCTTGAGGAGCAGCTCCCTGAGCACCTCGATCTGCTCCTTGAAGATGCTCACGTTGGGCAGTCCGCACGGCCCGTAGGCCAGGTTGAAGTCGTGGAACTGGATGCCTCCCAATCCCTTGGTGGGGCCCTGCCGGAAGAGGAAGCCGTCGTCGGCGAGGTCGTTGCGCCGCGGTATCTCCGGGAAGGCCGCGGGGTTGAAGAAGTAGTTGGGCATGAACTTGATGATCAGGGCCATGTTCACGTGCACCGTGCCCTCCAGCTTGGGCAGGGCGCGGATGTCGCGGGCCGCCATCTCGAAGTAGGTGTCCTTCTCGAAGCCCTTGGCGGCGATGACGT
>CAZQFX010000191.1:0-4709 GCA_964592775.1 uncultured Actinomycetota bacterium
CCACGTCCTCACCCACGTACCCCGCCTCGGTGAGGGTGGTGGCGTCGGCGATGCAGAAGGGCACGTTGAGCACCCTGGCCAGGGTCTGGGCCAGCAGGGTCTTGCCGCAACCGGTGGGGCCGATGAGCAGGATGTTGCTCTTCTGCAGCTCCACGTCGTCATCGGAATATGAGCCCACCTGGATGCGCTTGTAATGGTTGTATACGGCCACGGAGAGGATCTTCTTCGCCTTCTCCTGCCCGATGACGTAGTCGTTGAGGAAGTTGTATATCTCGCTGGGCTTGGGCAGCTCCTCCAGGCGCAGTTCCGGGGTCTCGGAGAGCTCCTCCTCGATGATCTCGTTGCAGAGGTCGATGCACTCGTCGCAGATATACACTCCGGGCCCCGCGATGAGCTTCTTGACCTGCCGCTGGCTCTTGCCGCAGAATGAGCATTTGAGCAGGTCGCCGCCCTCTCCGAATTTCGCCATTATATTCCTACCTCCAGTTGGCCGTCCGTCTTGCCGCCCTCCCGGCCCCGCCACGCCTCCGGGGCCGGAGAACCGCCCCTTCCCTCGCGGTCTCCATGCCCGGGGCGTTTCCGTTTCCTTTGATCTTAATATCGACCTCGATCACTTCAATATTATGCCCCATTTCAACGCGTTCGCCGCCTGCGGGGCGGGCCGGACCGTCGTGCCGCTACTTCAGCCTGGCCTCTTCTTCCACTTTTTTCTCGATCACCGAGTCGATGACGCCGTACTCCCTGGCCTCGTAGGCGTTCATGATGAAATCGCGGTCGGTATCCGCCCGGATGCGCTCCAGCGGCTGGCCGGTATGATCCGAGAGGATCTTGTCCAGCAGGTCGCGCAGCCGCAGGATCTCGCGCGCGTGGATGTCGATGTCCACCGCTTGGCCGCTGGTCCCCCCCGCCGGCTGGTGCAGCAGGACGCGGGCGTGCGGCAGCGCGAACCTCTTCCCCGCCGCCCCCGCCGAGAGGAGCAGCGCCGCCCCCGAGGCCGCCTGGCCGATGCAGATGGTGGAGACGTCGGCCTTCACGTACTGCATGGTATCGTAGATGGCCAGGGTCGAGGTGACGATCCCACCGGGGCTGTTGATGTAGAGGTGGATGTCCTTCTCCGGGTCCTCCGATTCCAGGTGCAGGAGCTGGGCCATGACCACGTTGGCCACGTGGTCGTCTATCTCCGTCCCCAGGAAGATTATACGGTCCTTGAGCAGCCGCGAGTAGATGTCGAAAGACCTCTCGCCGCGGTTCGTCTGCTCGATGACTATGGGTATCAGGCTGGTTGCCATGTCACATCATCCTTTTTCCTCGTTGAACCGTCCCTAGAATAAATTATACCTGCGCGGTGGCACCGGCTAACATGAGACATATTCCTCCGCCTATTCCGCCGGATCTTCCCCTTCGGCCGCGGGGCTTTCCTCCTCCGGTTTCTCCTCCCCTTCCCCCGCAGTGGTTTCTTCCGTTTCCCCGGCGGAAGCCGGTTCGATTCCTTCACCGGCAAAAACGGCATTGTCGCCTAAAAACTTGAGCGCTTTCCTGCGCTGCAGGTCCTCCTTCAGCTCCTCCAACCCGCCCCGCTCCTCGAGCACCTCGCGGAAGGACTCGGGCTTCACCGCGAACATCTCCGCCCTCTGCTCTATCTCCTCATGCAGCTCCTCGTCGCTCACTTCCAGCCCCTCCGCGGCGATGACCGCGTCCAGGACCAGCTCGTTGCGGATGAGCCGCCCCGCCTCGTCCTCGAACTCCTCCTCCATGCGCTCCTCGCTGTATTCCACCGCCTTGAGGTAGTCGTCCAGGGACAGCCCGCGCGAGGACAGGCGCGCCTCCAGCTCGTGCCGGCGCTGGTGGGTGTAATCCTCCACCATCTTCTCCGGGATCTCCACCTCGAGGCCCTCCGAGAGCTTCCGCAGTGCCTGCATGCGCACCGACTCCAGCGCCTGGGCCTTCTTGGCCTCTTCCAGCTTGCCGCGTATGTCGCCCTCCAGCTCCGCGATGGTGTCGAACTTGCTGGATCCCTTGGCGAAGTCGTCGTCGGCCTCCGGTAGCTTCTTCACCTTCACCTCCTTGACGATGACCTTGAAGGAGGCGATCTGTCCGGCCAGCGCCTCGTCGGGGAACTGCTCCGGCATCTTCACCTTGATGTCCAGGATGTCCCCCTTGCGCTTGCCCCGCAGCTCTTCGTTGAACTCCGGCCAGATGTTCTCGGTACCCATCTCGAGCATGAAATCCTTGGCCGACCCCCCCTCGAAGGGCACGTTGTTCACCGAGCCGTCGAAGTCGATGAGGGCGTGGTCGCCGTCCGCCAGGATCTTGCCCGAGACCACCTCGAGCCGGGCGAACTTCTCGCGCATGTTGTCGAGGACGCGCCTCACTTCCTCCTCGGTTACTTCGTCATCCGGGCGCTCCACCTCCACGCCCTTGTAGTCGTCCAGCACCACGCGGGGCCTTATCTCCACCGTGGCCTCGAAAGTGAGGGGCTTTCCCTCCTCGATCTCGATCGCCTCGAGGTCTATCTCCGGCTCATCGATAGGCTCGATACCCAGGTCCTTGAGTGCTTCGGCGTAGTATTCGGGGAGGTTCGACCGCTTCACCTCTTCGTAAATGGCCTCCATGCCCAGCCTGGCCTGCAATACCCGCCGCGGCGCTTTTCCCTTGCGGAAACCGGGGATGAAAACCTCCCGGGCGACATCGCGAAAGGCGCGGTCGACGGCCTTGCCCACGCTCTCCGCGGGCACCTCCACCTTTATGAGCACCTTGTTCTTCTCCACTTCCTCCATCTCAGCTTTCACGGCCACCTCACGCGCTCCTTCCCGTCGCCTGTTGCCTTATCCGTGCTCTCTTTCCCGTACCGTAAAAAATCCCACCCCATACGGGTGCGGGAACTCCTGGTGCGAGAGGGGGGACTCGAACCCCCACGGTAAAACCACTGGGTCCTAAACCCAGCGCGTCTGCCAGTTCCGCCACTCTCGCCCGTTTACCTGGGGTGCAAGAACGACATTTATGCTACTACAGGCACAGTTTCACTGCAAACAAGCAGTGCTCTGTTGTGCCCGGGGCGCCATCCGCCTATCTCGGGGTGCTATAATTCTGTTTGCGGACGTGCGCCTGTAGCTCAAAGGATAGAGCAGCGGATTTCTAATCCGCAGGTTGGAGGTTCGAGTCCTCCCAGGCGTGCCAGTAACAAGCATGGTGGGCGTAGCTCAGCCGGCAGAGCACTGGGTTGTGGCCCCAGAGGTCGCGGGTTCAAGTCCCGTCGCTCACCCCAAGCATAGGAAGCGGGGGCGAAAACCTCCGCTTTTTACCTTTGAGCTCCCTGAGCGAGAGGGCCTCGCAAGACGCGGCCCTCTTCGCATTGCTTCAGGTCATGCTATTCCTCCACGAGGAGTGAAAGGTAGCTCACCATGGGTTTGGAGATGGTCCTGTAGGCGCCCATGTCGTGGGCGAAACAGCAGTCCACCAGCGGGCCTAGGTCAACGCCGTTCCAGGTGCAGCGGGCCGAGGTGACCTTGAAGATGCGGTCCGTGCGGAAGCGCGTGCTGCGCCCCATCTCCGTGACCCCCATGATCTTCTGTTCCGGGTCGGTGCCCATGATGGGGGCGGCCAGGCGCGGCAGCAGCCTGCAGTAGAGCGGGTTGCGGGCGATGATGTCGGGCGTATGGCGGGCGATGGGGTTGACCACCTTGAGCAGGGCGGTCTCGCGGTAATCGACCTCCACGTGCAGGGCGCCCTTCTCGCCCGTGTCCACCTCGATGCTCCAGCGTCCGCCCAGGCGCTGCGAGGCGATATCGGTCACGCGCATCTCGTCGAAGCGGTGGATGGCCGAGACGAGGTCCCTCCCTTCCTCACCCGAGACGTAGAGGGTGCGGAAATCCTCGGGGGTGAAGTGGAAGAGCGCTCGGTAGGGCCCGACCGGCGTCTCATCCCAGTCCTCGAAGAGGAAGACGACGTCCGGTCCGAACTGCAGTGTGGGTATGAACCACCCCTTCTCCACCAGCATCTTTCTCCCCTTTCAGTACCGGTCGCATCTTCCGTGTGCCGCACCGCCAGGCGTAGAGGGTATGGCACGAAGTCCGTTGGCGCGCCCATGGCCTTTCTTCATGCAGCCCTATTATATGGAAGCACCGGGCGGCTATCCATAGGGATGGTATTGCCCCGAACAGGAGCGGGATTGCCATAGGACGAAAAAGAGAAATACTCGTGCGAGGCTTTGCTCTGGGAAGAGTGGACGGGGATGGCGACGGTCGCTGCTTGCATCTACGTTCGGCGCGGCGGCACCGGTGCTATAATCTAAGCGAGTACCCCGGTGACAAATAGGGACTGCATCGAGAGCGCCAGGGTACCGCCTGGATCATGAACGACGTCGGGGTGTGGCGCAGCTTGGTCAGCGCGCATGCTTTGGGAGCATGAGGTCGGCGGTTCAAATCCGCCCACCCCGACCATCTCTTTGCAGCCCTCATCGACCGTTCGAGGCCTTTCGTATAAAGGACCCGACTCCGCAATAACACTTCCCCTTTCCTGCCGCCCACGCTTCTCGGAGAAGAACCACGTTGGTTCTTCTTCCATTATTCCATCGACCGTGTGCCGTGTACCCTGGTGACCGATAGGCTATGCTAGAATATGACGGAAGCGAGCGGGAGTAGCTCAGTTGGAAGAGCGAGAGCCTTCCAAGCTCTAGGTCGCGGGTTCGAGGCCCGTCTCCCGCTCCATTT
>CAZQFX010000192.1:0-4665 GCA_964592775.1 uncultured Actinomycetota bacterium
GGCGGCGCCAGCGGCGCAGGGCCGAGGCGGAAGTACCGGTCGTGCTCGCGCTCCAACCGCTCCCGCAACCAGCCCGCCGCCTCCTTGATCCGCCGGAGCTCCTCCAGGCGCCGCGCCCGCTCCTCGGTGAAGGAGATGGCTTTCGACCTGCTCAAACTGTACGCCGACCGCATGGCGGGGGAAGGCCACGCCTTCGGGCCAGACGACCCCTGGCAGCGGGAGCTGGAGGGCTCCTTCCCCTACGTCGAGACCCCCGACCAGGAGCGCGCCATAGAGGACGTGAAGCGGGATATGGAGAAGCCCGTCCCCATGGACCGCCTGGTCTACGGGGACGTTGGTTACGGCAAGACGGAGGTGGCGGTGCGCGCCGCCTTCAAGGCGGTGATGGACGGCAAGCAGGTGGCGGTGCTCGTGCCCACCACGGTGCTAGCGCAGCAGCACCGGCGCACCTTCACGGAACGCTTCGCCTCTTTCCCCGTGCGGGTGGAGACGCTCTCGCGTTTCCGCAGCCATGCGGAGCAGAGGGAGGTGCTGGAAAAGGTGGCGTCGGGGGAGGTGGACCTGGTCATCGGCACCCATAGGCTGCTACAGCAGGATGTGAAGCTGGTCGATCTGGGGCTGGTCATCGTGGACGAGGAGCACCGTTTCGGGGTGGAGCAGAAGGAACGCCTCAAGGCCCTGCGCCGCAGCGTCGATGTGCTCACCCTCACCGCCACGCCCATCCCGCGAACCCTGCAGATGTCCCTCTCCGGCATACGGGACCTGAGCGTCATCGATACCCCCATCGAGGAACGCTACTCCGTGATAACCTCGGTGGGTCCCTACGACGACGAGCTGGTGCGCGAGGCCATACGCGGGGAACTGTCGCGCGAGGGCCAGGTGTTCTACGTGCACAACCGCGTGCGCACCATCGACCGCGCGGCCCGCCACGTGCACGAGCTGGTGCCCGAGGCGAGGATAGCGGTGGGGCACGGCCAGATGAAGGAGCGCAAGCTGGAGGCGGTGATGGAGGATTTCATCGCCGGCCGCGCCGACGTGCTGGTTTGCACCACCATCGTGGAGTCGGGGCTGGACATCCCCAACGTCAACACCCTCATCGTGGACGGATCGGAGAACCTGGGGCTGTCGCAGCTCTATCACCTGCGCGGGCGTATAGGGCGCAGCAACCGCCAGGCGTACGCGTTCTTCCTCTTCCGCGAAGGCGGCTACATGACCGAGGGGGCGCTGCAGAGGTTGAAGGTGATCCGCGACTTCTCCGAGCTGGGCTCGGGGCTGCGGGTGGCCATGAAGGACCTGGAGATACGGGGGGCCGGGGACCTGCTGGGCGCGGAGCAGCACGGCCACGTGGAGGCGGTGGGCTTCGAGCTCTACTGCCGCATGCTCGCGGAGGCCGTTGACGAGCTGCGCGGCGTCAGCCGCCCCCGCACCTCGGAGGTGACCATCGACCTGCCCCTGCGGGCCTTCATCACCCCGGAGTATGTCTCGAGGACGTCGCGCAGGGTGGAGATATACAGGCGCCTGGCCGAGTCCGGGAACGGAGAAGAGATCACCTCCCTGGCCGACGAGGTGCGCGACCGCTACGGGCCCTTGCCGCTGGAGACGGAGAACCTCTTCGGGGTGGCGCGCCTGCGCCTGGCCTGTATGGCGGCGGGCGTGCGCGAGGTGGGACACAGCGGCGACGATGCTGTACTGCGCCTGGGGCTCGATGGGGCCGCGAGGGCGGAAAGCCTGACGGCAGAGGCGGAGAGCGGCGGCTACCCCTGGGAGGCAGTACGATACCGCAGGAACCTTCAGGAGCTGGTCCTCTATTTCGAGGCGGGCACCTGGGCCGAGCGGGGACAGGATTATATGGAAGGCCTGACCGGCCTGCTTCGCGTTGCGTCCGGTTGAGGTGATAAAGGAAGGCTCTCACGCCCTACCTGGCGTCTTTCTCGCGCCCATGCTTTCCGATGAGGCGATACTCTTGCTTGTTCGGATACACGACATAACTATCGCGCTTTCAAGATCGGCATAAAACGCATGCGGTTTTACGGGCTGAATGGCCTTTTTGAGGGATAGAGCGTGGATGCGCCTGGCCATATGAGAAGTCGCCCGCTGTACAGGCTGTTAGAATAGATGGAACCATAAGAACAGGAGAGAGATGGACGAAACAAGACCCGTCGTGCACGTGCTGGGATTGGGTCCCGGGCCCCTCGGGCTCATCACCCTGGAGACCCTGCAACAACTGGAGGGCGCGGAAGAGGTGCTGGTGCGCACCTCGCGCCATCCCTGCGTGGAGGAACTGCGGACGAGGGGAGTGCGCATGCGCTTCATGGACCGCCATTACGAGAAAGGCGGCTTCTTGGGGGAGGTCTACGTGGCCATTGCGCGCGAGGTGGCGGAGGAAGCTCGCGGCAAGGGCGAAGCATATTACGCCGTCCCCGGATTCGCCCTCTTTGCGGAGAGGACGGTTCAGCTCCTCCTCGCGGAGGAAGTAGAGGTACGCGTGCACGGGGCGGTGAGCTTTTTCGATGCCGTCCTCGCGGCCTTGGGTGTGGACGCGGTGGAAGGACTGCTGTTGCTGGACGCCGACCGCCTGCTGGAAGGGGGTTACGGCATGCTCGATCCACGGGTGGCCACCCTGCTGGCGCAGGTGGACTCGCGCCTCAAGGCCTCGGAGGTGAAACTCGCGCTGCTCGAGGCGTATCCCCCCTCCCATCCCGTACGCGTGGTGGGCGCGGCGGGGACGGCGGACGAGAGGGTGGAGGATGTTCCCCTGGAGGAGCTTGACCGCGGGGAGCGGTTCGACCACCTCACCACCGTCTTCCTGCCCTCCTTGGACGATGCGGAGATATTCGACTTCCAGCGCCTGCTGGACATCATCGCCTGCCTGCGCGGGCCGGACGGGTGCCCCTGGGACCGCGAGCAGACCCACGAGTCACTCTCCCGGCACATGGTGGAGGAGGCGCACGAGGCGGTGGACGCCATCCATCACCGGGACTGGGAGCACCTCTCGGAGGAGTTGGGCGACCTGCTGCTGCAGGTGGTGCTGCAAGCTCAGATCGCCCGCGAGGAGGAGGTCTTCGACGCGAGGGATTCGCTGCGCTCCATCATCACCAAGCTGGTGCGCCGCCACCCCCATGTCTTCGGGGAGGTGAAACTGGAGACCCCGGAGGAGGTCATAGCCAGGTGGGAGCGTATTAAGGCGGAGGAGCGGGGAGAGCCCTCGGTGCTTGACGGGCTGGCGGGAGGCCTGCCGGCACTCCTCTACGCCTTCAAGCTGCAGACCCGGGCGGCCCGCGTGGGCTTCGACTGGGAGGAGGCGGAGGAGGTCCTGCCCAAGCTGGAGGAGGAGCTGCGGGAGATCGAGGATGCCCTGCGGGGCGGCGGGGGGGATCTTGAGGGGGAGCTGGGGGACATGCTCTTCACACTGGTGAACATCTGCCGCCATTACAAGGTGGACCCCGAGATCGCGCTGAGGAGGTCCTCGCGCAAGTTCGAGACGCGCTTCCGCGCCATGGAGGAGAGGTGCGCGGAGGAGGGGTGGGATATGCGCGAGATGACCCTGGGGGAACTCGACCGCCTGTGGGAGGAGTCCAAAGAATAAGCTCGGAACAGCCTGGAGAGGAGCGAAGCAACCTAGAGGCGCGAGGCACGTTACCGCATGCGTATGGGGAGGCGTAACACATGGTAGAGCGTGGTTCATCCGAAGGGACGGCAGCGGAAATACGAGCGCGAGTCATGGAGATTGCTTCGTCGCCCGCGGCTCCTCGTTATCACCCGACTCGCTCACCGCGACGCTATCTGGTCCGCCATGATTTCCGTCGCTCTTCGCGACGGCTTTGCCGGACACGTTTCGATCTGACCGGCAGGCCTGAAAGGAGGATGGTTTGAAAAAGCTCGCGGTTATCGTACTCATAGCTTTGCTCGCCACTTTGATGTTGCCCCTGGGAGCGGGGGAGGCGCTGGCCCTGCAGGAGACCTACGTCTTCAACGGCTCCGGATGGGGCCACGGGGTGGGCATGTGCCAGTACGGGGCCCGCGGCATGGGGGCGGCGGGATTCAACCATCAGCAGATCCTCGCCCATTATTACCAGGGCACGCAGGTGAGCGCCTGGGCCTGTCCTTCGTCGCTTCGCGTCGGGCTTGTGGAGAACCAGTCCTCCATCCGGCTCGCGCCGGAGTCGGGGACGTTCACCCTCTACACCAGGGGCGGCGCCATCCCCGGCGGGGTGATGAACCCCGGCGGCACCTGGACCGTGGGCGCGGACGCCCAGGGCCGGTTCTGCATCTTCCAGCCGGACGGCACGCACCTAAACGGGGCGGTCTACGGCGGCCCGGGCGACCCCCTTTACGTCAGCGCCCTGGGCGGCAGCGACGTGCTGCGCCTGCCCCAGAACGGCGGACGCAAGGTGAGCCACCTCTCCGGCCACGCCCCCCTGGAGCTGAACGTCTATGGGACCGCTTCCCTTGCGCTGCGCGCCATCCTCATCAGCGATTTCGAGACCTACCTGCGGGGCATCGCGGAGGTGTCCGGAAGCTGGCCGCGGGAGGCGGTGAAGGCGCAGGCGGTGGCAGCCCGCTCCTATGCCGTGCGCAGCATGGGCAGGCATGCTGCATCCAACTACGACATCTGCGACGAGACGCACTGCCAGTACTACCAGGGATACGACAAGGAGAAGGACG
>CAZQFX010000193.1:0-2719 GCA_964592775.1 uncultured Actinomycetota bacterium
CCCCTGTAGTTGAAGTACATGGGGCGCTCGGCCACTATCCCCCGGCTCGCGGTCACCGCCATCGAGACGTCCTGGCCGGGGCGGTTGACCTCGTCGAAGAGCAGGCTGTACAGCTCGGTGCCCGCAGTGGGAGCGGGGTCCATTCCGAAGAGCAGGGCTCCGCATATGACCTGCCCGGTGGGGTCCTTCTCCTTGATGGCCGCGTGGGCCAGCTGCAGCAGGGGCAGGTAGTCCGTCTCCACCTGGCCCCCGAAGTGGACCACGCCGTGTGCCTTCTGGGCTGCCGAATCCCGGTCCCAGCCCGGCTCGTTCCATACCTCGTAGAAGTCCACCAGGTGGCCGTATCTCTCCGCCACCGTGCTACAGAAACGGTACCACTTGGAGAGGTCCCTGGGCGGAGCCATCGCGGCCTTGTCGCCGTATGCGGGGTCCCGCGCCCAGGCGGGCACGCCGCTGCCCAGGAGCAGCAGGATGGATTCCGCTCCGTCCGCGAGCATCTGCGAGATCTGGCCGTCGTAAAAGGACCAGTTGAAGACGCCGTCCGCGTTTTCGATCCTGTTCCAGGAGACGACGACCTTGTAATGCCTTACCTGCTGTCTCTCCGCAAGGGGCACCTTAAACACCATGTTGTTGGCGTAATCGCGCGTGTCCAAACCCATGAGTTTGCCGTCGATCACCGCCGATGCGGCCGTAGCTCCCCCTGCTCCCGGGGATACGCCCACCCCCACCAGTGGGAGGAGCAGCGCCGCGCACAACATGACCGCACACGCGCCGAACCCGCGCGCGACCCCTTCCCGTCTCCTGGACCGCGATCCATCCATGTTCTTAAGATCCTCCTTTTCTTCTTCTCTCCGGCCGGACATCTATCCGAACATCCCAAACATTATACTTACCGCGGGCCGCGGTTAAAACCTTACCGACCACGGATATACGGATGAGACCCTATCGGCTTCTCGCCGGTTCCCGTTATCGTGTAAACTTGGGTGTGACCGGATGCGAAGGGGTATAAGCGCTCTCAACTGCTGAAATGACCTGTATCCCTTTCGGCGGGCGCGAAGGACTTAGGGGATATCAACGTGATGTCGCGCGAAGCACCGTGAACATGGAACAAACGAAGAGCAGCAGCGAGGCGAGTCCGCTGGTGAGCTTCGTCATACCCCATTACCGCGGGGAGCAGCTCCTCGCGGGCTGCCTCTCCTCGGTTTTCGCCCAGGCTACCTCCGCTCCCTATGAGGTCATCGTCGTGGACGACCGTTCGGACGACGGCAGCATCGACGCCGTTCGCGCCAGGTTCCCGGGAGTCAGGGTCCTGACCCTGCGCAGGAACGTGGGGCCGGCTGCGGCCAAGAACCGGGGCGTAGCGGAGGCGCGCGGCGACCTCATCGCCTTCCTGGACAACGACGTGGAGATCGACCCGCACTGGCTGGAGAGTGTCCTGGGGCGCCTCGACGAAGAGCGCGAGCAGGTAGGGGTATGCGCTTCGCATATCCTCCTCAACGGCTTCGATTCCCACATCAACAGCACGGGCGGCCTGGTCAACCTCCTGGGATATGCCTGGGACCGGGGTATCTTCAGCGCCGACTTCAACTCCTATTCGCGCCACGCCCCTCTCATGTTCGCCTGCTCCGCGGCCATGCTCGCACGCCGGGGGGTCTTCGAGGAGGTGGGCGGGTTCGACGAGCGCTACCGCTATCCTTTCGAGGACGCCGATCTCGGCTGGAGGATGAACGTCATGGGCTACGGTGTGGTCTACGAGCCGGGGGCGGTGGCCAGGCACCATCTCTCCTCGACCATGGGGCGCGACAGCCACCGGCAGATATACCTCTACGAACGCAACCGCATCCGCGCCCTCTTCAAGAACATGGACGATACCACCCTGAGGTGGATAAAGAGGGAGCTGCCCTTCCATTACCTGCAGAGGCTCAAGATGGAGTTGAAGAGGGAAAAGCAGCCGCTCCGGGAGAGCGTCGTCCTCGCCCTGCGCTTTCTCCAGGCCGTGGGCTGGAACCTCCTCTATCTGCCCGAGACCCTCTCCCTGCGCAGGAAGCTCAAGCGCGTGCGCAAGCGGCGGGACTGGGAGCTCGTCGCCGACGGCATACTCAGCGCTCATATCGGCAACCCCCCCGTGGAGGAGATGGACTTAAGACTCGGCCTGGGCGAGGGGGCGCTGCGCCAGGAGAGCTATCACGCCCATCCTCCCTCCAGGATCAAGATCGGCCGCGACGACGAGTTCCTGGGCCCCGGATGGCACCTGCTCGAATCAAGCGCCTCGGGAGTCCATTTCAGGTGGACCTCCGAGAGGGCCAGCTTTCATCTCCGCGACTCCAGGAGGAGCAGGTATCTCATCGTCCGCTCCATCATGGCCAACCCCGGCGAATATTCCAGGATATCCGTTTATATCGAGGGGCGCAGGGTCACCACCTTCGAGGTCCCGAACCTCTCCCACACCCAGAAGGTCCCCCTGCCCCGCGACCTGCCCAGCGGTCCGATCCGCGTGGACCTGGTGGTCGAAAACCCCTTCGTCCCCAAGGACGCCCTGGGGATCATGGATATGCGGGTGCTGGGCATCGCCGTCTCCTCCCTGGAGATAATCTGAGGGCGCCCGCGCTTTCCTTGTTCATCTTCTTGCGTTATCTTCAATGGCGAGCCCGTGAAAGGAGTGCGCCATGCGATTGCTGCTGCTGAGCTACCGCTTCGGCCGCGAGATCATCGGCGGGGG
>CAZQFX010000193.1:2735-4656 GCA_964592775.1 uncultured Actinomycetota bacterium
CCGCGGTATGGTGGTCACCCGGCTGGCGGCCGGAGGCCACCAGGTCGAGGTCTTCACCACCTGCGCGCGGAACATGGTCTTTTCCCCATACGGGTACCTCGTGTGGGACGATTTTCTGCCCCGGGGCACGGAGGAGATGGAGGGGGTGGCCGTACACCGCATGCCGGTCAAGAACCCCCGGCCCGGGAAGGGATACCGTTACTCCCGGACATTGCAGCGACACCTCGCTGCCGAGAGAAGGGGCCGGGCTTTCGCGTCAACGGTTGCGGAGACCATGCGCGGCATCCCCGAGCACTGTTTTCTCTCGGGGTGGCACGTTTTCGAGGACCGCGCGGACGGGCCCGGGCGCTGGATGGAGAGAGGCGCGACCCTGCTGGTGGGCGGGGAGTCCCTGACCGAGCTGCGCATGGAGGTGCACTCCCCCCTGGACAACCCCCTCACCGTGGAACTGCACGGCATAGGCACGTGGGAGTTCGAGATGGCCAGGGGAAAGGTCAGGGAGGTGTCACTTTCCTTCGAGCCCTGCCGCGGACTCATCGTCGACCTCGCCGTGCCCGGGACCTTCGTGCCGCCCGAGGACGGGAGGATGCTGGGGCTCGACTTCCGGGCCTTGACCGTCCGGGACGGTGGCGACTTGCGCGAGCTGGACATGCGCAGGGACTGGGACCACCTCATGAACACCTACCCGGAGAAGCTGCTCGGCGATATCCTCTGGGCGGCCGCCGCGACCAGGCCATCCTCGGTCAACCGCATGCAGCGCTACCTCATCGGCCCGCGCGTGCCCGGTCTCAAGCGCGCGGCGCTGCGGGCGGCGTCGCGCTGCGACCTCGTCCTGGCCTCCATGGTCCCCATGTCCACCGTCCCCTCCGCGCGGGAGGTGGCGGCCAGGGCGGGCAAGCCGCTGCTGGTGTTCCCCCTCTTCCACGCCCGCGACCCCAACCACTACTGGGAGCATTTCGGGGCGGCCATGCGGGGCGCCGCCGGGGTGGACGCCAACCTGGGGGTGATGGCTGATTCCATGCGCGAATGGGGCTTTCCCGCTTTCGCGGTGGGGCCGGGCATGGACCTGGAGGAGTTCGCGTCTCCGCACATAGACGGGGAGCGTTTCCGCTCGGAGTTCGGATTCGGCGACAGGCCCATCCTCCTCTGGGTCGCGAGGAAGAACGTGCTCAAGGGTTACCGGGAGGCCATCGAGGCCGTGCGCAGGGTGCGGGAGGGAGGCATAGACGCTGCCCTGGTGATGATCGGGCCTGAGGAGGACTACCTGCCCATAGGCGGGGAGGGGGTCTTCTACCTCGGCGCGCTTCCCAGGGAGAAGGTGCTCGACGCCTTCGACGCCTGCGACATGCTCGTCTTCCCGTCCCTGCACGAGAGCTTCTGCCTCGTCTTCTGCGAGGCCTGGCTGCGGGGGAAGCCCGTGCTGGGCAACCGCTACTGCGTCGCAGCCCGCGGCCTCATCGACCACGGCGTGGACGGCTTCCTCTGTTCGGACGCGGAGGAGCTGGGAGAGTATGCCCTGGAGCTGCTGCGCCATCCCGAGCGGGCGAAGGCCATGGGCGCGCGCGGCCGCGAGAAGGTCGTCCGCGGCAGGGGCTGGGACCACATCGTGCGCGAGCTCGAGCAAAGGCTCGCGGCCATAGCGGGTGGAGAAGCCGCCGGGAAGCCCGTGTCCCATCCCCCGTTCCCGTGACGCCCTCCATCACCACCATTGACGGCCGTCAAACATCCGGTTCAAGCCGATCGCTTATCCTTCCGACTTAGCATGTATGGGAGTGGCGTGCCTCGCCCCGGAACGCGCGCCCGCCGAGGGTGCCTCGGGCAGGGGCGGTCGCGAGACGCGGCGGGCGGTGCTGTGCCTCCCCGCAAGATGACGTGACGGTATGTGGCGAGCACACGAAAACGGAGATGTGATGCGATGAAG
>CAZQFX010000194.1:0-4641 GCA_964592775.1 uncultured Actinomycetota bacterium
TCGGCCGAAGCAAATTTGCTAGAAAAGCTGCCTGGGAGGGTGGGGAAAGTGAGTTCGAATGCCAAGATATTTAGTTATTGCGGTTCTTCTGCAATAAATGTGGACGAATAGGGGATGGGGATGGTCCCTTGGGATCCTCGAATCCTAAACTCTGAAGAAATGGCGGACTATAAAGGGAAATCGATAGGGAGAGTAAAAGAGGCAAGGCATGACCCGGCCACGCATCCAAGCAAATCCTTTCTCGCCAGCCACACTTATTGCAGAAGGACCAGATATTTATGGGACGGTGCGCTAGAAAGCAGGGGGCCATGACGAAACGGCGAGTGGTGGTGATCGGCTCCGGTCCTGGAGGTTCTGCCTTCGCGGCCCTCATGGCCCATGCAGGGCACGAGGTCACCCTCCTGGAGAGAAACGGTTTCCCCGGCGGCAAATGCTCCTCCCTGGCCCGCGCGGGTTACGTGGCCGACACCGGCGTACACATGTTCGGGCGCGGCGAACTCGGGCCCTTCGGGGATATTGCCCGTATCCTGGGCACAGGTCCCGCGTGGTCGGCCGCGACTCCGTCCTTCACCCTCAGTCTCCCGGGCGGCGGCAGGCACCCGTACGGGCACGAACTGGAGATGGCATCCTCCATCGCCCACCCCATATCCATCCTTAGCTTCCTCAAGGGACGCGTGAGGGGCTGGCAGAAGATGGGTTGGGCTTACACCGCCGCCAAGATCCTGGGCGAGTTCGGCTTCCGGGGTTCCGTCACCCTGGCCAGGAGGTTCCACGACCGGCGCTGTCCCCTCCACGGCGAGCTGCAGGACGTATGCGTACGGGATTTCATGACCTCGCTCTCGGATAACGACGCCTTCCTGCGCACCTTCCATGCCCAGGCCATGCTGACCATGGTGCTCCCCTGGCACCGCGCCAGCATGGGGGAGTTCGCCTATATTCTGGCCAGCACCATGCGGGCATCGCGGCTCTGCTACCCCCGCGGGGGTTCCGGCGCCATCGCCGTCTCCTTCCTGCGCTCCATGCAGGCTTCGGGCGGGAAGCTGCGCCTGGCTTGCGCGGCGGCGGACATCGTGGTCGAGGGTGGCCGTGCGCGGGGCGTGACCACCGCCGAGGGTGAGTTCATCCCCGGGGATACCATCGTTTCCAGCGCTGGCCTGCGGCGCACCGTAGAGCTGGCGGGCTGTGACGCTTTCCCCGCGGAGTACCTCGAGACGGCGGACGCCCTCCATGACTCGGAGGCCTTCGTCGCCTCGAGATTCTTCCTCGACCGCGAGATCGCATCCATGCGCACTCCCTGCCTCCTGCACATGCCCGGCCTGCCGCCCCACGCCATGTTCGATTACCTGGAGGACGGGAGCGTGCCCGACGACCTTTTCCTCTTCGCCACCGCTCCGGGCAGATGGGACCCCACCCTAGTGCCGCCCGGCAGGGATTGTCTCATCGTAGGGACGCCCGCCCCCAGCAGCCTGGACCGGTCCGTACAGGCGGATGCGCTCTTGCACCGCGCGGAGGAGTTGGCCTGCGAGATCTTTCCCGAACTCGCCGGGTCCACCGTGGAGGTGGAGAGGGTCAACACCGCAGACGTCTCGCGCTTGAGCGGCAGGGCTTCCGGTGATTGCATAGGTGTGGCGCAGGAGGTGGGCCAGAGCGGCAACCTCAGGCCGCAGGTCTCTACGCCCATAGCGGGGCTGTTCCTCGTGGGTGCGGACGCCGGCGGCCGCGGCATCGGGACGGAGATGGCCGCTGACAGCGCCCTCCGCCTCTATTACCTCCTCAAACAGCCGTGACACATGCGGGCTCCGAGCGCATTTATGAATCGGAGTATTTGGATCGTTGTGGAAGCTGCTCGAGAGCGTCAGTAGAGTACTGTAAAAACTACTGCCGATATAAGTAGTTGATTGTGGGGATAATATGCCTGTCGTATAAACCTCGTACGCATCCCGCTCTCCCAACATTGCGGCAAAATAGGCATCATAATGGGGGGCGAACGGTCAATAACGGGCCATTTCGGTGAATATGTGGAGAGCGAATGTGGAGAGCGATATGTCTTGCGCAGGGTTTGTGCGACAGCCTCAATAATCCGATAATAAGAATAGGTTTCTTCCGCGAGAAGTGCGGGATAATGCGGAGGTAAGTCAGAATGGGGTCGATCTTCGATTTTCAATGAAACAAGACGTTCTTCCTGGGTTTATCCATGGAATCGAAGATCTAGGATACGACCTCATTCATCGATCACCCGCACTTCTTGGAGAAGAACCGGATATCATGGTATCGGAGACGTAGACGGATCCTTTCCCGTTATGAAGGAGGAAAACGATGTTCTGTCCTAACTGCGGCCAGGAGAACGCGGATGGGGCCGCGTTCTGCCGTTTCTGCGGCCAGAATCTGAAGGATGCGGCGGCGCAAGCCGCCCCGCAGGCACCGCCGCCCGAAGCGGCGCCTCAGGCGCCACCGCCACAGGCAGCGCCTCCCGCCGCTCCGGTCATGCAGGCACCTGCCGCCGCGGCAGCCGCTTCCACGCCCTTTTCCGAGGAGCTGGCCCCCACCAGCCTGGCGGCACTGGTGCAGGAGTCCCTGGAAGTGGAGAGCCCCAACGCCTTCAACCTCCAGAACAAGAAACTGTTGCGGGTGAACATGGCCGCCTCGGGAGGCTCGGTGCTGGCCAAGGCGGGCTCCATGATCGCCTACCAGGGCCAGATAAGCTTCGCCCGCCAGGGCAGCGGCGGCGCGGCGAAATGGCTCAAGAAGGCGGTGTCCGGGGAGTCCTTCACCCTCATGCTCGCGCAGGGGGCGGGAGATCTCTTCCTGGCGGACGGCGCCAACGACATCGTGCTCGTCTACCTCAACAACGAGGCCATTACGGTCGAGGCCATCAACCTCCTCGCCTTCAGCCCCAGCATCACCTGGGACATCAAGATGATCAAGGGCGGGGCCGGGATGATGGCCGGCGGCCTGTGGACGGTGGAATTGACGGGAACCGGCTACGTCGCCCTGTGCTCGGACGGCGAGCCCATGACCATGAAGGTCACGCCGCAGCAGCCAACCTATACCGACCCCAACGCCACCATCGCCTGGTCCCAGTCCCTCAACCCCTCCATCCACATGGACGCCAACCTCTCCAGCCTGAAGGGGATCTTCGGGTCCACGCACGGCGAGCTGTTCCAGTTGGCGTTCCAGGGCGACGGCTTCGTGATCGTGCAGCCGAGCGAGGTGGCTGCCACGACCCAGCTCCAGAGCCCCAAGAGCGGCGGGAGCGGCCCCGCGGGAGGGATACTGGGAGGTATCCTGGGCCAGTAGCCACTGTCCGCCTCGGGGCATCCGGGGCGGCCATGCGCCGCCCCCTTTTCCACGGCACCGGCAACGGGGATGGCCGGGTCCCGAGACGAGAAACGATGCCTTGGAACTCAATGATACGCGCTTCCGTACGACCTCCCAGTGCGGGAAAACCCCCCGCGAATACGCGGGAATTCCCCCTTGTTCTCCATGTGTGAGTGAACATAGAATCAATGAAAGTACATCCGGCTGTCTCGTAAAGCGCTCGCGGCTGAGCGTTCCGGCATACGCACACCAATGCCTCCACCGCATGGGCCGCCTCGAAAGGCGGGAAAAGGAAGGCTGGCGGACGCTTTGCAGGCGGCGGCGCAGGCGGACGAACAAGACCGCATCCGTGGATGGGGGAGCAAAGGAGGGATTTCTCGCATGGAAGACTTCATGGGCTGTGCCGGCGACATTTTCCATCCTTACCTGCAGAGATGGAAGGACGGCGGGGGGCGCATCGTCGGCTACGCCTGCGTGGCCACGCCGCGGGAGTTCCTGGACGCAGCGGGCGTACTCCCCTACCGCATACGTGCCCTGGGAAACCCGGACCGGGAGCTGGCCGACGCTTACCTCGCCCGCTTCAACTGCAGCTTCTGCCGGGCGTGCCTGCAGCTCGGCCTGGACGGGACCTATGATTTCCTGGACGGCCTGGTGGAGACCAACGGCTGCGACCATCTGCGGGGGATGTTCGAGAACTGGCAGTACGTCAAACGGTTGGATTTCTTCCACTACCTGCATGTCCCCCACCTCATGACCGGTGAAGCGCTGGAGTTCTTCGCCGAGGAGCTCGAACTCTTCCGTGATGCCATATCCGCCCACTTCGAGGTGGACGTCTCCGACGCCTCGCTGCGCGAGGCGATGCGTAGGAGCAACCGCGTAAGGGGTAAGATGCGGGAGTTGTTCGCCCTGCGCGAGAGGAAAAACCCCGGCCTGACCGGCACCGAGGCGCTGGGGGCCCTCCTGCTCGAGTCCTCCCTCCCCCCCACCGTCTTCGAGGAATACCTGGACGGCCTGCTCGAGACGAACCGGTCGCGTGTGGTCGCGGGTCACCGGGCCAGGCTCCTCCTGGCGGGAAGCGCGACCGACGAGCTGGGGCTGGTCGGGGAGATAGAAGACGTGGGCGGCCTGGTGGTCACCGACGCCCTCTGCTACGGCACCCGCGCCTTCTGGGCCCTGCCCGAGCTGGAAGGTGATCCCGTTCGCGCCATGGCTGAGGCCTACCTGAACAACCTCTACTGCGCGCGCATGTACGACGACTACCCCCGCCGCCTCGCCTTCGTCATGGACGCGGCGCAGCGGGCCGGGGTCGACGGGGCGGTGCTG
>CAZQFX010000195.1:0-4615 GCA_964592775.1 uncultured Actinomycetota bacterium
CCCTGCCGCTGGTGAAGGCGGAGGCCCGCCATGCTTTCGGCTCCGACGAGATCTACATCGAGAAGTTCCTGCGCAAGGCGCGGCACGTGGAGATACAGGTCCTGGGCGACGAGCACGGCAAGGTCGTCCACCTGGGCGAAAGGGAGTGCTCTATCCAGAGGCGGAACCAGAAGCTGCTGGAGGAGGCGCCCTCGCCCGCCGTGACCCCGGAACTGCGGGCCAGGATGGGAGAGGCGGCGGTGCGGGGCTGCGAGGCCATCGGGTACAGCTCCGCCGGGACCGTGGAGTTCCTCCTGGACGAGGAGGGGAACTTCTACTTCATGGAGTTCAACGCCAGGGTGCAGGTGGAGCACCCCATCACCGAGATGGTCACCGGCTTCGACATCGTGGTGGAGCAGATGAAGAACGCCATGGGGCGGACGATGGCCTTGGACCAGGAGGAGATAGGCGTGGACGGCCACGCCATCGAGTGCCGTATCAACGCCGAGGACCACCACCGCGACTTCCTGCCCACGCCCGGCATTATCGAGAAATGGGTGCCGCCGGGGGGGCCGCACGTGCGCGTGGATACCCACTGCTACCAGGGGTACCACGTCTCCCCCAACTACGATTCGCTTCTGGCCAAGCTCATCGTGCACGGCAATGACCGCGCGGAGGCCATGCGTATCATGGAGCAGGCATTGCTGGAGTTCCAGATCGAGGGGGTGCAGACCCTCATTCCCTTCCACCTGCGCCTGCTCGCCAACCCCGACTTCATCGCCGGCAACTACCACACCCGCTGGGTGGAACAGGACATGTTCTAATCGCCCCCTCCCCCCCGCTTCCATGAGGCCCGTCTTAACACCATCACTCCGGCGGCGATGATCAGCAAGCCGCCCGCCAGGTCCTGCCATCCCGGCTGTTCACCCAGGAAGATGAGGCCGAAGACCATCGCGCTCAGGGGCTCGAGGTAGGCGATGATCCCCACGTGCTGCGCCTTCACCTTCTTCACCGCGTAGACGTAGACCAGGCCCGCCAGCGCGGTATGCACCGTGCCCAGGACGAAGAGCGAAGCCCATCCGCGGGTGGAGACGGGGAAATGCCTGAAGGCGCAGAATGGCAGGAGCAGGGCGGCGTTCACCGCCGTCTGGTAGAAGGTGATGGTAAGCGTCGGCGTGGTCTCCCGCAGTTTCTTCAGGATGACGAGCAGGAATGCATAGCTGACCGCGGCGGTAAGAGCATAGATCAGGCCGGAGGCCTTGAGCCCTGCTCCCTCCGTCTGCCCGGTGAGGGAGATGAGGTACATGCCGCCGAGCGCCAGGAGCAACGCCAGCGCCGTGGTCCCCTCCAGCCTCTCCTTCAGCAGCAGCGGCGCCAGCACGGCCACGAGCACCGGTGCCAGGTAGGTGATGAACTCCGCGTCCCCGATGGACAGGTTGTTCAGCGCTTTCAGGAACATCACCCAGTGAAAGGTGAGCAGCGCGCCGCTCGCGAGCAGCAGGACCGGGTGCTTCCCCAGGCGTAACTGGTCCTGCTTGCGGCCTATATAGATGACTGCGGACAGGAAGCTGAGGCTGATGGTGGAGCGTATGAAGACCACGAAATATTCCCAGCCCGGCAGGTCGATCCACCTCAGGAGCACGCCCACCGTTCCCCAGAGCACGGCGGCTCCGGCGATCATGAGATATTCCGGCCTGTTGTGCGAGTCCAAACACGTCTCCTCTCCCCTTCGGGGGTCTGCCATCGTATCCGCGAGGTGGATTGATGGCCATAGACAAGATACCACATGGGAGTGGCGGGGGTATGGCAACCATGGCCTGGAGCGCTACAGGGGCGCCCGTCGGCAAGGATTAGCGGGGAGCGGTTTTTTCTATGCAGGCACCCAGGGAAATAAGCGGGCGTAAAGTGGACGCTTTCAGGTTGCTTCGGCGCCTTGGGCGGTGCCTCGCAATGGCGTTACCCATGCGCGCTGCTCTGAAAATACACCCTCAAATGCTATATGTTGCGTCGCCAGTCGCTGAAGATTTCCATGCTCCGTGGTGCCGCGGCCGCGCGACGTGGACAACTGCTCTGCTCAGAAAACAGCAGCCGGCGTTACCTTCCTCGGCTATGTCACGGCCGCGTGATATGAATCACGAACCCTGAAGCGGGGTTCAGTGGATGGTGAAGACGAGATCGCCGTCCTCGGCGAGCTCCCATTCCAGCGAGGAGCTTTCCCTGCCCAGGGCCAACTCATACAGGGCCTGGGCTATGCCTATTACCATGAAATGGATGCACGAGTTCTCTATGGCCGCGCCGGCATGGCGTTCGTCAGCTTCGAACCGGACTACGTTCCCCAGGCCGCGCGGCGCCATCAGCGACCCGAAGGATGATGCGAGTGACTTCGATTCCTCCACGCTGACGCGCGAGCGCACGAATCTCCTCTGCGCCTCGACCGCCGCCTCCACGATCGGCTTCCCGTGGATCGTTTCCAGGTCGTCCAGGATGGCCTCCAGCGCCAGGGGGCCCAGGATGGCAACCCTCCTGCCGGTATCCGACGCGGTGATAATCCCCTCCTTCAGGTTCCAACCGTAGCGGGATATCTCCAGCGGGATATCGCATTCCGGGCAGCGCTCGTATGAGAGCCGGCCGGGCTTGAAGTCGTAATGCCTCCTCTTCAGACGCTTCTCCAGCTCCAGGGGATGCTCCCCGGGAAAGGTGGATACGCGCATGGTGTCCTCGCCTATCTCCTCGTAGCGGACCGTCATATCGACGCCTTCGAAGGCCTCCACCGTGCCCAGGGTGTCCGCCACCCACAGGGGGACCGAGTAAGGGTTGCGGATCACCTGGGTCCGCCATGGATAATCCTCCCCGCGTTCCCACTTGTCGCTCAGGGATATGTTCCCATAACCGAAGACGCTCCCGATGGCCGTGACCCTTTCGGTGAGGTCCCTCCTCAACCTGGTGAAGCTCTCCATGATACTCCGGGAGTAGGGCGAGCCGTCCACCTTCATGTCCACATCGCCGAGCAGGTTCACGTTCCTCACCTCAAAGGGGAAGTTCCTCTCCATGAACCTCCTCGTCTCCCTCCGCCTGCTCTCGATGACCAGCGGCTCGATCGGCTCCCCTATTATCTCCTCGATGCCCCTGAACATGTTGTCGATGGTGTTGGACTCGAAGAAGACCATGCGGTTGCGGGGCGAGTTCGCCAGGGTGATCACGCCGTTGTCCCCCCAGCGCAGCTCCTGCCCGATCATCACGGGGACGCCGCAGGCCTCGCATCTCTCTATCACTTCCAAGGGCTCCTTTCCCGTGCACCATCATTATCGCCAACGGTATATATTATGCAACGTCTCTTGTGCCAGATCCCCTTTGCTGAGCTGCGGCATCCCTACTCTGACCGTTGCATTCAATGCGCAGCGATATACAGCGATATATAGTTGCGCATTCCACATGGGAAACGCTGTAGATAGTATCGCCCTTTATCCTCCAGGCTTGAGAAGGAGAGCGGACGGAAGATGCGATCCCCCGGGCTCTCAAATGCGGATGGTAAGATCGAAGTCGCCGTCCTCGCTCATATTCCAGGAAAAGGAGGACGACTCCCTGCCCATGGCCGTCTCGTAGATAGCCTGGGCCATCCCCAGCACCAACAGTGGCATGCACGAGTTCTGGATGGTCACGCTGAGGTGGCTTTCGTCCGCCTCGAACCGTGTGATGTTCCCAAGGCCGCGCAGGGCGGTCTGCCGGTTGAAGGTCGTGCCGCTCCGCCTCCACCTGCCGCTTCCCACGTGAGACTTGATATAGCGCCTCTGTGCCTCCACCACCACCTCGGGTATCGAGCCGCCCAGCTCGGACTCCAGGTCGGAGAGGACCGCATCCATGGCGAAGGGGCCGAAGAGCGCTTTCCTCCATCCCGTCTCGGGGTCGCGGATGGTCCCCTTTTCCAGGTCCCATTCCAGGCCGGCAACCTCCACCGGGATACCGCACCTCCCGCAGCGCTCGTATCCTATCTCGCCGGGCTTGAAATCGTAGCGCATCCTCTTGAGCCGCTCCTTGAGCTCAATGGGATGCTCGCTGGGATATGCGGTGTACTCGTAAACGTCCTCGCCCGTCTCCTCGCACCTCACCCAGTGTTCCCTGCCCTCGAAGGCCTCTACCGACGCCAGGGACTCTGCGGCGAAGAACAGCACGGAGTGGGGATTATGTATGACGTTCACGCGCCACGGGTACTGGTCTCCGGTTTCCCAGAGCGGGCCGAGCCTTACGTCGCCGTAGCCGTAGATCCTCCCTATGTCGAACACCTGCCTGACTATGACCTTGCCCAGGCTTTCCCGTATGGCCCTTACCGGGTATCTTGCGACCGGTTTGGTCCCGAGTTTCTCGTTGAGGTAAATGACGGGCTTCCTCACCCAGGCGGGGAAGCTGCCCTCGATGTATTTCCTCACCTCGCGCCGCCTGCTCTCGATCACGATATGCTCGACGCTTACCCCGATGAGCTCCTCGATCCCCCTGAAGAGGTTGTCGATTATATCCGATTCGTAGAGGACCATGCGATTGCGGGGCGACCTCTTAAGGTGGATAACGCCGCCGCCGCCCCATTCCAGCTCGCGCGAGACCATGAGCGGGACGCCGCATTCACCGCATTTCTCTATCCCGG
>CAZQFX010000196.1:0-4568 GCA_964592775.1 uncultured Actinomycetota bacterium
AGCTCGCGCGAGACCATGAGCGGGACGCCGCATTCACCGCATTTCTCTATCCCGGGCACGGCCTCCTCCTTCCGCCGATAGCCACGGCTCTACTCACTATTCTCGCCTTCACCATGCTTCTCCTTGAGACGATATCACTTTCCGGTGTTTGGACGCACTATCCCGCAACGGGCATCACGCTCGCGTTGCCGCGGCCGCGCGACATGGGTGACTGACCCCAAGATGTTGCCCTACAGTTGCTCTCCCAATCCCCTTCCAGGCCTGCCCTGAAAATACACGCTCAAATACTATATGTTGTGCCACCGGTCGCTGAAGATTTTATTCTCGGCACAGCCGTATCACCCCTTTTATAAGTAGGGGAAGCCTCAGCCGCCTTCCAGGTTTGACCCCAATTGGCGCGCGGCGCAGAAGCCCTCGGCCGCTATGGTAGAATATCTCCCGGAGGGGATAAACAGGAGGTCGGCTCTTCTCGAAAAACCAGGGCTTCATCGCACGCTATGTGATCCGAACACTCCTTGCGGCTCTTGGGATGGCTGACCTGCTGCCGTCATATATTATGCCGGCATGCCGTAAGTCCACCCTGAGGATGCGCCGGTAAGAAGATGAGTGGTTCGACAGTGCCAGGGGGATGAAGAGACGGTTGCCCCGACTCGGCGCGATAAGCCGGGATGGGGTTGAGCAGGATCGTCCCGGCGCGGCGAGACAAGCCAGGGGGGTAGGAGATGGATCGTCGACTCGGTGATAGCGGCGAACACCTGCTGCGCGATATTCCGGCTCTCAAGGCATTGCGCGAACACGACCGCACAGGCATAGACGAGGTCCTGCGTATCGTCGCGGCATGCGCCGAGCCCTCGGCGGGGACCGACGTCGAGGAGCCGCATTTCCAGGCCTTACCAGGCCTACCTGCACTCCCGATACGGCAAGGCCATGTCCGCACGGCTGCTGCGCATGCTGGTGAGCGAGGAGGACATGACCAGGCTCCTGGCCCTGGCGTCTCTGGCCAAGTTCGCCTGCTCCGACAATGCCATGGACATCACCTCGAGGGCCCTGGAGCTAATGGGCACGGATGGTTCGGAGGAGAGGCGCTGGGTGGAGAAATGCTATCGCGACGCCAAGGTGACCCAGATATACGAGGGCACCAACCAGTTGAACCGCCTGACGTATTTCAACATCGATATCGAGCCGGCGTTGCGGGTCGAGCTGCCCCAGCCGCGCGGAAGAGGCCGGCGGTAAGCATCGAGTAGAGAGGAGGGCAAGTCCATCGGTCCTGTTCACGCCGCGCGCGGTCGGACCGGTCGAGATAAAGAACCGCTTCGTCCACGCCGCCACCTACGAGGGCATGGCCAAGGAGAACGGTGAGGTCTCCGAACTGCTGCTGCAAAGATACGCGAGACTGGCGCGGGGAGAAGTCGGGTTGATCATCCCCGGCATCATGATCGTCCATCCCCTGGGAAACGTCCCGGGGTATGCCATCGGCTTGCATGGCGACGACATGATCCCCGGCCTCGCCAGGCTGGCCGAGACGGTCCACGCGGAAGGCGCGAAGGTCTTCTTCCAGTTGCTGCACGCGGGGGCTCAGACCAACAAGGCGACCATCGGCCGCGCTCCCCTGGCGCCCTCGCGCACGGGGATGAATCCCATGTACCTGAACCGGGCGAGGGAGATGAGCGAGGAGGAGATCCGGGAGGCCATTGGAGCGTATGGGCGGGCGGCGGCGAGGGCGGCCGAGGCCGGTGCGGACGGCGTGCACATCGCCGCTTCCGGAGGATACCTGCTCAACGAGTTCCTCTCCCCCTTCTTCAACCACCGCAAAGACGGCTGGGGCGGCTCGGACGAAGGCCGCTTCCGCCTCATGCGGGAGGTAATCCTGGAGGTGCGGAAGAGCGTTCCCGGGAACATGGCGGTGACGGTCAAGCTCACCGCGAACGACTACACTCCGCGAGACGGGCTGACCACTGCCCTGGCCGCGAAATACGCCGCCTGGATGGCGGACCTGGGCATCGACGCCCTGGAGAACGCCTCAGGGTGCACCACCTACTCCGGCTGGCACATCTGGCGCGGCGGGGTTCCGGTAAGAGAACTGGTGCGGGACCTGCCCGCGTGGCAGAAACCCCCAGCGTGGGTAGCTTTCCGCAGGATGGTCGGCAAGTTCGATTTCGAGGAGGGATACAACCTCGCGGACGCCCGGGTGATCAAACCGGCCATCGGGGACGTCCCCTTCATCCTCGTGGGTGGCCTGCGCCGCCTCTCCCACATGGAGGAAATGGTGGAGAAAGAGTACGCGGACTTCATCGCCCTGTGCCGACCCTTGATCAGGGAACCTTCGCTGGTAAGAAAGTTCGAGAACGGTGAGGCCGATGAGTCCTCCTGCACCTCCTGCAACAAGTGCTTCGCGGACGTCGCGCACAGGAGGCCGCTCCGCTGTCACGCGTGACGTCCGCGAAAGCAAGAAATGCCTTATCATCCCGGACAGGACCAGCCGCTTCCTCGATCCCTCCAGCCGGCTGCTGCCGGGGGTGGGGAGCTTGATCGCCGATACCCAGATCAAGATAGCCCGCCGGGCCTCGAACAAGTAGTCCGGTTCTATATATAGGGTTATTGAGGCTGCCGTACAAACCCCGCGTCAGAGATATCGCTCTCCACATATTCACCGAAATGGCCCGTTATTGACAGTTCGCCCTCCATTATGATGCCTATTCTGCCGCGATTTTGGGAGAGCGGGATTCGTACGAGGTTTATGCAACAGGCTCTTGCCCACACTTCATGGCGAAGAGCCATGTAATGGAACGTGCCGGGGGCGGCGCCGAGCCGCATGGTGGCCGGGCGGGCGGGCGAAGGGTCGCCCATTGCGGACGATCCCTAGTATAATGGTCGGTAGCATGAGGCCCAGGGGTACGTATCCGGGCCTGGCTGTTTGTGTTGTCGCGAGCAGCAGCGAAGCGATACTCAACGACCGGAGGACGTCGCCACGCCGCTGAAGACACCTCCTCGCGATGATATGGGCCCATTGACTTCAGGCCAGACACAACGAAGGGGCGTTGGGCCGGTGGAGATGGAATTCTGTCGCGAATGCGGCGTGCCTGCCTATATCACGTCGGAGTTCCTCTGGTTGGACAGCGGCGTCATCGTCCAGAGCAGGGATCCTGAGCACCGCATCGTCTTCATAGAGTGCGAGAACCTCGATCCGCTGATGGCCGGCATCGGCGAGATCCTCGGCACCCCCATAGAGCCCATCGTCGTCGAGAGCAGGCGGCGGGGGGCCCGAGACTACGTGGCGCAATTCATCAGCGAGGAGACCAGGGAGCGGATAATCAGGCGGGAGATAGAGCTGGAGCCCATAGTCTCCGCCCAGATGGACTCCGCTCGGGTGATGGGTTTCGGGAGAGCCGTGCTTCGCACATTGCGCTTCGAGGGTGGCGTAGATGACCTGGTGTCAATACGGATAACCGACCCGTTTTCCATCCCCCTGTGGTGCGGCAATATCGCCGGAGCGGCCGAGGCCATCATCGGGAGCGAATGGGAGGTGGATTGGAAGACACTCTCTCCGGTCATGGTCGAGATGGCGGCATTCCGTTCCAGGCACCCCCAGGCGATGAAGGAAAGGGCGTTGCGCAGGAAATACCTCTACCGCAAGGGGGACGTGGAACTGGACAGGTGCGCCACCTGCGGCGGTCCGGACGTTCTTTCCCGCTTCCGCTGGCAGTTGGAGAAGGGGGTCATCGGCAGCGCCTATACCGACAGGCGCATGTCGATCAACGGCGAGACGGGACTGCAAGAGGTCTTCTTCGAGCTGGAGACGGAAATGGGGGAGAGCCTCCCCCTCGTGGTCATCGAGGCGCAGCGCCGCTTCGTAAAGAGCGGCTTCTTCTCCATCGAGGGCCTCTTGAGCGAGGCCGACTTCCGCACCCAGTTCGCTTTCCGCGGCCTGGGCAACCTGAGCGGGTTCAAGATGGGGGCCACCGGTTTGCGCATGAGGTTGGAAAATCCCACCCTTCATCTCATCGTGGTCGGGTTCGCGCAAGCCCTCTTCGAGCTGGCCTTCGACGTCAAGAGCCGCGTTGACTGGGAGGTGCGCGACAACGGTGACCTTCATGTCGAAGTCTCACCATTGCGGACCAGGTCGTCCGCCCTCACCGGCTAAGTACTCCGGTCCGTAAATACGGTAACGTATCGAGAGCGTCGCTGCGCCACGCCCGCAAGGCGCGCGACTGAGGCGTACTCTGCGAGTACGTCGCAGGGAGCGCAAAACAGTTGGCGGGGATGCAGCGGCGGCCTGTTGCGGGCGTATTTATGGATCGGGGTACTAAGCCGCAAGGTGCGCGAGCCGGTCAACCCGGAGGAGGTAATCCGCGACCTCTGGTGCGAAAGCACATAGAGAATTTATTCTCAATGCCATTTACGAGTTTGTGCGAGGCCGCCCGAAAACATCATCGCGCGTGCAAGCGAAACGATCTCGAGTGGGTTATAATCAACTTCCGAGAATATCGCCACGTCGCTTCGCTTCTCGCAATGACGGGATTCGCCGCCAAGCCGCCTCGCTTCTCGTAATGGCGTTGGACGGGATGGAT
>CAZQFX010000197.1:0-4545 GCA_964592775.1 uncultured Actinomycetota bacterium
CAAACGATCGAACCGGCGGCGATAAACCCGGCGTTATTTTATCTCTACTTGGGCGCCGGCGTCGCGGAGCTGCTCGGCGATGCGGTCCGCCTCGTCCTTGGACACCTTCTCCTTCACCGCCTTGGGTGAATCGTCCACGAGGGCTTTGGCCTCCTTCAGGCCCAGCCCGGTGACGGCCTTCACCTCTTTGATTACCTGGACCTTGCGGTCTCCGGCAGCCAGCAGGACGACGTCGAACTCGGTCTTCTCGCCTTCCTCTTCGGCGGCCTCGCCGCCCGCGGGCGCCGCAGCTCCCGCTCCCGCCATGACCACGGGCGCCGCCGCGGTCACGCCGTACTTCTCCTCCAGGGCTCTCACCAGTTCGTTCAGCTCGAGCACGGTCATGGAGTCTATCGCCTCGAGTATCTCCTCCATACCGATCTTCTTCTTCTCCGCCAATTCTCACACCTCCAGGTACGTTTCTCGCAACCGCTCGCCGCCGCCGTGGCGGGCGCCGGTCTCAGGCCGCCTCCGTCTTCGCATCGGCCACCGCCCGCAAGGCATAAGCCAGCTTGCGGCAGGGGCCGGAAAGCACGTTGTGCAGGTTGTACAGGGGGGACTTGAAGGCGCCGGTGACCCTGGCCAGCAGCGCTTCGCGCGAGGGCAGGGTGGCCAGGCTGCGCACGTCGGCGGCCTCCAGCAGTTTGCCCTCCATGAATCCGCCCTTGATCTCCAGCTTCGGATTGCCGCGCGAGTAGGCGATCAACTCCTTGGCGACTGCCATGGGGTCCCCGCCGGTAAAGGCCGCGGCCACGGGTCCCACCATGAACTTGCCTACGGCCTCGTAGTCCGTGTCCTTGATGGCCAGCAGGGCCAGCGTGTTCTTGAGCACGCGGTATTCCGCGCCCATGTCGCGCAGATGGTAACGCAGGCTGTTTATCTCCTCCACCGTCAAGCCGCTGAAATCGGTGAGGAAGATGACCTGGTGGCCCAGGAATCTCTCCCTTATCTCGTCCACCTTGGCGATCTTGTCGGGTCTTGCCATATACTCCTCCCCTCAGTTGGGTTTTCCGGACGTCTGGTACACTCCCCGTCGTACACGTGCGATGCACACGTCCGTTACGGGCATATACACATAAAAACAAAAGCCCCTCGCGAAGAGCAAGGGGCCACGTCTTCTCCGTGTACCTCCAGCCTCCGCGGGTAACATTAAGCCTTTTCAGACGCCCGCTTCTCAGGCTCAACAGCGCTAAAACTACCACGCGCCGCGCCAGTTCGTCAATCCCAACGTGACTTCCTGTTCCCCGTAGGCTGGGGTCATTTCTCGCGTTTCACCTTGCTATCGCCCCTCCCCTCCATAAAGGCCGGGGGCGAAACGTCCAGCCCTGGAACCTCCATTCCCCATTGCTTGCAACCCAACGCTCGTTCTCTTCCCCGTTGGGTGGGGTCGGGATCTATCCTGAACCCATCACCATTACCTCAGACCAGCGTCGAGGGGCGGGGAGCCGCATTAATCGATCTTGGACTCGGCCAGTATATCCCTCGCCACCAGCGGGTCCACCTTGACGCCGGGTCCCATGGAGAGGGAGAAGGTCACGCTCTTGAGATAGCGCCCCTTTGCCGCCGCGGGCTTGGCACGGATGATCTCCTCCAGCACCGCCATGTAGTTCTCGATGAGTTTGTGCTCGTCGAAGCTCTTCTTCCCCAGCACGAGGTGGAGGTTGCCCTGGCGGTCCACGCGGTATTCTATCTTGCCGGCCTTGATGTCCTTTACCGCCTTGTCCACCTCGAAGGTCACCGTGCCCGTCTTGGGATTGGGCATGAGTCCCCGCGGCCCCAGCAGCTTGCCCAGCTTACCCACCTGGGACATCATGTCGGGGGTGGCGATCATGGCGTCGAACTCGAACCAACCGCCCTGGATCTTCTCCAGCAGCTCGGGGCCCCCCACGACATCCGCACCGGCGGCCTCCGCGTCGCGAGCCTTGTCTCCCTGGGCGATGACCAGGACGCGCACCTCTTTTCCCGTGCCGTGGGGTAGGCTGACCGTTCCGCGCACCATCTGATCGGCCTTGCGTGGATCGACCCCGAGGCGGAATGCCAGCTCGACGGTATCGTCGAAGTGGCTTCCCGGCATCTTCTTCACGATCTCCATCGCTTCCAGGGGATGGTAGAGCTTCTGGCGGTCGTACAGCCCCAGTGCCTCCTGATAACGCTTGCTTCTCTTCTTCAACACCCTCACCTCCGTGGTGCCTTCGGGCCTACACCCTCCCACATCTTCATTACGAATAAAGGGCGTGCCGTCGTCTTGATCGATCCTGGTGGGATATCGAACCCGGTACCGGGAAGTACCGTTTCCTGCCTGCTGACCTCCGTGGTCCCGGCGGGCCCGCGCCCTCCCACTGCCTAAGTACCCCGATCCATAAATACGCTCGCATTCGACCGCCGCTGCATCCCCGCCAACTGTGTTGCGCTCCCTGCGACGTACTCGCAGAGTACGCCTCAGTCGCGCGCCTTGTTGGCGTGGCGCAGCGACGCTCTCGATACGTTACCGTATTTACGGACCGGAGTACTAAGATCCCGGCTATTCCACTACCACTATGCCCATGCTGCGGGCTGTCCCTTCGATGATGCGCGCGGCCGCCTCTACGTCCCTGGTGTTCAGATCGGCCATCTTCTGCTGGGCTATCTCCGTCACCTGCTTACGGGTGAGGCGGGCCACCTTCTGCATGTTGGGCTCACCCGAACCCTTCTCTATTCCGGCTTTCTGCTTCAGCAGCACGGCGGCCGGCGGGGTCTTGGTGACGAAGGAAAAACTGCGATCCTCGTAGACGGTGATCTCCACCGGGATGATCGTCCCCATCTGGGACTGCGTCTGGGCGTTGTAAGCCTTGCAGAACTCCATGATGTTCACGCCGTGCTGGCCCAGGGCCGGGCCTACGGGCGGAGCCGGATTCGCCTGTCCCGCCGCTATCTGCAACTTGATCTTGGTCGTGACCTTCTTGGCCATCTTCTACCTCTTCCTCCCTACAACTTGGCTACCTGGTCGAAGGTCAGCTCCACCGGTGTCTCGCGACCGAAGATGGCCACCATCACCTTCAGTTTGCTCTGGTCTATGTTGATCTCCGATATGATCCCGCTCATGTCGGCGAACGGTCCCGCGGCCACCCGCACGCTCATCCCTTCCTCGAACTCGGTCTTGGGGCGTGGCTTCTCGGTGGTGGGGCGCTCGAGGAGTTTCAGGGCTTCCGCGTCGGTAAGCGGCGTGGGCTTGGCGCTGGAGCCGACAAACCCGGTCACGCCCGGCGTGTTGCGCACCACGTACCAGCTGTCGTCGTCCAGTTCCATCTGCACCAGGATGTAACCCGGCAGCATCTTCTTCTGCACGACCTCCTTTTTTCCGCCCTTGATCTCCATGACATCCTCGGTGGGCACCACCACCCTGAAGATCATGTCGCTCATGTCCATGGATTCGATGCGGTGCTCGAGGTTGCTCTTCACCTTGTTCTCGTAGCCGGCGTATGTGTGTATCACGTACCACCTGGGGTCCATGCCTCGATCCCCCATATTACAAGATCACCTCGTTCACGAGCCAGACGAAGAAGAGATCGGCAAAATATACCAGGCCGCCCATGAGGACCACCGTTACCAGCACCACTATGGTGTAGGAAACGACTTCGTCCCTCGTGGGCCAGGTGACCTTCTTCATCTCCGCCCTTACCTCCGTCAGGAACTGGGAGACGGTCACCCTCTGCTTCTTGGGACCTCTCTTCTTGCGGGCGCCGCGGGTCTTCTTGAGCTGTTCGCGTTTCTTCTCCATGCCCAGCTTCTGCTGCATGCGGCGCATCTCGCGACTCGGCACCTCGATCTCCTTTTCTCCACAAAAATAATGGCAGGCCTGGAGGGATTCGAACCCCCAACTTCCGGTTTTGGAGACCGGCGCTCTACCAGTTGGAGCTACAGGCCTACGCTTATCCCTTAAGCCAGGTGCTGTTCAGAGCTCAGTCCGAAGCACCCTCCTCGCTCTACAACATATTAGCTTAGCGCGTCTCCCGGTGCAAAGTATGGGAGCGGCACCAGGGACAGAACTTTTTCAGCTCGATCCTGTCCGGATCGTTGGTCTTGTTCTTCTTAGTGGTGTAGTTGCGCCTCTTGCACTCTTTGCAGGCCAGCGTCACTATGATCCTCATCTTCTTTCACCTGCCATTATTTATGGAACCGAAGACTTAAGCTACCAAAACCGCGTGTCTCTGTCAATTAAGCAACACCCTGGGGTAAGACCTGAAAAGTTGCGGTGCGGACACGGCAACTTTTCAGGTCTTACCCTTCCAGGCCTGGCGCGCGTACGCTCGAAAAAGCATCAATCCCCTGTCCTGCCTTCTACTTCGATATCTGCGTTACCCTGCCCGCTCCCACGGTGCGGCCGCCCTCGCGTATGGCGAAGCGCAGGCCTTCCTCCATGGCGATGGGGTTGATGAGCTCCAGCTCCATCTCGATGTTGTCGCCGGGCATGACCATCTCCACCAGCTCCAGCAGCTCGGGGTCGTCCACCATGTCCGCCTTGTTGAG
>CAZQFX010000198.1:0-4530 GCA_964592775.1 uncultured Actinomycetota bacterium
TGCTACCCTAATACCTTCTGTTCATGCAGAGTTTAGGGGTTCTGGCCATTGCTCTCACTTCCGGCGGCATCGTCGTCGTGTTCGCCGTCGTCGAGGGGCTGCACCTCGCCGACCCGGTGCGGCACGGGCCGGTCGGCGGCCTGAGGTGGTTCGGCGAATGGCTGACGGGGCTCACCCTCTGCGGCGGCGTCGTCGCCATCGTCATCGGGGCCACCGCCGGCACGGCGGACGTATCCAGCGGGGTCTTCCGCGACCTCGTGGCCACGGGATGCCCGCGCTGGAGGCTGTTCGCGGCCCGCATACCCGGGGCTCTGTTGTTGCTCGTACCTCTTATCACATTTGCGTATGGTCTGGTGGTCGCGATATCGTTGTTCTTCTCGGGGTCGAGGGCGCTCCCCGGGGTTTCCCTCATCGTCGAGAGCTACGGCTGGCTGCTGCTCTTCACCGGCTTCGGTATGGTCGTGGCCCAGGGATTCGCGTCTCTCATCGGCTCGCGGGCCGCCGCCATCGCGATACTCCTCGGCTGGCAGTTCGTAGCAGCCCCCCTGCTCGAACAGGTCTCCTTCCTGGGCCCCGTGAGGCAGGCTTTCTACACCGTCGCGCTCGCCCGCCTCAACAACGTCATCCCCTCGGGCGTGATCAGCGCCGGTAACGTTAAGTACGGCGTGGCCTCGGCGGTGCTCGTCCTCGTCGCCTGGGTGGCGGTGATGTCGGCCGCGGGGTGCTGGCGCACGGTGACGCGCGACGCCTGAACCCGGCCGGTATCGGTAAGTCCCTCATGCCGCAAGGTCGCGGCACCATCAAAGGATGAAAACAGCTTCGCGCCATGAATGGGAAACAAGATATGGTACCGCAAAGGCTATTTTCGGAACAGCCATGGTAGTATTGCCATTTGTGGTTCTTCTGCAATCCCCGCATGACAAACAGGGCTTTGAGTGTGCCGAACTCTGGGATATCGCCCGAGGGCCACTACCGGACACGGGCTTTCCTGGACATGAAGGGCCTTGCCGGGCCCATCTTCATGAAGATGGAAGGGAGGAGCCGGCCGTAAATTCGTGAAGGCGGGGTTGTGCCTCTGCTACAGGGCAGGAAACCAGGGATGCCGCGCGAGCGCGCAAAGCCCGTCGACGTTGCCGCGGTGGCGGGCAGGGGGAATAATGAGGATGGCGGAAGACATCGGCCGGCGATGACGTGGCGCCGGATACAAGGGAGCGCGCGTGGGTTATCCGAAGAAAGTCGTGAAGGCGTTCCTCTCGCTCTGGCCCTTCACCCACATGGTGAAGAAGCTCAGCGCGCATACTCCCTTCCGCCAGCTATTCGCGCCCCTGGTCAAGGAGAGCGTCTTCTCGGTCACCTTCGTCCCCGTCTCCGAGGACATACCCTCACAGCAGAGCACGGCGCTGCCGCGCCAGGCCATCGCCGAGCTAATCAAGGCCTCGTCCCACCGTTTCATCCACGACGGGTGCATCTGCCGCAACCAGGAGGGCTGCGCGAACTACCCTCGGGAGCTGGGCTGCATCTTCCTGGGGGAGGCCGCCTCGCGCCTGCACCCTTCCCTGGGCCACCGCGCCGGCGTCGAGGAGTGCCTGGAGCACCTGGAGAAGGCGTCGCAGACGGGGCTCACGGGCATGATCGGCCGCATCTGGTTCGACGCCACCACCCTGGGGCTGCTGCACGATTTCCGCAACTTCCTGGTGGTGTGCTTCTGCTGCGACTGCTGCTGCCTGGTACGCGCGGACCTGAGGGAGGCGGGGCCGGGGTTCAAGCAGACGATCAAGAAACTCGACGCGGTGCGCGTCTCCGTAAGCGATGCCTGCGTGGGGTGCGGGACCTGCGTGAAGACATGCTTCGTGGGGGCGGCGTCGCTCGCCGGCGGCAGGTCGCATATCGACCCCGAGGCCTGTAAGGGGTGCGGCCGCTGCGCCCTGGCCTGCCCGAACGATGCTATAGACGTCGGGTTCGACGGCGAAAGCGAGATCTTCCGCGAACTCCTCTCGCGCGTCCGCGGCGTCATCAAGTGACGGGGTCAGCCCCCCATTTTCCACATGATAATGGAGGGCTGACCCCCGGCGTTGAGGGGTGGCCCTGAGTATGGAAAATGGAGGGATGACCGTTGGGTTGACCGCGGAAGGGGCAGCGATTAACGTTTGGATATGATCGAATGCGGCGGATGCGGGAGGGAGATCGATACCACGGGCATGCCGGAAGGCGCGAAGTTCATGTGTGCCCGCTGTCTTCATCTGCATGTCAAAGGACCGGAGCCGCGCCATAAGCTCGGACATACCGCCTTCACCGTCATCGCTTTTGCCTGCCTCGCGGCGCTGGCGCTGGCCGGCTTCGCCCTGTGCGCCCTCTACAAGATAGGAGCGGGCGACATCACGTGGTCCATCATACTGAGCGCGCTCATGCTCTGCGCGATGATCAGCCCCGCCGTCATCCTGGCAAGAAAGCGCAACCTCGCCCTGCTCCTGGCCGGCCTCTATCTTCCCCTGGGCGCGTGGGCTTTCCTCTGGCAACTGGCGCCGGGGATGGACTGGCAATACAGCGCCTTCACGGCCTATGGAGGGCGGGTCATATTCTTTCTCGGCGTAGGGGCTCTGGTCATATTCATAAGCAACCGCTCGAAGCTGCCGCGTTTATGAGGTGACGGGGATGTACGGCGACCTTCCCCTCTTGCGCCGGTTCCCCCGTCTCCTTTCCTCCCTGCCCTTCGCGTCCCTGGGCGAGTGGCCGACCCCCGTGGAGCGCATGCGCGGCCTGGAGAGGAAACACGGCCTTCCCGCTTTCTACGTAAAGAGGGACGACCTGAGTTCCCCTTTCTACGGTGGCAACAAGGTTCGCAAGCTCGAGTTCTCCCTCGCCGACGCGCTGCGCCGGGGTTGCAGCGGGGTGGTGACCATGGGAGCGGCGGGCTCCAACCACGTACTGGCCACAGCGATACACGGCAGGAGGCTGGGCCTTTCCACCACCGCGCTCCTCTTCGACCAGCCCTGCGCGGCCTATGTTCGCCGCAACCTGCTCATGGGCTATCGCAACGGGGTGCGCATGGTATGGGCGGGTTCCATACCCGGTGTGCCCCTGGCCTACATGAAGCAGCGGGTGGCGGCTTTGCTGCGCGGGGAGAGATTGTACTGGCTCGGCCCCGGCGGTTCGTCGCCCCTGGGTTGCCTGGGCTATGTGAACGCGGGCATGGAGATCGCGGAACAGGTCGAGGGAGGGCTTCTCCCCGAGCCGGATTACGTGGTGTCAGCCATGGGTACTCACGGGACCTGCGCCGGCTTGTGGCTGGGATTGAGGCTGTCCGGCCTGCGCTCGCGGCTGGTGGGGGTCGCGGTGGTGGAGACGGCCTACTGCAACGCCGTCCTGTGGGCGCGCCTGGTGAACAGGACCGCCGCCGTGCTCAACCGGCTTGACCCGGGGATAAGGGCCCCCGAAGCCCGACCCTCCGACCTGGTCTGTATGCACGGCGAGCTGGGGAAGGGGTATGCGCACCTGACCCCCGCGGACGTACAAGCGGTGTGCGAAGCGCGCGAGCTCGAGGGGCTGTGCCTGGAGGGGACCTATACGGGCAAGGCCCTGGCGGCAGCGCTGCATCTGGGGAAGGGGATGCGCAGGGGAGAGAGCATGCTCTTCGTCGATACTTACAACTCCGCCGACTTCTCCCCCGCGATCAAGGATATAGGTTACCGGCTCCTCCCCGGGCCGTTTCACCGCTTCTTCGAGGCTCCGTGCAGAGCTCTGGAGTACGAGCTGTGATCTGAGATCCGGTTTGAGTCAACCCGGACCGTCTCACGAGGAGATCGAGCATGTTCTGGTGGGACCGCGTATTATGGGAATTGGGATTCGCCATATGCCATCAACAGCCTGAGCGCCTGCTGCGTTTCGGGGATAGCGCCCTCTTCGTATGCGCCCGCGACACGGGATTGTTAGTCGCCTTCTTCACCCTGATCCTGGTGCTCTCGTTGCTGCGGGGAAGGGATAGGGCGGGGATGCCCCCCCGGCCGGTCCTGTTCCTGGCGGGAGCCGGTGTCCTCTTCCTGGCCTGGGATGGCATTACCAGCTACCTCGACCTGCGGGAGAGCACGAACACGCTGCGTTTCCTGAGCGGTTTCGCCGCGGGTACGGGCCTGGCCTTTCCGGCCGCCGCGCTGGTGAACGGCGCCGTGTTCGGTGGCGACCGCTCCCGCAGGGTGGGGTCCCGCGCCAGCGACCTGCTGTCCGCCGGCATGGCAGGCGGGGCGGTGCTGGTCCTCTTTCTCTGGCGGCCGGGGCCCCTTTTCCGGCTGGGGCAGTCATGGCTCCTGGTAAGCTTGCTGGGGACCTTATGGGTCCTCAATCTCGTCCTGGTCTACCTCGTGCGCGGAGAGGAGGGTGGAGGGCTTACGGCGGGCAGGGCGGCCTTGGCGGCCGCGCTTACCGCGCTCGAGCTGGCGGGATCGTACTGGCTGCACCGCCTCCTCACCGACAGGGTCTGACCCTGAAAATACACGCTCGAATACTATATGTTGTGCCGCCAGTCGCTGAAGATTT
>CAZQFX010000199.1:0-4513 GCA_964592775.1 uncultured Actinomycetota bacterium
GCCCGTTGCGTCAATAGAAAATCTACTCGAAAACCTATTCGTTGAATAAATAGAGTGGATTTATATATAATTAGAGTCTAACCCTTGGGGGAAACAAAAGGGGGAAGGATGAGAACGCGCCGGAGGTCGACAAAAGGCGCACTTGCAAGTATCACAGGTGCGTTTTTGATATGTATTGCCGTGCTTTCGGGGACGTTCGCGGCGGCGGACACCCCCTGGCCCCAGCATCCGCCCGGCCAGGATGCGGAGAAATACGAGCAATATTCCTTCAGCGCCCATATGCCCAACGACTACGGCGCGGCCGACAACGACTTCTGGAAATACACCAGCGAGGAGAGCGACTCCCTCTACCATGCCCTGATAGCGCTTTTCAACCCCGGCCTCGACCGCCGGGAGCTGGAAGGGATAATGGGCGCGAGCGTGGACAAGGCCTGGAGCGTCACCACGGGCAGGCCGGACGTGCTCATCGCCGTGCTCGACTCCGGCGTCAAGTGGCACGACGCGGCGGTTATGGGAGAACTGCGGCGCAAGTTCCACCTCAACAGCGGGGAAGTCCCCCCTCCCCAGGGAGCGGACCGCTGGGACAAGAACCAGGACGGCGCGTTCAACGTGGACGATTTCGCGGGGGACCCCCGGGTGGCGGACCTCAACGGCAACGGGCTCGTCGATCCCGAGGACATCATATGGTACTTCTCAGACGGCGAGGACGACGATAACAACGGCTACGTGGACGACATATGCGGATGGGATTTCCTGGAAGACGACAACGACCCCTGGGACGAGGTCGACCAGGGGCACGGTACCGCCTCCTGCGTGTGGTCCGCGGGAGAGGCGAACAACGGCAGCGGCATCCCGGGGACCTGCCCCAACGCCATGCTCCTGCCGGTGAGGGTGGGCGACTCCTACGTCGCGGACTTGAACGATTTCGCTCAGGGGGTGGTGTTCGCGGTGGACTCCGGCGCCTGGCTGGTGCAGGAGGCGTTGAGCGGCGTCAACAACACCCCGCTCGCCCAGGAGGCGATCGACTACGCGTACTCCAGGGGTGTGGCGGTGATCGCCTCCGCGGGGAGCGGCGAGTCCGCCCACCAGGAGTATCCCTCGGCGTACGAGCACACCATCCAGGTGAACGCGGTGCAGAGATTCATCCGCACCGGCTCGGAGGGCGGCGACCAGTTCCCCTCCTCCTATCTCTACCTGGGAGGCAATAGCGCTTACGGCGCCCACAACATCGTGTCCGCCCCCTCCGACGGCCATTCCTCCGGGGCCACCGGGAGGCTGGCGGGCATTGCCGCGCTCATCTATTCCGCGGCCGAGAACGACGTGCGCAGGGGTGAGCTGTGGCGGTACCCGGGGTTGGACGTGCCGCTCTCGGCGTGCGAGGTCAAACAGATCATCGCCATGACCGCGCAGGATATCGACTTTTCACCCGCTTCGCATGCCGTATCTTTCGGGCCGCTGGACGCGGCCATCGGCCCCTCGCTGCGCTTTCCCTCCAACCCCGGTTGGGACCCTTATTTCGGTTACGGGCGCGTGAACGCCTACGAGGCGGTTATGGCCGTCGACCAGGGGCGCATCCCGCCCGAGGCCGAGATAAACTCGCCCGGATGGTTCGAGCCGCTCAACCCGGGGCAGGTATCCCTGGAGGTCGAGGGTAGAGTGGCCGCGGTACGGGCCGAGAGCTTCGAGTATATGGTGGAGTGGGCGCCGGGCTGGGACCCGTCAGAGGGCGAGTGGAAAACCGCGAGCGAGGCGGGCTCCCTGTACGAGCCGGTGAAAGGCGTCCTGGCCGAGTTGGACATGGGAGAGGTGTACCGCGCGGTCACCGAGACCATGCAGGCGCGGGGAGGGGCCGGCGACCCCAACCGCTACACCTTCACGGTGAGGGTAAGGGTGCGCGACAACCGGGGCAACTGGGGCGAGGACCGCAAGGCGGCGTTCTGCTTCGACGACCCCGACGCCTATGCCGGGACGCCCCTGCGCATGGGGTCCGGCATCTCGGCGTCGCCCCGCTACGCGGACCTCGACGACGACGGCGAGAACGAGCTCATAGTGGCCACCGCCGGCGGCGAGGTCCACGCGTTCAATCCCGACCTGAGCGAGGTCGCGGGCTGGCCGGTGCGCTCGACGCCCCTTCCCCTGCACGAGGAATCCGCGGGTTTCAAGTCCGGGGCCGTGTCCAGGGATGCCTATGCCTCCATCGTCGGAACCCCCGCCGTGGGAGACCTGGACCACGACGGCACCCTGGAGGTGGTGGCGGCGGACATGCAGGGACGGGTATACGCCTGGGACAGGGCAGGCAGGCTACTCGCGGGTTTCCCGGTGCGCTCGGATCCCCTGTACTCCATCCCCGACCGTGCCGACTGGTGGACGGAGGGGGCTCTGCCGGCGGACTGGTACGCCTCGCGCTTCGTCCCGGACAGGGTGCACCGGCTCGACAGGTGGAACTGCCTCGACCGGGGCTTCATGGGGGGTCCGGTCCTGTGCAACCTGGACGCCTCCCTTGACGGCAGCCTGGAGATCGTCGCCGCCTGCATGGATCAGCACCTCTATGCCTGGCACGCCGACGGCAAGCCGGTGGAAGGGTGGCCGGTCAAGCTGGTCGACGCGGCGAAGGTGGCCGCCTTCGATCCCCTCACCCATACATGCGACTTCATTGAAAAGGAAAAGATTCCCAGGGGAAGCAAGATCGTCGCCACTCCCTCCGTGGCCGACCTGGACGGAGACGGGGATCTCGAGGTCGTCTGCGGCACCAACGAGGTGTACACGGACGAGGCGCTCAACGCCTCGCCGCGGACCTTCGCCCTGGCCGCCTTCCTCCCCATGCTCAAACCTTTCGCCGGCGCGGCGGGGGACGCGCTCAGCCCCGGGAACACCCGCGTCTATGCCGTACATAACGACGGAGCCATGCACGGGCTCGCCCAGGGAACCCGGCCCGCGGCCGACAGGGTGCCGGCCCAGGCCTACCTGCAGGGCTGGCCGGTGGGCGTCGCCACGGCCGCTCCGGGCATGCTCCCCGGCATCATGGAGGGCGTGAGCGCCCAGGCCGCCGTCGCCGATATCGACGGCGACGGAAGCATGGAGATAGGTGTCTCCCCGGCGATGGGGCCCGGGCTCCTGCTCGAGCGGGACGGCTCCTCCTTCCTGGGCCAGGACGAGAGCGGGTTGTACGCGGGCTTCAATGCCAACGAAGCGGGTCCCGCGGCGGGCTCCGCGGACCTCCCCCTGACGTGCGCCGCCGGGGGCGGGGCCTTCGCCGACCTCGGGGCCGGCGGCCTCTCCTACGTGGCGCCCACCATGGGCCTGGGCAGGCTGGCGGACATGTTCCTGCCGGCGGACCAGACGAGGTCCGACGACCAGCTCTCCGCCTGGAGGGCATCGGACGGCGGGATGCTCGCCGCCTTCCCATACGCGGTGGGCGGCGCCATGCTCTCGGTAACGCCGGGGGCAGCGGACGTCGACGGCGACGGCCTGCAGGAGGTGCTCGCGGGCAGCTCCGGTTACGACCTCCATGCCGTAAATGCGGCCGGCAGGGAAGCGGCGGGCTGGCCGAAGTTCACCGCGGGCGGAAGCGCTGGCACGCCCGCCGCAGGGGACTTCGACGGCGACGGGGGCCGCGAGGTGGCGGCCGGCACGCGCGACGGCTGGCTCTTCGTGTGGAAGACGGATTCCAGCGCGGGGGACGGGGCGGACTGGCCGGAATACGGCCACGATCCCTGGGGCACGGGATGCCTGGAGACCGACGCCGTGAGGCCGGGACGGGTCATGGACCTCGCGGCGGAGAAGCTGATGGACGGCGGGAAGCCCCGCGGGATCAGGCTCACTTGGACCGCCCCGGGGGACGACGCCATGCGCGGGCAGGCGCTGTGCTACGAGATACGCTTCCTTGACCGCCCCATCGACGGGGGGAACTGGATGGAGGCCGTCCCCCTGGAGCGGGGCAAACCGATGCCCGCCGGGCCCGGGACGGTGCAGGAGTTCGTCTACGAAGGCTTCCCCTTCGACTGGCCCCTCAACGGAAAAGCCATATATTTCGCCCTCCAGGCTCGCGACGAGGCCGGCAACCTCTCGGCCCTCTCCGTTTTGTCCTCCGTGTCCTACGGGCAGCAGGCGGAGACAGAAGCGCGGCCGTAGGCCGCGTCTCCCTTAAATCCCACTTCGGGGTCAGCCCTGGAACGGGATCGGTAGGGGTCTGCCTGCCATGAAACGGAACTTCCGAGCCATAAACAACCCGCCATCATAAAAGCCCAGGTAAACATATATATCATATCCTCCACTCTTGCTGGAGTTTTACAGAAGTACATCGAATATCGGCTCGGAAGTTCCGATGAAAATAGAGGCCTGCAATTTCATCCTCCGTGGCGCCGCGGCCACGCGACATGGATGACTGACCCCGGGTTTGAAGGCGCCAGTTCGCATGTTCTCGGTCGGTCCGTCATGCCGCAAGGTCGCGGCACCATCAAACACCGATTTTCGCACTTGCAATAAGCACACACAATCCTGACTAATACCTCCG
>CAZQFX010000200.1:0-4488 GCA_964592775.1 uncultured Actinomycetota bacterium
CTATAAGCGGATATTCCCCATATACACCTCCTGATAGCAGGTTAATACCCAGAGTATCGGCCAAATTGAGGTAAGTTAAAACGCCAAAGCCCCGGCATTCTTCTTTCCCTATGATGTTCTGTCTCGTTTTCGCACAAACAGCTGCAATTTCAGCGATACCCGGGGAAGCTTGTGCGCTCGAGGTGTGTTTCATATTCAGTTCCTTTCGTTATCCGTTGCCTCAGGTGAAGGCTGCAGCCATGGATCTGATGCGGGCAAGGACCTCGGCGAGCAGTTCCCCCGGTACGGCCACCTCCGCCGTCTGGAACACGGTCCTTCTTGCGTGGCTTATGACCTTGGCCCCTATCTTGATCTGCTTGAGCTGCACGCTCGAGAGCGGCCAGTGGGATACCTCACGTGGGAGGGCGAAGCGCCGAAAGAAGTTGCCCAGGTTGTAGGCGAGGACGAAGAGAGCCAGCCTCACCTGGTTGGAGATGAAGCGGGAGCAGGAGAGGCGGGTCCAGGCCAGGGCGTACTTGCCATCCTTGATATGGTTCTCGCATAAGCCCCGCTTGTTGTAGAACCTCACCACGTTCTTGGCTACCATGCTCAGGTTGGTGACGATGAAGCCTATGCGAGGGAACGGTTCGCCTGCGTGCCACTCTATCTTGGCGATCACTCGCCTCGTTCTATCCCGGGAGCCTGCCCGGTAGAGAAAGTCATGGTAGAAGACCTTGGGCCTGGCGTAGGGTCTTCCTACCGGTCTTGTCATGAGATGTTCTATGTGATCATACAGCCTGCTGTTGGCTTTGATCCTCATGGCGTAGAGGATGCCCTCATCCTCCAGGTATTCATAGAGGTCCGGGGAGGCGAAGGCGGCGTCTCCCCGGAAGTAGAGCTTCTTGCCCGCAGCCTTGTGCCTCTCCACTATGGGCTCCAGCAGGTCCCTCCAGCCGTCGGCGGAGTGCACGTTTCCCGGCCGCAGATGTGCCCCCTCGCAGTCGCCGTATTGATTGAAACAGAAGAGGGGATGATAGCAGGTACAGTTGAAGTGCCCATTGTAGGCCGATCCTTCCTGGCCGCCGTGCACCGGGGACTCCGAGGAATCCATATCCAGGACGACCTTCTTGCCCTTGGTGACGAGCATCGCCTTTGTCACTCAGGCGTGGTTGATGGCGGCAAGCGCTCTTACGTTCTCCTCCGTGGCTAATGTCTCGGCCTCGAAGCGGGATACGGTCTGGGCGCTCGCTGCGTTTCTCTCCAAGGCCTTCTTCCCGACAACAGCCCGCATGGCGGAGTCACGGAAGAGGCGCTCGTGGTCATTCACGTCCTCATATCCGGCCAGCCTGGCGTAAACTGATTGGCGGAGCAGCCCCGTCAACTCATGGCTGATGTTCCTGCCGGTTCTTGCATCCTCGATCATCACCCCCGCCATCTCCATGAGCCCGAGCACCCCGTCCAGCTCCCTTATCGCCAGCAGCCCAGCGTCCGTTGTCACCTTCGCCCCCCGGAATTCAAGCCTCAGACGTGCGTCGAAATCAAGCCTCAGACTCCCGTTTTCCGCTTCACCCGCAAGGTTTCCCATGTTTTTCCCTCCTGCATCACCGTTAATGCTGTTCAGATACATATTTCAGCAATACAAGTGAGGAATCCTTGCTATTTGATACGAGAAATATGAGTATAAAGTTGTGACCCGGTGTAGAGAGAAGGATGGCGTGCCGGCGATATCCATACGGGAACTGAAGAAATATTACGGCGACATCAAGGCCGTGGACGGGGTGACCCTGGAGGTCGAGGAGAAGGAGATCTTCGGCATCCTGGGGCCCAATGGCGCCGGCAAGACCACCACCCTGGAGATGGTGGAGACGCTGCGCGAGCCGGACTCCGGGGAGATCGAGGTCATGGGCCTCGACGCGCGCCGGGACGCGCGGGCGGTGAAGGAGATCATCGGCGTGCAGCTCCAGACCACCGTCTTCTTCGACGAACTCACGGTGCGGGAGACCATCGACCTCTTCAGCGCCTTTTACCCCCGCACCCTTCCCGTGGAGGAGCTCGTGGCCCTGGCCGAGCTGAAGGAGAAGTCGAACTCGCGGGTCAACAACCTCTCGGGCGGGCAGCACAAGCGCCTCTCCATCGCCCTGGCGCTGGTCAACGACCCCAGCGTCGTTTTCCTCGACGAGCCGACCACTGGCCTCGACCCCCAGGCGCGCCGCCGCATCTGGGAGATGGTGGAGCACTTGCGGGAGCAGGATAAGACGGTGGTCATCACCACCCACTACATCGAGGAAGCGGAGTACCTGTGCGACCGTGTGGGGGTTATGGACCACGGCCACATCGTCGCTTTGGGCACGCCGGACCAGCTCATCGACGAATACGTGTCGGACAGCACCATCACCTTCAAGCTCGATCCTCCCGTGGGAGTGGAGGTGATCGAGGCGCTGCACGGCGTGACCACCGTCCAGGCCGGGGACGGTGAGTACCGGGTGACCACGCCCGTGCCCCAGGAGACCCTCATCGGGATCGTGGCCATGGCCCACGAGCAGGGGGTCAGGGCCGACGACATCAACATGAAGAGGGCGACGCTGGAGGACGTCTTCCTCAAAATAACCGGCAGGAGGATCCGGGAGTGAGCCAGTTCTGGAAGAACATCCCATGTAATGCCGCACCTGAGCGTAGTAGGCATCGGGCAGGGAGGGTCCGGGAGTGAGCAAGTTCTGGAAGATCTTCACCTACGATATGAAGATGACCCTGCGCCAGCGCGAAGCCCTCTTCTGGATGTTCCTGTTCCCCGTCCTGATCATGGTGATCCTCGGTTTCGTCTTCGGCTCGAGCGGAAACGTGAAGCTGAGGATAGGCATAGTGGACCTGGACGGTTCGCCTGGAAGCCAGTTCATCGTGGGGATCTTCACCGGCGATGACCCCCGCATGAAGGAGAGCCTCGTCGTGACCGCGGGCAGCGAAGAGGAGGAGAGGGCGGCCATCAAGGACGGCGGCCGCAACGGCATTATCATCATCCCCGAGGGCTTCGGGGAGAAGTTCTTGTCCGGGCAGCAGGCCGAGGTGACCATCATCATCAACCAGTCCGAGGTATCCACCGCCCAGATCACATCGTCCTCGTTGCATGGCATCCTGGACGGGATAAGCCAGATGAAGTCGGGAGCCCCGCAGGTAATCACGGTCAACGAGGAGGCGGCGCAGGACGTCAAGGATTTCGAATATGTCGATTTCATGGTCCCTGGCATCCTGGCCATGGTGCTTATGTTCGGGGGTCTGCAGGGGTACAGCCTGGCCATCGCCGATTACCGGGAGAAGGGCATCCTGCGCCGCATCAAGGTGTCCCCGCTCTCCCTGCCCACCTTCCTGGCGGCCGGGATCTCATCCGTGCTCGTCTTCACCCTGTTGCAGGCCGCGCTGCTGCTAGCCGTAGGCAGCCTCGCTTTCAACCTGCACGTCATCGGCGATTACCTCTACATGGCGGTACTGGTGATCATCGGCGCCCTCTCTTTCCTGGCCCTGGGCTTCCTCATCGCCTCCCTGACCAAGAATACGCGCAGCGCCGGCCTTGCTTCCTCGGCCATCGCCATGCCCATGATGTTCCTCTCCGGCATCTTTTTCTCCGTGGAATGGGTCCCCACGCCGCTCAAGATCATCGCCCAGTGCCTGCCGCTTTACTACCTCGGGGACGCCATGCGCCAGGTAATGATCGACGCGGCCAGCCTGCTGGACGTATGGGTGGACATTCTGGTGCTCGTGGCCATGGGAGCTGTCGCGTTCATCGCCTCCATCAGGTTCTTCCGCTGGGAGTAGGGCATGCCCCGGCATGGGGAGAGACAACCGCCGCTTGTGCTCATATCCGTTCTCCACGTGATGCGGGGGATGTATCATATATTCCGGAAGTGATGGTTCCCTATCGATATCCTATGTGGAGGTGAGGCCGCTGCGGCCCAATGCCCTGGTCATCAAGGAGTCGGACAACGTGGCGGTGACCCTGGAGGACATCGGGAAGGGCGATACCGTCTACCTGGCGGGCGGCCGCGAGATCCCGTGGGGGGTGGGATTATCAGAGGCCGGCTGTTTTCTTGATATGGCGATCGATGCTCCCGCCGCTGCCTCCCCACGCGCCCTGAGAGGAGAGGGCCCGGTCACCCTGCTCGCCCGGGACATCCCGGACATCCTCCAGGACTACTTCGTGCCGGAGCCCGCGCAATAAGGTCTTGAGTAGCCCGGCTCGGCGGTAGGATGAGTCGATGAAGAGGCCTTTCGTATGCTTCATTTTGCACCCTCCCCTTCGCATGAAAACCATACAAGTATGCATGAAAGCCATACAAATCAGACAAAATATGTATCGGCTAGTTGAACTCACGGGTTTATAGCAGTTTAAGAGTCGTAACGGAACCGACACATCCCCGCGGATTTCTCCGATATGAACAGGATTTTTCACATGTTGTGCGGAAGTGGACTTTCGCACTTTTCCTAAATTGGCATAGAACCCACCTCCCTCAAAATAAC
>CAZQFX010000201.1:0-4412 GCA_964592775.1 uncultured Actinomycetota bacterium
GCGAAGACCAGGTCCCCGTCCAGCTTGGTGTGGCAGGGCGAGATGGCCCGGGCGAAACCGTTATGCCCCCTCTGCGCCACCCAGTTCACGTCCGTCTTGGAGAGCCTGGCGTTGGTGACGATAACCCCCAGGGTGGTGTTGGTGAGGGGCGGCGGCTGGCAGGTCGCGCAGAGTATGTCCTCGATGCAGGCCTCGGTGCAGGCGAAACCCCCCTCGGCCCTGCGCGCTCCCGCGATGACCTCTCCCTTCTCGTCCACGACGTCGCCGAAGGCGTTGACCACCACCAGGGCGAATATCTTGAGGGCACCGGCCTCGGACCAGGCTGTCCCCAGGCCGCTCTTGGTGCTTAGGGAAGGGCCGAGCATCATCCCCACCGTCGCCCCCATACCGGCGCCGAGGTTCCCCTGCCGGGCTATGTCGTCCGTGGCATCACGACAGGCGCGGTAGCCCATCTCCGCATCCGGGCGTGCCGCGGGATCCCCTGCCCCCAGGTCGAAGATTACGCCGGCGGGGACGATGGGCACGCGTGCCACCCCCGTCTCGAAGCCGATGCCCTTTTCCTCCAGGTAACGCACGACCCCAATGGTGGAGGCCAGGCCGAAGGCGCTGCCCCCGGAGAGGACGAAAGCATGAACTTCCTCCACCAGGTTGACGGGATTGAGCAGGTCGGTCTCGCGCGTCCCCGGCGCTCCGCCGCGCACGTCCACCCCTCCCCTGGTGCCGGGTGGCAACATTACGACCGTGCAGCCCGTGAGGCCTACCTCGTCCTGCGCGTGTCCTACCATGACCCCGTCGATCTTGAATCCCATCTCTCCTCCTCTCCCAGAGGACGACCTGCCATATCTCCGGTTCACCGGCTTTCCCGCATTAGTGCCCGTATCTCAGTCGCCGAAACGGATGAGGTCTCCCGCGAACCTCAGGGCCTCATCCCTGCTCCTGATCGCTCCCTCCAACTGGGCGACGCGCACCTCCTTCAGTATCTCCCCGATAGCCGGTCCCTCCATCATGCCCAGTTCCTCGATGAGGTCGCGGCCCCCTATGAGAGGCGGCACGCCCTTCTCCCGGAAGTACGCATCGAGAAGGCGGTTGCATACGGCCACGTAAGCCTGGATTTCCTGCGGCGTGGAAAGGGGGCCACGGGTGGCATAACGGTCCGCGGTGGAGAGCAGGATAACGTCCACCAGTTCGCTCCCCAACCTCGCCACCATCTTCCTCAGCTGGCGGTCCGAGGGGTTCTCCGCCAAGGCAAGGCCTATGTCCATGTGCTTGCCCACGGTGTTGGCCAGGTAATCGCCGGCCTTGCGCGAGAGGCGTAACCTCTCCGCGAGGTCGATCACCGCGTCCTGGCTGTGCTTCTGGTGGGAGTAGAAGTGTATGCGACCCGACCCGTCGCGCGTCAAGGTCTCGGTCTTTCCCACGTCATGGTAGAAGGCCGCAAGCCGCAGGAATGAGCTTCGCGGGTAGAGGTCCTGCAGGGTCTGGTCCATCCACTCAAAGATGCGCTGCGAGTGAGCGGGGAAGTCCCGGCCCGGATCGGCCAGCAGGCGGTCCAGCTCCCCGAGGGCGAGCAGGGTATGCGACCACACGTCCAGGTGGTGATACGCGTTCTGCTCCAGTCCCACCGTGTCCGTCAGGTCCGGGAAGACGTATTGCAGCAGCCCGGTCGATTCCAGTTCGGCGAAGATGCTGGATGTATCGGGGAAGAGCAGGGTCTCCATGAGCTCGACGGTTATGCGTTCTCCCGGGACCTTGGTGATGAGCGAGGCGTACTTCTTCATATGATTCAGGGTACGCTCCTCGTACTCCAATCCCAGGACATGGCGGAAGCGCAAGGCCCTCACCAGGCGCACCGGATCCATGAGGAAGGACTCGTTGGAACACTCGCGCAGGATGCCCTGGGAGAGGTCGCGCCAGCCGTAATGCTTGTCGATGATGTCGCGCGGCAGGCGCAGTTCCTCTCGCACCAGCCTTTCGACCTCGACCGCCATGGCGTTGATGGTGAAATCGCGGTAGAAGAGGTCCTCCTCCACGCTCATGCCCTTTACGGGGGAGAAGTCTATGGTGCGCCTGCGTCCGTCACCGTCGATGACCACGCGGTGGGTCCTCTCCTCCTCGTGGAGGGAAAAGCCTTTTCCGTTCCAGCGCGAGGCCACCTCCGTCGCCACATCCTCGGGGTCGGCCGAGGTTATAAAGTCAATATCCTCGGGCACATCACCCAGGAAGTAATCCCTGAGGTATCCGCCTACCAGGTATACCTCTCCCTTCCCCCGGGAAGCCAGAAAGGGCAGCAGGGAACCCAGAAAAGGATCGCTCCTTTTCAGATCTTCCAGGGTCATGGAATTGGGGAGGTTTCTCAACTCTCCTCCTCCTCGCAACGTGACAGGCGATACCCGCGCAAACATTATAGCCCAAGACAGTGCGTGAATTGGAGAAAAGGAGATTCGTATGTCGAATGTCGTAAGAGGCATCGACTTTTCCCGCGATTAGATAAATCATGGTGATCGCGGTACGCCTCGCCGAAGACGACTCGGCAAGTTCAGTCCCGCGTCCAGTATACGCGGGCGAAATCGGAGTGGTGCTGCCACTGTATGTCCAGGTGGCCGGAATAGGCCTTCTCGAATTCCTTTCCCAACCGTTCCGCGAGCACACGGTCGGTGGTCTCTATGACGATCTCGTCCTTCTTCTCCTCGATGTGGTAGATGCGGGCGGCGATGTTCTTGCGCAGCTTTTTCAGCGCTACGCTGCGGATGAGGTTCTTCGCCTCTTCTCTGTGGGTATTGAGGAAGTCCCCCCTCAGATAGACCACGCCGTCCACCTGGCCTTTCGCCACCCTCTCGCAACCCGGGCACAGGTGTTTCTCCCACCCGTTACCCTTCATCGCCTTGGCCCTGGCCGCCTCGTCGAAATCCCATTTCTGCTCGGTGCAAACGGCATAGCAGGAAGGACAAATCTTCATGATCACATTCCTCCTTCAGGCTTTTGAGGGGTCCTTCAGTGCGTCAAGATCCCTTGTATGGCTCCTTCTATCACCTCCATCACGTCCTCTCGACGCGCGGAATTCACCCGGTAGACCGCAACGTCGTCCCTCGACAGAATGCTGTCCGTAAAGCCGCCTCTTCTGTCCTGTATCGTTGCCAAGAGCGGCACGGGTGCATCCAGGAGCTCCAGAACCATGTCGCGGAAGGGGGAAGAGAACAATTCCATGCGCCCTATCTCGTCCACCACCAGAAGATCTGCTTCTTTCTTCCCTATCTGCAAAGCAGTCAAAGCGATTCTCTCGAATGCCTCTACGTCTACGCCGTATTTTCCCACGCGGTACTTCCCTTTGTAGTCGATATGCGCCAGTACCGCCTCGCCTCCCGCCAGGTCTCTTACGCAGAAACCGACTCGATGGAGGCCCTCTCTTATCTCCTCGGTAATGAAGCCCCCCGTCTTGAACCCCTCCGCCGCCACCCACTCGGCCAGCTTCACCACCATGGTCGTCTTGCCGCTCCCGGGCCTGCCGGTCACCAGGATATTATCGGGCATCTACACCCCGCATCCCCCTAAGAATCGGTTGTATTCGCCACGATCCCAAACAATCGAGTATCAACCCTGTACAGTTCATGCTCGACGTTCGGAGGAGATCGCCGCGTTGCTTCGCTCCTCTCGATGACATCACACCGGGTGCATCACCGGCTTCTCTCCTCACGATGACAGTACACGGGGTGCCATGTCGCTTCTACTCATCCTGACGATCAATCCTTGATACTAAAATGATACCCTTGGGGGCAGTTTATAAACGGTTGAGATAAACGCGCGGCACGCGCTTGCCGATACCGCATACGACCTCGTAGTTTATCGTGCCCAGCACCTCCGCCATGCGCTCCACCCCCACCTCCTCCCCGCCGTATCCGCCGATGACGGTGACTTCCTCTCCCGGCTCGTAACGGTCGTCCCCCAGGTCCACCATGCACAGGTCCATGCAGATGGTGCCGGCCTGCGGGTAGCGCTTGCCCGCGATCTCTACCTCCCAGCGGTTGGAGAGGGCGCGGGACAGGCCGTCGGCATAGCCGACGGGGAGCACGGCTATCCAGGAATCGCGCCCGCACCTGTAGGTGAGCCCGTAACTCAACCCCTCCCCCTCGCGGGCCTTGAACACGTGGCAGACCGCGGTCTTGAGGGAAAGGGCGGGCCGCAGCTCCAGGCGGCCGCGGTATCCCTCGCCCGGCAGCAGGCCGTACATGGCGATGCCGAGGCGGACCATCTCCATGCGGGACGCGGCCAGGGAAACCGCCGCTCCGGAGGCGGCGGCGTGGCGCATCGCTATGGTCAATCCCGCGGCCTCCAAGTCCCCGGCCACGCGGTCGAAGACCTCGCATTGCCGCAAGGTGAAAGGATCGTCCGGGACCGAGGCCATGGCGAGATGGGTG
>CAZQFX010000202.1:0-4394 GCA_964592775.1 uncultured Actinomycetota bacterium
TTCGGCAGCTTTAGTTATTGTTATGCGACCAGAGTTAGCAGTGCTGCGGGAATAGTGGTGACTCCCATTGGGATTGCGGTTAGTTCCTCGGGGGGCTTGGGGTATGGTAAAAAGGAGTTTCTAACCGATTTGGCTGTACTTGGAGGTGATGTAATAGGTTGTATCCCTCACCCTGTTACCATAGTTGGAGGATTTGTTATCTCGGGCGGGGGGGCAGTCTATGGTCAAACGTGTCTAGCCAACGCCTATAATAATGGTCAGATAGGAGGTTTTGAATATTATACAAGAACCTTCTTGGGTTCGATTGGGACAATACCTGATTTTGTAGGGATTGCTGCAGACTTTTTAAATTCAAATGCTCTATGGTGTGCAGGTAAGGGCCTCTGGCATTTAGTATTCGGTGATGATTGATGTGAATATTGTAGCAAGCAGCCTTATAGTTTTACTAGGATCGTTCTTGCTAGTTATCAGCTATTACTACCTAGGTCTATGGTACAAGAAGTATCTAGAGTATATTGCACAGAAGGCTGATCGTTCGCAGGAGTTCGGGCGTGACTTCTACAGCATCTTTCTTGTTCTGCAAACATCAGGTCATCGTCTTCTCCCTATTGTTAGCGCTTCTATATCATATGTGTTTATTGGATTTGGGATACTAGCTACATATAGGGAAATTACCGAAACTACTGATGCATTATTATATTCCATAATATTGGTTGCTCTTTTCGCGGCGTTTAATATCATTTGCTTATTCTTCGAGATGAGGAGGTCAGCAAAGAAAGCCATACGATTATTCAGACTTATTCTGATGAATGCAATTATTTCATTTTATTTTATAATGGGAAATAGGCTTGTTACTGGAGATGCACTAGAAATAGTTGTTCCAGCGGCCGCGTTTTTTATTGGTGTTCACCTTGGAATAGTAATTCCTGGCCTAAGATACATAAAAAACAGAGCAGCTTCTCAGCCACAATAGTACAGTACCATCCAGGGTTTAGCCTTTACTGTCGAGAGAGAGTATCAATACACGCAGTCGGGGAAGGTGCAGACGTCGGAGGGCTCCGTGCGGCGGTACATCTCGATGCCGCGCCAGGGCTCGCCCAGGACGCCGTCGTGGATGGCCCAGGCCCGGCCGCGCACCGTCTTCTCCATGCCCGGCTGCCGGAAGGGGGTGCTGCCGTCGAGCTTTTCGAAGTATTCGCCTCCCGGCTGGAAGCCCTCGTTGATCTCGTCCATCTTGCGGCGCCCGCGTATGTAGTTGAAGCCATAGCTCTCGAAGATGATGGCGTTGTTGTAGGCCAGGGGCTCGGCGATGATCATGTCCTGGCCCATGGCGTGCACGAAGGCAGCGGCGCGGGGGACGAAATACCTCAGGAGGCGCAGGCCTTTCCTCACCTGCCCGGGCGCGAGCCCCGCCTGCATGGCCCGTATCTCCTCCGGGATATTGCGCCGCACGGTGGCGAACTTGGTCCTCCTCCCCACCTCGTCTTGGTCGGTATTGAAGCGCGGGCCGCGGGGGTCGTTGATGATGAGGAAGTTGATGTCGATCTTGAAGAAGGCCGTGTCCTCTATCTCCAGGAAGAAGATGCAGTCCTGGTCTCCGGGGTGCTCCCTCACCTCGATGATGGCGAAAGTGGAGCGCGCGGGGCCGTTTATCTCCACCACGCGCTCGCCCTCCCGGTTGGTGAAGTTCTCGCGGTCTATGCCGAACTTCCCGAAGACCCGGTCGGGGATGAGGAGCGAATAGAGGCGCTCTTTCACCCGCTGCTGCAACTGGTTGAGGTCGTGGATGCTGTGGGCGCGCGCATCCCCCACCAGGCGCTTGAACTCCTCGGTAAGCTCACCAGTGGCCGGTCCGTCCATGCCGTTCAGCTCCCTCCGACGAAAGGGTTAGCCGCTCATGCCGTATAGCCGCGACACCATCCGGGGCTTAACAAACGCTTCTGCATGGCAAGCGTATGCCGCCATGCATGCAAGCCCCGGTAGTCGATCCCTTTACCATGATATACCTGTTCTTGGGTTCCTTCAGTTCCCGACCCACCGGCATCGCCACGCCGTGTTATTGTCGACGGTATTGATTATGCAACGTCTGCTGTATCAAGATCCCCGTGATGAGATGCCGCATCCCTACCCTGGCCGTTGCATTCAATACGCAGCGATATATGACTACCGTATCAGGTTGCGGCGGAGAGCCGGTCGTCGATGAATCCCGCGCAGCGCATGGCCATGGCCATGATGGTCAGCTGCGGGTTGACCCCCGGCGAGGAGGGGAGCACGCTGCCGTCGCAGATGTACAGGTCCTCCACGTCCCAGCTCTCGCAGGTGTGCCTCACCACCGACCACTCGGGATCGCTCCCCATGCGGCAGGTGCCCAGGGGGTGGTAGGCGCTCATGCCGAAGATGTCCGTGGCCCTCAGGCGCGAGCGCTCCATGCGCTTGAGGTCCCGCGCCCCCGACAGCTCGTAGTGGCCGGCAAAGGGGGTGAAGACCTTGCGGGCTCCCGCCGCGAACCAGATCTCAGCCATGAGCGCGGTGGCCGCCTTGGCCTTGCCCACGTCCCTGCCGCGCAGCATGTAGAGCACGGCGGGACGGCCGCCGGGGCGGCGCAGGCCCACCACCCGGCCCCGGGAGTCGCTCTCCGACACCATGCCACCGAAGATGCCCATGTTGGGGTAGGAAACCATGAGGGAGGCGCTGCGCCTCCCGGCGAAGGGCAGGGCCAGGGAGTGTATCTCCGGCGGCACCGTGCCCCCCTCCAGCATGATGCCCTCGCCCTTGAACTCGTCCACGTAGCAGCACTGGGGGATGCCCTTGGGCGGCCCCAGCGGTTTGTCGAAGAGGGCTATGGTCGAAGTAGCGGGGTGGATGTGCAGGTTCTTCCCCACTTGTCCGCTGGAGTTGGCCAGCCCCTGCTTCAGCAGGAAGTAAGGCGAGTGTATGGCACCCGCCGCGAGCACCGTCGCCCTAGCCTCCACCTCGATGCGCCGCCCGCTGGGACGGCCGGTCGCGGGGTCCACGAAGACGCCGGTGACGCCGGCGGCGCGCCCCCCGGCCACCCTTATCCCGTCCGCCCGGCAGCGGGTGTATATGTCGGTCCCCGAGTTCACGGCGTCGGGGATGAAGGAGACGTCCACGCTCTGCTTCGAGCCGGAGGGGCAGCCGAAGGCGCAGGAGCCGAAGCCCTCGCATTCCTTGGCGTTGCGCGGCAGCCAGCCGCAGGAGAGCCCCAGCTTCTCCGCTCCCCCCAGGAAGGTCGTGGCCACCTTGCCCGCCACCTCGGGGTCGGCGCGCTTCACGAAGAGGAGCTCCTCCAGGTGGCCGTAGATGAGGTTCAGCTCCTCCTCGGTGATGTCGGTGAGGCCGTGGGTGAGGTGCCACTTCTTGAGTGCCGGCCTGAGCATCCGCAGCGCGGTGCCCGAGTTCACCGTGGTGGTGCCGCCCACCGTTTTGCCCAGGGGAAGCAGGATGAAGGGCACCCCCAGGGTGATGGTCTGGCCGGCGTCGCGGTACATCTTGATGTAGGAATCGGCGGGGTCGAGGTTGAAATCCTCGCGCGTGAAATAGCCGCCCTCCTCCAGCACCACCACGCCGTATCCCTCGCCCGCCAGCTCCCTGGCGATGGGGCCGCCTCCCGCGCCGGAGCCGATGATGACCACGTCGGCGGAGCGGGAGACGTCGCCCTTGGCTTCTTCCGGACCGAGGATCATGACACGCCCTCCCGCTTGGGGGGAAGGTCGCGGTCGCGCCTGACCACGCGCAGGCTCGACTCCTCCTTCAGGGTCCTGGCGTCGAAGCCCAGGGGCACGGCCACCTCGGGCCTGCGGTAATAGGACATGAGCAGGGGGAGGCCGGGCAGTACTGCAATACCACGCAGGAGGGGATTGCGCGAGGCCATGACACGGTTGAGCAGCTCCTGGCGTTCCTCCAAGCTGAGGCGCGAGAAAGGCCTGCCCCTGAGGACGAGGGAGAGGACGCGCAGGGAGAGGTTGCAGGCCAGGAATACCGCCTTCAGCTCGGGGGCTCCCGCCGCGAAGTACTCCGCGATGAAGGCCTCCTGGCCGCCGTGATCGATAGGGGGAAGGCCTTCGGGTGCGCCGATATAAGCCTCCATCAGCTCCTGCAATTGCCGCCGGGAAACGCCTTTCATCCGTCCCTCCTCGCTCGTGTCCCGCGGTCCGCGATGGCGCCTCGCGTGTCTGTCGCCGGGCAACGCGCCGTAGCGGCTCTCAAGGAAATGCCGGACCGCTCGCGGGAGCGGCTCTCGTGATGATACCCGGCCGCGCACTCGAGCGTCTCGGGAATCGCCGGACCTCATGCCGCAGTCGCGCCCATTCTGTTACATTGATATTAGCATAGCGCCCAGGGGGAACCGTCCTCTCTATTGTCGCCTCATAAAG
>CAZQFX010000203.1:0-4390 GCA_964592775.1 uncultured Actinomycetota bacterium
AGCTCGGTGATCCACTTCTCCCCCGCCGACACGGTCAGCTCCGCCAGTTCCCGCTTGTCGCGCATCATCTCGTCGATCTTCTCCTCGAAGGTATTGAGGGTGATGAGGCGGTGCACGTAGACGTTGCGCTCCTGGCCGATGCGGTAAGTGCGGTCGGTGGCCTGCTCCTCCACGGCGGGATTCCACCACAGATCGTAGTGGATGACGTTGCTGGCCGCGGTGAGGTTGAGGCCCGTCCCGCCCGCCTTGAGCGAGACCACCATGATGGCATGGTCCCGGCCCTCCTGGAACTCCCGCACCAGCTCGTCCCGCTTCCTGCGGGGGACTCCACCGTGGAAGAACAGGGCTCTTTCACCCAACTCCGCCTCGAACATCCCCAGGAGAAGCTCCCCCATCTCCACGTACTGGGTGAAGACGAGGGCTTTTTCCCCCGCCGCGAGGACATTCGCGAGCAGGGAGACGGCACGGGCGGCCTTGCCCGACAGGTGCGCCTCCGCCCGCCCCTTCTTCACGAACAGCACCGGGTGGTTACATACCTGCTTGAGGGAGGTGATCAGCTTGAGGATCAGCCCCCGCCGCTGCATCCCCTCGCTGGATTCGATGATGCGCATGGCGTCCTCCACCACGCGCTGGTAGAGGGCGGCCTGCTCCCCGGTGAGGTAGCAGTACTCCTCGGCGGTTATCTTGTCGGGCAGGTCCGAGATGATCTTCTTGTCCGACTTGAGCCGCCGCATGATGAAGGGGGCGGTGACCCTCCTCAGCCGCTCGATGCGCTCCGCGTCCCGGAACTTCTCGATGGGGGCGGCGTAGTTCTTGTGGAAGGATTCGAGGGAGCCCAGGTAGCCCGGGTTGAGGAAGTCGAAGATGCTCCACAGCTCGCCCAGGTGGTTCTCCACCGGGGTTCCGCTCAAGGCCACCCGGATGTCGGCCTTGACCGCCTTCACCGCCCTGGCCTGGTCCGTGCGCGGGTTCTTGATGTTCTGGGCTTCGTCCACGATGAGCGCGCCCCACGGCCTGGCCTTGAACTTCTCCAGGTCCCGCCGGAGGATGCCGAAGGTGGTGATCACCAGGTCCACGTTCCTGGTCGACAGGCGGCGATCCGTCCCGTGGTAGATGGAGGCGCGCAGGGAGGGGGCGAACCTCTCCAACTCCTTGTGCCAGTTGCCCGCCACCGTGGTGGGACAGACCACCAGGGCCGGGCGTTTGCCGTCCTTCCCTTCCTTGAGCTTCAGCACGAGGGCGATGGCCTGCACCGTCTTCCCCAGCCCCATGTCGTCGGCGAGGCAGGAGCCGAGCCCCCTCACGGCGTTGGTGTGCAGCCAGCCGAAGCCCCTCTCCTGGTAGGGGCGCAGCTCGCCGCGGAGGGTCGCCGGGGTTCTTACCGTCTCCGCCCGGGCCAGCTTCTTCAGCCATGCCGCGAGGGCGCGATCGGGGCGGAGGGCCACGCCGTCCATCTCCCCCGCCAGGGCCCAGTGCAGGAACTCCAGGGGCGACGGGACCGGGGGAGGCTTGGACATCTTCTCGAGCAGCCTGCCGGCCTCCCCGGGGGAGAGCAGCACGTAGCCGTCCTTGAAGCGCACCACCCCCTCGGCGGATCGCGCAAGCTCCAGAAACTCCTCCCGGGAGAGCACGGTATCCCCCAGGGATATCTCCCAGTCGAACCGCAACATCTCGCGCAGGGAAAAGTAGGTGACGCTTTTGCCCTCACCCTTCGTCGTGGCGCGCAAGGCCAGCCTGGGGGCGAGCAGCCTGGCCAGCTCCCGGGGGAGCACCAGCCTTATGCCCAGGATGCCCAGGAGCGTGGAATGGCGGGTGAGCAGGCCGGCCATCTCCTCCGGGCCGATCACCGCGCTCATCACCCCCCGCGAGTTGAGGATGTCGTGCAACTGCGGGAGGTATTCGCCGGCGATGGCGATCTGCCGCGCCAGGTCGTGCTTCACGCGCCGGGCCGGGCGCGAGAAGACCTCCCCCTCGGCGGCGAAGACCTCGGAGAGGGAGACGATGGGCGCCAGCGGGTCGTCGCGGTCCTCCACGTCCAGGTGCAGGCCGAAGACGTCTTCGTCGGGGATCTCTATCCTGATGACCGGGGATACGGCCTTTCCCCTGATGTAGAGCCTCTCCAGCCAGTTGGCCACGCTTGCCGCCGTGCGCCTCTCCTCGAACCTCCCGGGCTGGTAGCTCTCGCCCCGGAAGAAGGCCCGCGCCAGCTTGTCCCCGGCGAGGTTTTCGGGCAGGTGGGAGAAACGGCGCACGATGCGCTCCAGGAACAGGGCGACGAGATGGCGGGCCGAACCCGGGGCCGGAACGGCCTGGCCCTTCCTGCGGTATGCCAGGTTGGCGGGGATCAGGGACTCCAGGGAGGCCAGCGCGCGCTTGACCGCCTCGTCCTGTACGAGGGGAAGGTACCTCACGCGGAACGCTCCGGCGTCGCTGTCCGGGGTTTCCCCGGCGCCGGCAGCGGGGATCACCTCGGGGAGGAAGGATGATGAGCGCGCCAGGGACAGGGCTATGGCGCCCGCGACGCACAGCGCGCGGGAGGAGGGGGAATAGCGCGCGAGGTCCGTCTCCACCGGGAGGGCGAGGAACAGGTCGAGCACCGGGTCGGCGTCCAGCCTGACGCCCCTGCGCGTGGAGAGCCGCAGCCCGCCCTCGAACGCCACCGGCAGGTTTCTCCTCCCCGGCCGCGGATCGCAGGCCTCCGGGGTGGCGGCCGAGATCATGCGCGCGAGCCGCCGCTGCCCCGGGGAGTTCTCGCGGTCCAGGGCGATGAAGAAGGTGGGGCGGGCCCCGTCGAGGACGAGGTAGAAGTCCGCTCCGCGCAGGGTGGGGAACTCCTCGATTATGTCCGGCGATTCCGCCTCCGCGGCCACCGACACGTATGCGTCCCGCAGCACTTTCTTGAAGTCCCCGCCCTCCCAGAACAGGGGAGCGTCCTGCAGCAGGGAGAAGACGCCCTCCAGGTCCAGCCGGGGGAAGGAGAGGTCGAGGTCGATCCAATCCGGCGGAGCGGGCGCCGCCTCCGCCTCGCCGTGGGGAATGAAGGCGACCTCCTCCCACACGGCCTCGCCCTCCCCGTCCGCGGGGAGCATCCCCGCCGCCTCGCGCAGGGCGGCGGTGGACACGCCGCGCAGGTTGAAGGCGATGAAGGGGTCCTTGTCGATCTCGTTGGCGACGATGTAGTATACCGCCGCCAGGTGCTTGCAGGGGTTGGCCCAGTCGGGGCAGGAGCATCGCGCTTCCAGCTCCTTCCAGGAACGCGGGAAGAGCGAGATCCCCGCGCCCTCGAGCATTTCCAGCATGCGCTGGGGTAGCCTCCCCAGGCTCAGCTCGGTGGCCACGGCGGGGTTGGAGGCCACGAGCAGCCTGGTCTTGGAGGCCTCGGAGGGGGTGAAGGGCTCGAGCCTGAAGCCCACCTTGTAGGGCTTGGGCCTGGTGCCCCGCACCAGCGCCCGCACCGACCCTTCCTCCAGGTGTATCTCGAGCACGCTGCCGTTGCGGGCGTAGCGCCTCCCCCTGTACAGGCGGTTGGTGTCGCGATCGACCCTCTCCATCGCCTCCACCCAGGCGTTTCCCCACCAGGTACGGCCGAACGTCGTCCTGGTCACGGTTTTCTCTCCTCGTCACCCTCGCGGAACCGTACAACCCTCGGGAAGTATTCTATACCCTAACGGGGACACGAAAGGAAGGGCAAAGGTGACGCTACGCAACGACGCGATCCAGTGGGCAAAGGGGGTGGGAGTGGGGCTATCCACCGGTGATGTCTTTCGTCCGATCCGGCATCAGGGGTGGCAGCCGCGCAGCTTGTGGGCTGCTTCCTCCAGGAGGTCGGCCAGGGCATCCGTTTCGCTCTCGTTGCGCTTCAAGCCCTCGTCGATGAGCTGCCTGGCGGCGACGGTGATGCCCAGCCCCTGTTTACGCGCGTATTCCTCCAGGCGCTTGAACATTTTCCTGTCCATCCTTATGGAGAGTATGGAGCCCTTGAGGTCGACCTTGAGCTTGACCTTCTTGCCGACAGCGAATTCCCGGTCGAAATCCTCCTCGCTCATATTCTCGATATCGTCTATTTCACTCTCCATGCGGTTATGACGCGCCATAATCCTTCCTTTCTATCTACGGGCTCAAGCACTATCTTGTACTTGGCCCCACGGGGTGACCTGGCAATGATGTTGTATCTTTGTATTACATATCCGCTTCGTCTTATCCGCCTGCCTTTTCTCATCTCCCCTTCGCCATGCAATATCGCATCCTCGATATCGCTATATTCTATGCCCTTTTCCGCGATATGCCCGGTGTTGGCGCCGTCCCATTCGAGGTACCTGATATCGATCGTTTCTCTCCTTGATTGTAATACATTTCTGGGTCATGCGGAACATCCGGAGGTGCGTTCGGC
>CAZQFX010000204.1:0-4337 GCA_964592775.1 uncultured Actinomycetota bacterium
GCTGCGCCACGCCCGCAAGGCGCGCGACTGAGGCGTACTCTGCGAGTACGTCGCAGGGAGCGGAACGCAGCGGGCGGGGATGCAGCGGCGATCGAATGCAACCGTAATCATGAAACGGTGTACTTAGTATGACCTTATAACCTCGGTCTTTCCAGCGGCATCTGGTCGCCATGCTGCGGCAACAGCGCAGGTTGATAATCCCCTGGAGTCCGAATAATAAATCTAGCCTCAGTAAGAGTATCATTCAACATTAAAAACAACTATTGACAATGATCACTTTTAATATAAAATAGTATAAGAATTCAACAGCTTGCTCTGTACCGAGGGGAGGGAAATGCGCGAGTCGGTGGAGGAGTATCTGCGGTTTCTGCTGGTAGAACGCAACGTATCTCCCGAAACCCTGCGCGCCTACGAGCGTGACCTGCGGCTTTTCGAGGAGTTCTGCTCCCGCGCCGGCGTCACCAGCCCCGGGAACGTGGACCACCGCCTGCTGCGGCGCTACCTGGCCAACCTGCAGACCAGGGGCTATGCACGTTCCACCGTGGCACGCCGTTCGTCGTCGGTACGCGGTTACTTCCATTTCCTCGTACAGCGCGGAATCCTGGAGAGCGACCCCGCGACGGCCCTGTCTCCACCGCGGCGGGACCGCAGGCTCCCCAGGGTGCTGCGCCTGCAGGAGATAGACGCGGCGGAGGAAAAACAGGGGCTGCATATCTACCGCACCTCGTTGCGGGACATGGCGCTGGTCGAGCTCCTCTACGCCACGGGCATGCGCGTGGGCGAGCTGGCCGCTCTCGACCTGGAGGACATCGATCTGGAAAGAGGGGAGGTGAGGGTTCTCGGTAAGGGGCGAAAGGAGCGCGTGGTACCCGTGCATGACGCCGCGCGGCAACTGGTGGTCAACTACATCGAAAAGGAGAGGCCTATACTTGCCGCCAACGCCGGCGCGGGCGAATCGCAGCAGCGCTCCCTCTTCCTGAGCGTGAAAGGGGGTAGGCTCAGCGACCGTGGGGTCCGCCGCGTCGTGGACCGTTTTTTCCGCGGCCTGGAGGGGGGAAAGAGGATCAGTCCGCACACCCTGCGCCATACTTTCGCGACCCATATGCTGCAGGGTGGAGCCGACCTGAGAACGGTGCAGGAGCTGCTGGGTCACGTTGATTTATCAACTACCCAGATATATACTCATCTTAGTAAAGGTCAGCTCAAAGAGGTGTTTTTCCGGACCCATCCCCGCGCATGACACCTGACAAAGAGCAGCATCTGAATACCGAGATAGGAAGCATGTTGACTACGGCTGATTTCTATAAAAGAGGAGCCAGGTTGGAAGGGATAGAGGACGTAAGCAAAGTCTGGAAGCAATTCAAGGAAGAGGGTTCTCAGGAATCCCGCGAGAAGCTCATCCTCAACTACGCTCCTCTGGTGAAGTACGTGGCGGGCAGGGTCTCCTCGGGGCTTCCCCCCAACATCGAATACGCCGACCTCGTGAGTTACGGCATCTTCGGGCTCATCGACGCCATCGAGAAGTACGACCCCGACCGCGGCATCAAGTTCGAGACCTACGCCATCGCGCGCATCAAGGGCGCCATCATCGACGAGCTGCGCTCCATCGACTGGGTGCCCCGCTCCATCCGCTTCAAAGCGCGGGAGCTCGAAAAGGCCTACGTCTCCCTGGAGAACGAGCTCAAGAGGCTGCCCTCGGACGAAGAGGTGGCCAAGCGCATGTCCATCTCCCTGGACGAGTTTCACCAGATGCTGCAGCAGATGAGCTTCATCTCCCTGGTGGCGCTGGACGAGCTGTGGAACGTAGGGGGGGACAAGGGGGACAAGGTGAGCCTGGTGGACACCCTGGAGGACTCCCGGGTGAAGGACCCCTCCAAGACCTACGAGATAGAGGAGATGAAGAGGATTCTGGCGGAGGCCATCAACCGCCTCCCGGAGCGGGAGAAGATCGTCATCAGCCTCTATTACTACGAGGGGCTGACCCTGCGGGAGATCGGGGAGGTTCTGGGGGTGACCGAGTCGCGCGTGTGCCAGATGCACACCAAGGCCATCCTGCGCCTGAAGGGCAGGCTCACCAGCGCCAGGGGCGCCCTGGAAGTGTAAGACCGAACGGGTCGGCGGGAACATTGTGAAGAGCGGATTTCTATATCCGCTCCTTTCCTTAGTACTCCGGTCCGTAAATACGGTAACGTATCGAGAGCGTCGCTGCGCCACGCCCGCAAGGCGCGCGACTGAGGCGTACTCTGCGAGTACGTCGCAAGGAGCGCAACACAGCGGGCGGGTATGCAGCGGCGGCCTGTTGCGAGCGTATTTGCGGATCGGGGTTCTTAGGTCTACCCGAATGCCATAATCAGTGAAAATCACAAGCGTCCCGGACGGTGCTCCCCGCCTTTTCTGTTGCCCCCCAAAAACCGGCTGTGCTAGTATATGAAGCTGGTCCCGTGACCGTATATCACACACGCCCGCGGACTCTCTTCCGGGGTGCCCCCACGGGGGTCGGGAGAGAGGATGAGGCGGGCGGAGGAAAAACCAAGGAGGAAACATGACCGTCGTATCGATGAAACACCTGCTCGAGGCCGGGGTCCACTTCGGACACCAGACCCGGAGATGGAACCCCAAGATGGAGAAATACATATTCACAGAGCGCAACGGGATCTACATCATCGACCTGCAGCAGACCCTCTCCCTCATCGAGGCATCGTATAACTTCATCCGCGACATGGTGGGCAGGGGCGGGACGCTCCTCTTCGTGGGGACCAAGAAGCAGGCCCAGGAGGCCATCCGGGAGAACGCCATGCGCTGCGGCATGCCATACGTCACCAACCGCTGGCTGGGGGGAACCCTCACCAACTGGACGACCATCAACAAGCGCATCGGGAAGCTCAAGGAACTGGAGGAGATGGAGGCCTCGGGGGAACTGGAGGCTATGCCTAAAAAACAGGCCACCCAGGTGCGCCACCGCCTGGCCAAGCTGCGCCGCAACCTGGAGGGACTGCGCAACATGGACAGGCTCCCCAGCGGCGTCTTCATCATCGATCCCCGCAAGGAGAACATCGCCCTCATGGAAGCCCGCAAGCTGGAGGTACCGGTGATCGCCGTGGTGGACACGAACTGCGACCCCGACCTGGTGGACTTCGTCATCCCAGGCAACGACGACGCCATCCGGGCCGCCAACCTCATCAGCAAGATCATCGCCAACGCCGTGCTCGAGGGCTTCCAGATACGCGACGCGTTGCAGGCCATCAGGCGCAAGGAAGAGGAGGCGGCGGCGCGCCAGGCGGCAGCAGCCGCGGAGGGCGCCGAAGAGGCGCAGAAGGGAATAGAGGAGAAGGCGGGGAGTTAACCCGCCGGACCCTTTGCTATAACCGTTGGTAAGGAGGAGACATGGAGATCAACGCGGCACAAGTCAAGGAACTGAGGGAGGCCACCGGTGCGGGCATCATGGACTGCAAGCAGGCGCTGCAGGAGTCGGGCGGCGACGGCGAGAAGGCCATGCGCATCCTGAGGGAAAAGGGATTGGCGGGGGCGCAGAAGAAGGCCGGACGCACGGCAGCCGACGGAATAATCGATGCCTACATCCACCTCAACAACCGCATCGGGGTGCTGCTGGAGGTGAACTGCGAGACCGATTTCGTGGCCCGCAACGAGACCTTCCGCGCCATGGTGCACGATATCGCCATGCATATCGCGGCGGCCAAGCCGCTCTACCTGTCGTCCGAGGACGTCCCGGAAGCGGTGCTGGACGAGGAGCGGGAGATAAACCGCAGCCGCGCATTGAAGGAGGGCAAGCCGGAGAAGGTAGTGGACAAGATCGTGGAGGGCCGCCTGGCCAAGTTTTACGAGGAGATCTGCCTGCTCGATCAGCCATTCGTCAAGGAGCCCGACATCACCATCGCGGAGCTGGTGAAGCGGACCATAGCCGCGGTGGGCGAGAACATAGTCGTGAGGCGTTTCGCGCGCTTCCAGGTGGGAGAGGCCGCGGAGGAATAGACAGGTAGGCGGAGAAGCGGAAGAGGGGCGGACACCTCACGGTGGCGCGCTTTGAAACGATTATCCCGCGCGGCGGAAGGTGACGGCGAGGCGCAGCTAGAAATCATAACGGGACCACGGCGAGCGTGACGGGCTGGAAGGGGGAATTGACGTGGCGGAAGACAAAGAGGTCCGGCCACGGTACAAGAGGGCGCTCATCAAGCTGAGCGGCGAGGCTTTCATGGGCAAGCGCGAATACGGCATCGACCCCGAGATGGTGAACATCATCGCCGACGAACTCGCCGAGGTGAACGAGTTGGGGGTGCAGTTCGCCATCGTGCACGTCAATCGGCCCGGGTGAGCCGGCC
>CAZQFX010000205.1:0-4271 GCA_964592775.1 uncultured Actinomycetota bacterium
GTACTGGGGCCGCAGGCGGCGCAACTGTACATGGTGCAGGAGGTGCAGGAGGTCTATAGGAGCCAGGGGGTAGACATCCACGACAAGCACGTCGAGCTCATCGTGCGCCAGATGATGAAGAAGGTCGAGGTGGTGGAGGCAGGAGATACCGACCTCCTGCCGGGAGAGAAGGCGGACCGCAAGAACTTCGCCGAGGTCAACGAGGCGGTGGCGGCGGAAGGCGGAGAGCCGGCCTCGGCGCGACAGATGCTCCTGGGCATCACCAAGGCCTCGCTGGCCACCGATTCGTTCCTATCGGCCGCCTCCTTCCAGGAGACCACGCGCGTGCTAACCGATGCCGCCATCTCCGGCAGGATCGACCCCCTGCTGGGGTTGAAGGAGAACGTCATCATCGGCAAACTCATCCCTGCGGGCACGGGTCTGAGCCGTTACCGTAACATCAAGGTCAAGCCAAAGCACGTAGGTATCAGCCTCCTGGAGGAGGTGGAGGCCCTAACCACGGGCGGCGGCAGGACCGGAGCGCCGACGGTGGAGGAATTGGAGGAACTGTTCGGAGCGGAGGCCGTCTCGGCGGTCATGGAGGCGGACGAGACGGATATCGAGGAACTCGGCCTCTCAGCGAGGACCAGGAACCTCCTCAAGGGGGGGAAGGTCAACACCAGGGCCGACCTGCTCCGGATGAGCGAGGAAGACCTCTACGACATAGGCCTCGGAAAGGGCAACGTGGAAGAGCTGAAGAAGGCGGGACTGCTGAAAGAGCCCGAACTGCCCGAAGAGGAGGCCGGAGAAGCCATGGAGGCGGAATAGTCCCGAAGGGGGCTCTATCCGCGTATTCATTGACACCCCGATAGGGTGATGGTAAACTTGCGATTTGGCGTGTTGGAAGTAAAAAACCAGGTAGATAGAAGAATTATTTGCCGGAGGAGGTAGAGTGCCGACCATCAATCAACTGGTTCGCAAGGGCCGCACGGACAAGCGTAAGAAGACCAAGACGCCGGCGTTGCAGGGCTGTCCCCAGAGGCGCGGCGTGTGCACGCAGGTCAAGACGACGACGCCCAAGAAGCCCAACTCCGCCCTGCGCAAGATCGCCAGGGTCAGGCTGACCAACGGCATCGAGGTCACCTCCTACATACCCGGGATCGGCCATAACCTGCAGGAGCACTCCATCGTCCTGGTGAGGGGAGGCAGGGTCAAGGACCTGCCGGGAGTGCGTTACAAGATCATCCGCGGCAGCCTGGATGCCGCGGGGGTCGTTGATCGCAAGCAATCGCGTTCCCGGTACGGGACGAAGAAGATGGCGGGCCTGTAGCCGCCGGGGAGTCGAGGAGAGGAAGAATGCCGAGGAAAGGACCAGCGCCCAAGCGGGAGATACCGCCCGATACCAGGTATCACAGCGTCCTGGTGGAGCAGTACATCAGGAAGATAATGCTCGAAGGCAAGAAGAGCACGGCGGAGAAGGTCGTCTATGGCGCACTGGACATAATGCACGAAAAGACGGGGAGCGACCCCCTGGCGATACTGCGCAAGGCGACCGACAACGTTCGTCCCGTGCTCGAGGTGAGGTCGAGGCGCGTGGGCGGCGCGAGCTACCAGGTACCGGTGGAGGTGCGCCCGCGACGGAGCACCACCCTGGCCATCCGCTGGATAACCAACTTCTCGCGCCAGCGCAAGGAGAAGACCATGCAGGAGAGGCTGGCCAACGAGCTCCTCGACGCATCCAACAACATGGGCGCCTCGATCAAAAAGAAGGAAGACCTGCACAAGATGGCAGAGGCCAACAAGGCCTTCGCCCATTACCGGTGGTAGGATGAAAGTCACGACGACGAGAAGAGTGGAGAAGTTGTCCGGGGAGGAGGAACGCTTCCCCCTCGACAACGTGCGCAATATCGGGATCATCTCCCATATCGACGCCGGGAAGACCACCACGACCGAGAGGATCCTCTTCTACACCGGAAAGACCTACAAGATGGGGGAGGTGCACGAGGGTTCCACGGTCATGGACTGGATGGTGCAGGAGCAGGAAAGGGGGATAACCATAACCAGCGCCGCTACCACATGTTTCTGGAGAGACCATAAGATAAACATTATAGATACACCCGGGCACGTGGACTTCACCGTAGAGGTAGAACGCTCCCTGAGGGTGTTGGACGGCGCCATCGCTATTCTCGATGCCGTGGCGGGAGTGGAGCCGCAGACGGAGACGGTGTGGCGGCAGGCGGACCATTACGGCGTGCCGCGGATATGTTACGTCAACAAGATGGACCGCCCGGGGGCGGATTATTTCGAGTGCATCGATATGATGGAGGACCGCTTCGACACGCGGCCGGTAGCCGTGCATATCCCCATAGGGATGGAGGCTGGGTTCCAGGGATTCGTGGACCTGGTGGAAATGCGGGCCCTTCTCTACAGGGACGAGTTGGGCACGGAATGGGAGTGGATCGAAATCCCCGAGGACATGCGGGTGGCCGCCGAACTGTACCACCACGGCCTGCTGGAGATCTGCGCCATCTACGACGACGAGCTCATGGACAAATACCTGCGGGGAGAAGAGGGAATAACCCCGGGGGAGATCAGAAAAGCCCTGCGCGCGGGCGTTCTCGCCTGCGAGCTGACGCCGGTCTTCTGCGGCGCCTCCTTCCGCAACAAGGGGGTGCAGCCGCTCCTGGACGGGGTGGCGGACTACCTCCCCTCGCCCATGGACGTTCCGCCCATCGAGGGGGCACACCTCGGCAAGGAGGAGAAGCGGGAGATCAGGGAGGCCTCCGACGAGGAGCCTTTCGCCGCCCTGGCCTTCAAGGTCGTCTCCGATCCCTACGTGGGCAGGCTCATCTACCTGCGCGTATATTCGGGCACCCTGAAGGCCGGCGCAACCGTGTTCAACAGCACGCGCAGGAAAAAGGAGCGCATCGGCCGCCTGCTGCAGATGCACGCCAATCACCGCGAGGAGCGCAACAACATCTATACCGGGGACATCGTGGCGGCGGTGGGCCTCAAGGAGACCTACACCGGGGATACCCTGTGCTCCGCCCACCGGCCCATCCTCCTGGAGTCCATGGCCTTCCCCGCGCCGGTCATCTCCGTGGCCATCGAGCCCAGGACCAAGGCCGACCAGGACAGGTTGAGCGAGGCCATGGAGCGCATCTCCGACGAGGACCCCACCTTCCGCGTGAAACTCGACCCCGAGACGGGTCAGACCATCATCTCCGGCATGGGCGAACTGCACCTGGAGATCATCGTGGACCGGCTGCTGCGGGAGTTCGGAGTGGGCGCCAACGTGGGGAGGCCGCAGGTGTCCTACCGGGAGACGATCACCGGCCATGCCCGTGGCGTGGAGGGCAAGTTCATCCGCCAGACGGGAGGGCGCGGTCAGTATGGGCACGCGATCATCGACGTCGAGCCGTTGCCCCGGGGCGAGGGATTCGAGTTCGCGAGCAAGGTCACCGGCAACGCCATCCCCAAGGAGTTCATCCCGGCGGTAGGGCAGGGAGTGCGGGGAGCCCTCGAGTTCGGCGTACTCGCCGGATACCCGGTTGTGGACGTGAAGGTGACCCTTAAGGGAGGTTCCTACCACGAGGTCGATTCATCGGAACTGGCGTTCAAGGCGGCCGGCTCGGCGGCTCTGCAGGAATCGCTGCGCCGGGCGGAGCCTATATTATTAGAGCCCGTGATGAGCGTGCTGATCACCGTGGCGGAGGAATATCTCGGGGATATCATCGCCGACGTCAATGCCCGGCGCGGCAAGGTCGAGGGCATGGAGACGCGCGGCAAGCAGCAGGTGGTTAAGGTCTTCATCCCCCTGGCGGAGACCTTCGGATACGCCACCGATATCCGTTCCCTGAGCCAGGGGAGGGCGACTCACCACATGCAGTTCTCGCATTACGGCGAGGTGCCGCGCAATATCGCGGTGGAGATCGTGCGACGTATAAGGGGGGAATAAATATGGTTCTTGCGCGAAAGACGTGGGTGGCGAAAAGGGATTTGCATGGATGCGGGGCCGGGTCAGACCTCGAATCATTAACTCTGCCGGTTGTTTTCCCTTCGATCCGCCGTTTCTTCAGAGTTAAAGATTCGAGGTCTGACCCCAAAGGCTCCACAACCACCACGTCTATCGCGCAAGAACCATTGATTTAAGTCTTGTATCAGGGTCTTCGGGCATTTAGAATAGGGAAGTTGTGTCCAAAGCTGGGGCACCGATAGTCGATTCAGGAGGAATGAGAAAATGGCCAAGAAAAAGTTCGAGAGGACCAAGCCCCACGTGAACGTGGGGACCA
>CAZQFX010000206.1:0-4266 GCA_964592775.1 uncultured Actinomycetota bacterium
ATAGAGAATGGGCTTGGAAGGTTTTTGGGGTGTGTTAAAAAGTGCGAAAGTCCACCGGAACCATATACAAAATAATAGCAATGGTATAGTATGACCCACGATCATCCCGGAAACATGGCACTAACAACAGGACTTTGACGTGAGAAGATGCGCGAGAACGCTGCTTTCGGCGATATTATTGCTGGTACTCGTCCCGGCCTTCCCCGCTCCGGCATCAATGGAGGCCGCGGCCGTACCAGCTCCCAAGGCCCTCCTGGTGATGGCATTCGCCCCCGGGGAGAGCCTGAGGTCCACCGCCGTCCCGGACCTGCAGGCGACGGTACGGACGCTATGGGACTACGGATTCGAGGTGTCCATCCTCGATGCCTATAACCAGAGCGGCGGCATGAACCCCTATCCGCATCACCAGCTCTACCGTCACGTGGACGAAAACCGCTACAACCTGGTGGTGTATTACGGCCACGGCAACGACGGCCGCTGGGCTTTCTGCCTGCCCCAGGATACGGCCTGGGCGGCTCAACCCGGCACGCCCCAGGGTTGGGACGAGGCCAGGGAGTTCGGGGACCACGCCGCTCACTGGCGCGAGGAGGTCCACCTGGCGCCGGACGCCATGGTGGTGATGCGGCATGCCTGCTTCGCGCAGGGGCTGGAAGCGGCCGACATGAGGGCCGGCGCGCGGCTGCTCACAGCGGGGGAGGTGGCAGGCCGGATCAACGAGTATTCCCGCACCTTCCTCGATCCCGCCACGGGGATCCGCTCGTATGCCGCCACGAACATCGTCGGCGCCACACCCGCCTACCTGGAGAACCTGTTCAAGAACCACGCCGTCCCCATAGCGGAGCTGACGGTGCCCGGCCCTTCCGCCTCCCAGGCGGGCGGCGAGCTCATCTCGGGCTCCCACCACTACCTGAGCGGCGCGGGAATGGTCTACCGCAAGGTTCGTTATCCCGGAAGCGCGAACACCGCCGTATGGAGCTCGCCCGCGTGGGCGGGCGACCCCAGGCTGACCAGCCGGGACGTGTGCGGAAAGGTCCCCGGGGACGAGAATGGAGACGGCGACAACACCGACCTGGGCGAGCCCTGCTTCCCCCACGACGACAGGGACGTGTTCGCCGCGGAGGACACGTCCTACAGCTTCTTCCCCTTCTTATGCATCGCCAACCCCAACGCCGTTTCTGCGTGGGCGGAGGTGACCTTCTTCGACAAGGAGGGAGAGTACCTCACCGTCTACCGCGAGGTGCCGGGGGATACGCGCATCACCCTGGACTGCAACGCCAACCGCCACTTGAGGGACAAGAACCTGGCCGTCAGGGTGAGGTCCGTGGACGGCACGCCCCTGCTGGCCGAGAGGCCGATGTACTTCCGCTACCAGGGCTGGATGGACGGCGGCTCCGTTGCCTTCGGTTCCCGCCGGGCGGCTACCTCCTGGTATTTCGCCGAGGGCTATACATCGGAAACACATCCCTTCCGGGAATATATCTGCCTGGGAAATTTTGGTCCGCAAGCCGCGAGGGGGACTATGACCCTGATCCCCGCCGACGGTGCCCCGGTGGATATCGGCATCCAGGTCGAGCCGGGAGCCCGCAGTACCTATTACGTGAATTCTTATATCCGGGGCGAGGTGTCGGTGAAGGTGGAGACGGACCAGCCCGTGGTGGCCGAGCGCTCCGTCTATTTCCGCTATACCTCCCTCAACGGTTGTTTCGTCGCCGACGGCGGGCACACCAAGGCAGGCCTGAATTCCCTTTCCACCCACTGGTATTTCGCGGAAGGCCACGTGAGCCGGGACTTCGAGGAGTGGATCTCCCTGGCCAATCCCGGCGGCGAATCCGCGGCCGCGACCATCACCTATCTCACGCCGGCGGGCGAGCGGGGGAGCCGGGAGATCGAGATACCGCCCACATCGCGCAGGACGGTGCTGGTGAACGAGGCTTTCCCGGCCGCCACCGACGTCTCGGTGGTCGTCGATTGCGACCGCCCCATCGCCTGCGAGAGGGCCATGTACTTCGATTACAACGGCGTATGGGACGATGGTCACGTCTCGCCCGGCAACGTCAGACCGTCCCTGGTGTGGAAGTTCGCCGAGGGCTCGGCCTTCCCCGGCATCGACGAATACGTCCTCCTGGCTAATCCCGGGGACGAGCCGGCCCGGGTCAGGGCGACCTATCTCCTGGGGCCGGGAGAGGGAGTTCATAACGCCGTTTACGTCGTGGGCCCGCGCTCCCGCGCCACCGTATGCGTGAACGCGGAGCTGGCCGCGCGGGGGAACCCGTCGCAGGTGGCGCTGGAGCTCTCCTCCGACCAGCCCATCGTGGCCGAGCGGGCCATGTATTTCGATATGGGCAGGGGAGGCGGGGGCAGGGAGCCCATCCGGGGCGGCCACGTGTCCCTGGGGGCGCAGGCCGCGGCGGCGGAATGGTATTTCGCCGAGATGTACACGGGGAGATAGCGATAGCGCCGGCGATAAAGCTGAAGACCTGGCCCCGGAGGCTCCACGGCCAACCTCACTACTAGGAGAAGAAGAGATCTCAAGGTATGGAGAAACTGAAGACGGAGCCGCCGCCCTCGCGGGGTTCGTACCATATGGAACCGCCGTGGGCCTGTACGATCTCCCGCGCGATATAAAGCCCCAGCCCCATGCCCGTCGCCGAGTGGTGGCGGGCGTCCTCCATCTGGTAGAAACGCTCGAAGATGTTCGTGCGGTCCTTTTCCGGGACTCCCTCGCCGCGGTCCAGCACCGACAGGACCGCGCCCCCGTCTTGGGGTGAGACCTCAATACGTATAACGGAGCCCAGCGGCGAATAATGCACCGCGTTGTCCAGGAGGATGATCAGGGCATCCACCAGTTTCTCGGGATCCGCCTCCTGCCTATCCAGCCCGTCCGCCACCGCTACCTCGAAATCGTTGCGGGCTCCCTTCTCGCGCAGCTGCCTTACCGCGCTCTCCACCAGGGGAGGCAGCTCCACCATCCGCTTGTCGACGGTGAAGTGGCCCCGCTCGATACGCGACAGATCCAGTAGGTCGTTTATTATCTTGGACATCTTGTCCGCTTTGGCGTTGATGATACGCATCTTCTCCAACTGGAACTCGCTCAAGTCCATGAGGTCGCCGAACTGGAAGGCGTCGGCGTAGCCCTTGATGATCGAGAGGGGAGTGCGCAGTTCGTGGGAGGCGATATCCACGAAGTGGCGTATGCTCTCCTCGTGGGCGAGGCGTTCCTCCTCGATGGTGAGGGCGCGGGAGAGCATCCCCATGAGGTTCGTCTCTTCCTGCCCGAACGGTCCCTCCCCTTTGCCGTAAAGGCAGAGGGAGCCCACGGTCTTTCCCCGTAGGCGCGCGGGATGCGCCAGGAAGGAACGGGAGCCCACGCGCGCCGCGAACGGGTCCCTCGCGTATCGGCTCACGTCCAGGTCCTCGATCGCGCAGGCCGACTCCCTCCCCGAGGTTATCAGGTCGTAGGAGATGAAGTCCTCCGCATCGTCCCGGATGGCGAAACCCTCGCCCTGCCAGGCGGGCGCAAAGACGGAGAGCCGTCCCTTGTCCAGGCGCGCGTAGAGCAGGTCGTGCTCCTCGAGGATCTCCGCGCCGGTGAGGACGATGTTTCTGATGTTCTCCAGCGGGTCCGGGCCGAGTTCGAGCAGGCAGCGGTTGAACCTCTCCAGCCGCATCTCCGCTTTCTTGCTCTCGGTGATGTCCCTGGCTACGTTGGTGAAGGCGATCACCTCCCCCTCGCGGTTGTAGAGGGGGGCGCCGGTGACGTCGCCCACCGCCACGCTGCCGTCCCGGCGTATGAAGCGCACCTCGTCCCTGACCACATCGCCGTTCAGGAGCCTCCGGATATCGGCGGTGGTGCGCTCGTAGTCGTCGGGGTGCAGGATGTTCAACTCCAGGACGTTGCGCCCCAGGATATCCTTCTCTTCGTAACCGATGAGCTCGCAGGCCTTCCTGTTCACGCCGATGAGGGTGTAGTTCGTATCGTAGGTGTAAATGGCTTCGCCGGTGAAGTCGTAGATGAGGCGGTATTTCTCCTCCGACTCGCGCAACGCCTCCTCCCACTGCTTACGCTCGGTCACGTCCCGCGCATGGATCACGATCCCCCGCACCACCGGGTTGTCCAGGAGGTTGTTGGCCGCGACTTCGTAGTCGTGCCATGTCCCGTCCTTGTGGCGAATGCGCGTCTCCGCGTACATGGTCACGCCGGGGGTTCGCATGGCATAGGAGAGGGCTCTCATGCCCTTTTCTACATAGTCGGGATGGATGAAGTCG
>CAZQFX010000207.1:0-4190 GCA_964592775.1 uncultured Actinomycetota bacterium
AAATGAAACTGGAGTTCCACCCGGAAGCGGAGTTGGAGCTCATCGAGGCGGCGGGGTTCCTCCCCTACCGCATCAAGGCCCTGGGGCACGCGGAGACCGAGCTGGCCGACGGGGAGCTGTCTCTCTTCAACTGCTCCTTCTGCCGCGCGTGCCTGCAGCTCGGCCTGGACGGCACCTACGATTTCCTCGACGGCCTCATCGAGACCAACGGCTGCGACCACATGCGGGCCATGTTCGAGAACTGGCAGCACCGCAAGGGCCTCGATTTCTTCTACTACCTCAAGGTGCCCCACTTCTATCGCGAAGATTCCCTCGCCTATTTCGAGGAAAACCTGGCGCTCCTGAAGGAACTCATGCAGAGCGCGTTCTCCATCCGGGTGAGCGACGAGGCGTTGGAGGAGGCGATCGAGGGGTGGAACACGGTGAGGGAGAGATGGAAGGAGCTCTCCGCCCTGCGGGAGCTCGCGGAGCCCAAGGTCAGCGGGAGCGAAGCCCTCGCGCTCGAGATCAAGGGTTCCTCCATGCGCAGCGAGGACTTCGCCCGCATGCTCTCGCAGTTTATCGAGGAAAGAAAGGGCGCCGCGGGGACCAGGCCCGCCGCCAGGCTGATGCTGTGCGGGCCGGCCACCGACGAGGTCGAATGGTTCGAGGAGATAGAGCGCATGGGCGCGGCCGTCGTCGCCGACACGCTCTGTTTCGGGTCTCGCGCTTTCGCCCTGGCTCCATCGGGCGGTGGGACTCCCCTGCACCGGCTTGCCGAGACCTACCTCACCAGCATCTTCTGCCCGCGCATGTACAAGGAGTACGGCCGCCGCAGGGAGCTGATGATGGAGGCGGCCCGCAGGGCCCGGGTCGACGGGGCCATCTACCTCTACAACAAGTTCTGCGACCTGCACGGCGTGGACTCCGTCCTGGTGCGCAGGGACCTGGAGGCGGCGGGGATACCGGTCCTCGTGCTGGAGAAGGAATACAGCGCCAAGGCGGACCTCGGGAGGGTCAAGACCCGCGTCCAGGCTTTCATGGAGAGGATAGGGGGGTGAGCGTGATGGAGAAGGGATTCGTCATGCGGGAAGGCGAGAACGGTTTTGAGCGCGCCATCGGGATACTGCAGATGATCGGCAAGCTCTCCGAGATCAGCGACGAGGAAGTGGAGGGCGCGGCGGCCTTCGTGTTCCCCGAATTGAGGAGCACGCTCCTGGCGGTATTGGAGCAGGAAGCCTCACGGGGATTGAACATCTTCTTCCTGGAAAGGTTGGTGGGCATCTTACAGGAGGCCAAGCAGGCCCAGGAAGAGGGGAAGAAACTCATCTTCATCCCCTTCACCTTCCCGCCCGAGATATTCTGGGGATTCGACACCGTCTTTCCCATCTGCACCGAGATCATCGGGGGGCTGATCACCAATATCTGCTACGGACAGGGCGAGAGGTTCTGGGATTTCGCCATGGGCCTGGGCCTACCCGACTCCCTCTGCTCCGCGAACACCATAGGCATGATGCCTATCTTCATGGGGCCGGGGCTGCGGCCGGACGCCATCGTCTACAACAGCGCCGGCAGCTGCAACCCCAACGCCAAGATACACGCCTTCGCCTCCGACTACCTGGACATCCCCCAGTTCATCCTGGAGAAGCCCGTGGACGAGACGACGCGGGGGCGCGAGCTCTACTACGAGTACATGAGGAGGTTCATCGCGGAGATCGAGGAATGGTCCGGGGAGGAACTCCGGGAGGAGAGGCTGCGCGAGGTGATGGAGACGACCTACCGCGCGGTGGAGCTCTACAACGAGTACTGGGAGCTGAAGAAGGCGAGGCCGTGCCCGGTGCCCAACGTCTTCAGCATGGAGCTGCTGATCCTGCGCAGCCAGATGTGGGGCCGGGAGGAGGCCGTGGAGGTCCTGCGGAAGATGGTCGACATATCCAAGGAGAGGCTGCGCAAGGGCGAGTACGGGGCGCCCGAGGAGCTGGCGCGCGTGTACATCAGCTATATCTACTGGCTCTTCGATTTCTACGGCTACTTCTCGTGGATGGAGAAGAAGGGCATCACCATCCTGGGCGACATCCTGGCCATCCATTACTTCCCGGAGATGGACTTCTCCTCCAAGGAGAGCATGCTGCGCGGCCTGGCCGACATATCCTTCGATTACCCCATGACCCGCCAGATGGGGGGGGAATCCATCTCCATGCGCTGGCTGGACGATATCGTATGGGCGGCCCAGGACCTGGGAGCCGACGCCTGCATCTTCGGGGGCGTGCACGCCTGCAAGCACACCCTGGGCACCATCGCATACTTCCGCCGCGAGATGATGAAGAGGGCCGGCCTGCCCACCCTCATCCTCACCGGGGACGTGATGGACAAGAGGCACATGCCCATGACCATGTTCCAGGAGGAAGTGGAGACTTTCGTGGACCAGGTCATCGCCAGGAAGAGGGCCCCGAAAAATCGACGGAAGGCGGGAGCGGCCGAGACCGGGGAGTAGAGCCGGATCCGTTCATTGCGAGGAGCCGCTCCTAAACGATAGGCGTCTGGTACAGGTAGGACCCGTAACCCGCAACCGGAAAGCAAAGCCGGATGAACTGTTAGGTGAAAATATTCCCTGCTTTTGACAATAGCAGAGTGAGCGGCCTTTTCGGATAGAATAAGGCCATAGGGAATCTTTGTCCCTTGACGGGGTCGCTCTCAATAGGCGTCATTGCGAGGAGGCTGAGCGAAGTCGAAGCCGACGAAGCAACCCTCGGGCGCCCGCCTGTCCCTGCGCGCGCCCGAAACGGGTATATGACCATGCCATTCTTCTTGTTCGCGTAAAGGGCATGCCTTTCGTCTATGGCGATAAGGTGTCCATTAACGCCAGGGCGCTTTCCGCCGCCATTTCGGTGCCGATGCCGCGCGCGCCCGCGTCCGCTCCCACCAGGTACAGCCCCTGCACCGGCGTGGCGTGCCCGGGCCGGTTCTTTCCCACCTGCCCCGGCACCTGCGCGAGCCCGATGCATTCACCCGCGCGGTGCCCGGTGAGCTCGCGCACGTCGGCGGCGGTGGAGCGCGACTCCCACAGCATGGCGCCCTCGAGGCCGGGGAAGATATCGCATACCCGGGCGTGCACGCGGTCCAGAATGGCGTTGCACAGCTCGTCGGAGGCGCCGGCGGGCGCCGCCGTCCCCGCGATCACCAGCTGCTTCCCCTCCGGCGCCAGGCCGGGGTCGTGGTTGGACGGGACGGGCATGAAGATATAGGGTTCCTCGGGGGGCTCGCCCCTCTCGATGTAGTCGAAAACCCTGTCCGGCGCGACGCGGGGCATGTAGAAGACCACCGGGTAGGGGACGACCTTGCGCTCCAGCGCGTACTTGATGGTCACGTAGGCGTTGGAATCGCTGTAGCCCTCGGCTTTCTCCAAGTATTCCTCGGTGAAGTTCTCCCTCCCCGCCAGGTATGCCGTATCGCGCATACCGATGTTGGAGACCACGATGTCGGCGGGGTAGGCGCCCTTGCCCGTCTCCACGCCCCGCACCCTGCCTCCCTCCACCAGGATGCGCGCCGCTTCCTCCTCGAAGAGCGCCCTCCCCCCAAGGCGTTCGGCGCTCCTCACGTAGGAGCCTGGGATGCCGCCCCCCGCTCCCACCGGGTAGCCGAAGCTCGCCCCCTTGAACATGCGGGAGAAGCTCCACAGGAACTCGCCCGCCGAGGACTGCCGGTAGGACTGGGCGAAGTAGAGCTGGGAGACGCAGTTCACGAAGAGGTGGATGACCTCGTCGTCGGTGAAGCGCGACACGTAGTCCTGCAGGACGACGTCGTCGTTCTCCTCCACCCCCCTGCCTCCCATGAGGTTGAGGAAGAGGCGAAAGGCTCCGGGGTAGTTCCGGGGCTTCACGCCCAGCTTGCGGGCGAGGTAGAACTGCCGCAGCAGGGAATTGATGTCCAGGGGGAAGTCGAACTCCATCCTGCCCATGATGTGGCAGGACCAGTCGTGGGCGACCCAGCGCAGGTCGCCTTGAGTGCGGCGGTTTATCTCCCCCAGGGGGCCCTTCTCCCCCCGGCTGAACATGTGCACCCCAAAATCGTAGCGGAAGCCCTCCTTCTCCAGGGAGGCGCAGCGCCCCCCGACGAAGGGCTGACCCTCCAGCAGGGTCACCTCGTAACCGGCCTTCGCCAGCAGGGCCGCGATACCGCTGCCCCCCACCCCCGACCCGATGACAACCGCC
>CAZQFX010000208.1:0-4141 GCA_964592775.1 uncultured Actinomycetota bacterium
CCCACTTGGGGTCAGCCCTGGAACGGGAATTCCCCCCTGAGGTCTACCAATGTGGGAATATTGTATTGCAGGTTTCATTAGAGGAACTACAGGACAGTATCGATAAGGAGGTTAGTCATCAGGATTCGCGAGCAGGATTTCCGAGCGGGATTCATGGGGCATCTTGACAATTCCATGAACTGAGAGACGGGAGGTGTGCCGCTATGGCCGGAAACGGGTTTTGGTCAAAGTTCAAGCCTCGTAAGGGCAAGATGCTCTTCCAGATCACTCTGCTTCTCATCACCATCGTTGTCGCCTCGGGGATCTGCACTTTCTTCATCTTCTCGAGTTCGATGAACAACCTCATCGAGGAGAGCAGGGAGAAAGTGCTGGAGGTCGAGGCGGTCAACGCCTATTCGGTCACCAGCACCTTTATCGGGCTGCTGCTGCCCGATATCAAGGAGACAATGGCAGGCATGGACTTGGCCGCCATGCTCGCCGCCTACAGGGCCGAGGAGATCACCCCGGTGCAGGAGTATATAAACGCCCTCTTTCAGGACCTGGTTGACAAGCAATTCGAGGGATTGACCAATATCATACTCGTCGACGTATCCGGTTTGGGCTCCGTCGAACCGATCGCCGTAGCCTCCAACGATACGCGACTGGTTTACAACTGGGAGGTGCCGGAATACGTGTTGGAGGCCGCCGAGCGGGGCGAGACCTACATGTACAAGAAGGACGGCATACCGGAGCTGGACCTCTCGCAGGAACAACTGCTACTCTTCATACCCGCGGAGGATCCTACCATCGGTATGAAGGGGATACTCGTAAGCACCAAGCCCATGCACGAGCAGATCGCGGCCATCGATGACTTTTACGGGTCCGAGAAGTCGAAGACCACAAACCTGTTTATTCTGGTGATCCTTATCACGCTGGTAGCCATCGTCTTCATCGCCTTCATCATCCTCAGCTACCTCATCTACAAGAATATCACCAAGCCAATCGACGAGCTATCGGCGGTGGCGGAGGAGGTCATGGAGGGCAATCTCGACGTGGAGGTGCCGGTGCGCAAGGGTGAGGAGATCGAGAGCCTGAAGCTCGCCTTCCGCGAGATGGTGGAGAGCCTGAGGAAAATAATGGCGCTGTCTTTAGGTGGACGAACGGACGATGGCTAAGCGAGGAGGGCAAGGAGATCGCCCTGGTCCTTCGATGTGGGTTCTGCCATTGCGAGCCTTTCAGGGTCATTGCGAGGGGGCGTAGCCCCCTCGCATTCCCTGGGGATATTGCTGCATCACCCGCCTGAGATTTCGCGGCCTCATTCCTCACCACAGGTGAGGCTCGATCCCTTTCGAATCCCACTTGGGAATCCCACCTTGGGGTGGGCAAATCCCGTTCCAGGGCTGACCCCGGAGTGGGATTTTGGTAGAATGCTGCTATTAGGGAAGCCGAGCGGGGCGATCCAGCCGCTGCCGTAGCATTCGCCATCCAGCCACCTCCTTTCAGGCCCCGGATCGCCCGGTATAAGGAAAGCCCGACACGCAGGCAGGAAAAGGGAGGTTCATCCATGAACGACACGACCGGCACGACCGACGTCTACGCCCGCAAGCCCTGGCTCGATCACTACGACGCCCACGTCCCGCCACATCTCGAATACGAGAACAAGACCTACGCCGAGAAATTCCGCGAGGCGGCCGCGGCGGGCGCGGAGCACACCGCGCTCATCTACGCCGACGAGCGCATCACCTTCGGGGAGCTGGACGGGCTCTCCAACCGGCTCGCGGCCTATCTCATTCACATAGGCCTCGAGCCTGACGACGTGGTGGGGCTGCACGCGCTCAACATCCCCGCGCACTACATCGCCATCGTCGCGGTGCAGAAGGCGGGCTGCGTCTCCACCGGCCTGAGCCCCCTGCTCACGCCCCACGAGATGGAGCACCAGCTCAAGGACTCCGGCGCCAGGGCGGTGCTGACCATGGACCTGCTCTTCGAGAGGATCGCCGAGGTGGCGGGCAAGACGGACCTCTCCACGGTCATCGTCTCGGGGCTCACCGACTTCATGCCCGGCGCGGCTCCCGCCCCCGCCATGGAGCTGAGGGAGATACCCGGCGTGGCCGTGGTCCCCTTCATGCAGGCCGTCGAGGCCATGCCCGACGACCCCGTCCTCGCCCCACGCAGCATGGACGACACCATCTTCATCATGTACACCGGGGGCACCACCGGCCCCTCCAAGGGAGCGGTGCTCACGCAGCGCAACTTCATGGCCAACTGCCAGCAGACCCTCACCTGGGCGGATGAGCAGGGGGGGGAGGAGGAGCTGAGCATCTCGGCGTTTCCCCTCTTCCACCTCGCCGGGCTGGCGCTGGGCGCCGCCCTCATGTCCCTGGGCAGCGGCCAGGTCTGCGTGCCAAATCCGCGCGACCTCGACTTCATCATCGAGGCCATGAAGAAGTACCGGCCCACCGCCGTGGTCAACGTCCCCACACTCTACTACGAGCTGCTGAAGAAGCCCGAGTTCAGGGCGCTGGATTTCAGCAACGTCAAGTGGTGCATAAGCGGCGCGGCCCCCTTCCCCCCCGAGAGCATAGCGGACATGGAGAGCGTCATCGGCGCCAACAAGTTCATCGAACTCTACGGCATGACCGAGACATCCCCCGTCTCCTGCTGCAACCCGCGCTACGGGCCTAAGAAGGCGGGCTCGGTGGGCCTGCCCTATCCCGACACCGAGTTCAAGCTGGTGGACCCGGAGACCGGCAAGCTGGCCGAGCTGGGGCAGCCGGGGGAGATATGCGTACGGGGGCCGCAGGTGATGAAGGGCTACTTCAACAAGCCGGAGGAGACGGCCAACGCTATTCGCGACGGCTGGATGCACACCGGGGACATCGGGCGCATGGACGAGGACGGCTACTTCTACGTGGTGGACCGCCTCAAGGACATGGTCATCGTCTCCGGCTTCAAGGTCTTCACGCGCGAGCTGGACGACGAGCTGATGAAGCACCCCGACGTGGACATGGCCGCCACCATCGGCTTCCCCGACCCCGAGCGGCCGGGCTCGGAGAGGGTCATGGCCGCCATCGTGCTCAAGGAGGGTATCGAGAAGGGCGAGGAGGAGAAGGAGAAGATCCTCGCCTACCTGCGCGAAACCGTGGCCCCCTACAAGGTGCCCAAGGTGGTGGAGTTCTTCGACACCCTCCCCACCAGCGGGGTGGGCAAGATCCTCAAGCGCGAGCTGCGCGACATGCTGACCAAATAAAGCCCAGGAGTCAAGCCTCGGAACGGGATCGAATAAAGCCCAGGGGTCAAAGCCCAGGGGTCAAGCCTCGGAACGGGATCGAAGGCCATTGTTGATGAATCCCGATGTAGAGCCGGGAGCCGTCCCAGGCAAGCGCGCGGCAGGAGGCATTGGAGAGCGCCGCCGCCGCGGGGGCCCATCCGCTGGCGCCGTCGTAGTGCCACAGGCCGTTGCTCTCGCTGCCCGAGTAGAGGGCCGAGCCGGTCCATGCCAGGGAGATACCTCCCGCATGGTCCATATTCGTCCACAGGAGGGAGGCCGGGTCGTAGCGCCAGACATCGTCGCCGGTGCCGGCGTAGAGGCCCGAGCCGTCCCAGGTCAGGGAATAGACATTATACTCCGCCAGCCCGCCTCCCGTGGGCGACCACGTCCCCGCGCCCTCGTCATACGCCCATACGCCCCGGTTGGTGCCGCGGTAGAGCTCGCCGCGGGACGCGACGCAAAGGAGGGCCTCCGCTCCCCCGTTGCCCGGCCCCCGCGTATCCGCCCATCCGCCCGTACCGCCCACGACCGCGCATTCGCCGGTCCCCGGCGGGGCAAGCAATACGACCGCGGCGGTGGCCGTCACAGCGATGAGCAGGGCCGCGCAGAAGACCGCGGCCCGATGCGCCCCGCCGCGGCGTTTGGGGGCGAAACCGCCCCATGCTCTCGCAGGGAAGGCCTTGCCGAAAAAGGACATGCCCTCTACCATGCTGTCACCACCTCTCTCGATGCGGCGCGCCGATACAACCGCGACAACACGACTATACACCAGCCCCGGAACAATAGGGGCCTACGGCCCGCCGCGTACCTCGATGCCTTCGGCGGGGAACCTCTCATCGAAAGAGTAGACGAGCTCCGCGCCGTCCGACCTCGCCGCCGCCCATATGAAGG
>CAZQFX010000209.1:0-4121 GCA_964592775.1 uncultured Actinomycetota bacterium
CTGGCCGGCGCTGCTCGACTTCTGGGGCCTGCCGAACCTGCAGGTGATCAATCGCGAGATTCACACCGCCAAATGCGCCGACGAAGCGAGCTATCGCCGCGCGCGCGGCGAGACCGTAGTGCGCGGCGCGGGCGAGCTGCGCGTGAAGGAGAGCGACCGCATAGCGGCTATTTGCGGGGAGCTCGTGAAGATGGGCGCGGTCATCGAAGAACTCCCGGACGGGTTCGTGGTGAGCGGTCCGGTGGAGCTCAAAGGAGCCCGCGTGGATTCCCACGGCGACCACCGCATCGCCATGGCGCTGGCGGTGGCGGCGCTCTGCGCGGAGGGGGAGACGGTCATCTCCGGCTGGGAATGCGTGAACATCTCCTTCCCGGACTTCGAGCATACCTTACGCGGATTGATATAGAGCGCGGAATTAAAAAGCCTAGTCCAGCCTGCCCGTCGTGGTCTCGGAGGAAGTGGCGATGCCCATGACGCGGTTGAAGAGGTCGAGCACCGGGATGGGGGTCAATGCCTTGGCCAGCTCTTTAACAGCATCCCGTAAGGCAATATGATGAACTCATGGACGAAAAGAGCGCATCGGAAGCAAGGAATATGATCATCACCATAGACGGACCCGCCGGCGCGGGGAAGAGCACGGTGGCGCAGAAACTCGCGCGCCGTCTGAACTTCGACTACCTGGATACCGGGGCCATGTACCGCGCGCTCACGTTGAAGGCCCTGCGCGAGCGACTCGATCTGGACGACGAGGACGGCCTGACCTCCATGGCCGCGGGCATGTATCTGCGCGTCGAGTATGCGCACCGCAGGAGGCCGCCCTACCGCGTGCTCATGGACGGAGAGGACGTCACCGCGGCCATCCGCTCGCGGGCGGTCTCGGCGCACGTGTCGCGGGTCTCCATGCACCCCTGCGTGCGCAAGGAGATGGTGAGGAAGCAGCGCCATCTCGCGTCCGGAGGGGGCATGGTGGTGGAGGGCAGGGACGTGGGCACGGTGGTCTTCCCCAAGGCGGAGATGAAGTTCTACGTCACCGCTTCGGTCAAGGAACGGGCGCGCAGGCGGTACCGGGAGATGAAGAAGGACGGGTACGACGTATCCATGCATACCATACAGCAGGAGATGGTGCGCCGGGACCATCTGGACTCCACGCGCAAACACAATCCCCTCAAGCGAGCGCCGGACGCCCAGCTCGTCGATACCACGGGCGAGAAGGTCTCCCGGGTGGTGGGGAAGCTGCTCGAACTCGTGCGGGAGCGGGAAGCGGCGGCGGGCGGCGCGGGGTGACGCCCTTGAGCCGCGGCTCGTCCACCGCGCCCGGGAGCCGGCCTCCCCCACGTATCGCGGAGGTGCGCGAGGGCTCGCCCTGCGCGGGAAGCGTGCGCGCTGGCGACCTCCTCCTGGGGATCGACGGCAGGCCTCCCCGCGACATCCTGGACTACCTGGTGGCCTCCGAGGGCGGGCGCGTGACGCTGCGGCTGCGGCGCGGCGGAAGGAGGATAACCCGCAAGGTGCGCAAGGAGGCGGGAGTCCCGCTGGGGCTGGTCTTCGACGAGCCCGTCTTCGACGCCGTGCTCACCTGCCGCAACAGGTGCGTGTTCTGTTTCGTGGACCAGCTCCCGCCGGGCATGAGAGAGACGCTCTACGTCAAGGATGACGACTACCGGCTCTCCTTCTGCTACGGCAACTTCATCACCCTCAACAACCTCTCGCGCGCCGAGCTGGAGAGGATAAAAAGGCTGCGGCTCTCGCCGCTCTACGTCTCCCTGCACTCCACCGATCCCGCCGTGCGCTCCGAGATCATGGGGGGGGGCGCGGGAGCGGGGCTCGCCGCCCTGGCGGAGCTGCTGGGCGAGGGCGTCGAGGTCCACCTGCAGGTGGTGCTGTGCCCGGGGCTCAACGACCGGGAAGAGCTGCGCCGCACCTTCGACGGCGTACTGCACACATACGTGGCGGCGTCCCTGGGCGTGGTCCCGATGGGCCTGACCGCCCACGCCTCCGGGCTGGCGCGCGAACTCGCGCCGAACGACCTCCGCTCGGCGTCGGGTGTACTGGATACGGTGGAGGAATACCAGGAGCTGGCGCTGGAAGAACACGGCAGGCGCCTCTTCTTCGCCGCGGACGAGTTCTACCTTCTGGCGCAGAGGGATTTCCCCGCGGAGGAGGAATACGAGGGATACCCCCAACTGGAGAACGGAGTGGGGATGGCGAGGAAGTTCATCCAGGAAGTCGCCGTTGCGGCCGGGACGCTCCGGCGGGAGAACGGACCGGCGCGCGGCGTGGTTACGGGAGCGGCGGGGGAGAAGGTGCTGAAGGCGGCGTTAGGGGCGGCTGGCATGGCGGGGATAGAGGTGACGGCCGCGGACAACCTCCTCCTGGGAGGCTCGGTGACCGTGGCCGCGCTCCTGGGGGGCGGAGATATAATGTCGGCACTGGGCGCGAAAAGGCCACTCTCGCGCGAACTGCTCATCCCTGATAGCATGCTCAGGGAAGGCCGCTTCCTGGACGGATTTACCCCCGGCGACGTTATGGAGGAGACCGGGTACCGGCTCGTACCGGTCGAGGTGGAAGGAGCCGGCTTCGTGCGCGCGTTATTTGGTGGGAGAGAAGGCGAGTGATGGCATCCAACCTGCCACTGCTGGCCGTGGTGGGAAGACCCAACGTGGGCAAGTCGACCATGGTCAACCGGCTGGTGGCCAAGGGGGACGCCATCGTGGAGCGGGATCCCGGCGTCACGCGGGACCGCAATTACTTCACGGCGTCCTGGCGGGGCAGGGATTTCCGCATCGTCGATACCGGCGGCATGGACCCGGCCTCGGACGAGAAGTTGACGCGGGCCATAGGCAAGCAGGCCATGCTGGCGGTGGAGGAGGCGGACCTGGTGCTGATGATGGTGGACGCGGCGGAGGGGATGACCGCGGCCGACGAGGAGGTGGCCGAGGCATTGCGGCGCGCGGGAAAGCCGGTGATCCTGGTGGCGAACAAGGCCGACAACCAGCGCCAGGAAGACGAGGCCGTGGAGTGGTACTCGCTGGGCATGGGCGAGCCGTGGCCGGTTTCGGCCATGCACGGGCGCAACATAGGGGACCTGCTCGACATGATAGTGGAGAACCTGCCAGAGGCGCCGCGGGAAGAGGGGGAGGAAGCGCCGGAGACGGTGGTGGCCATAGTGGGAAGGCCGAACGTGGGGAAATCGACCCTCTTCAACCGCCTGCTGCGCGAAGAGCGCGCCATCGTCAGCGACGTCCCCGGAACCACTCGCGATGCCGTGGACACGGTACTGGAAGTCGGAGGTGCCGTATACCGTTTCATAGACACGGCGGGATGGCGCAAACGCACCAAGATCAGGGAAGGGGTCGAGTTCTACAGCCAGGTGAGGGTATGGAAGGCCATAGACCGCGCCCAGGTGGTGCTGCTGGTGATCGACGCGGAACAGGGCGTGACCGAACAGGACCAGCGGATAGCCGCCCGCGTGAAGGACGACGGGCGCGCCTGCGTCGTGGTCCTCAACAAGTGGGACCGCGTGAAGGCCGCCGGGAACGCGCAGACGGTCTACGAGGACGCGGGGGAGCAATTGCGGTTTATCGCCTACGCACCCATGTTGCGGGTGAGCGCTCTTACAGGCCTCGGTGTCTCTCGCCTGCTGCCGGTGGTAGACCGCGCCCGGCAGGCGTGGGAATCCAGGATACAGACCTCCCGCCTCAACGATCTGCTGCGCCGCGTCCTCTCCCAGACCACGCCGCCCGCGCGCCGGGGGAAACGCCTGCAGATGTTCTACCTCACGCAGGCGAGGACGGCTCCGCCGCAGTTCGTGTTTTTCGTCAACCGGCCCGACATCGCCAGCCCGGCTTACGAGCGCTTCCTGGAGAGGAAGATCCGGGAGTCCTTCGGTTTCACCGGCACCCCCATCCGCGTCGCGCTGCGTTCGCGCCGCGCCCTCGGCAGACGACGATAAGCCGAGTTCAGGTGTCAGCCCCGCTTTGAACGCGCCAGTTCATATATTCTCGCTCAGTCCCTCATGCCGCGAGGTCGCGGCACCATCAAAGGATGAAAACAGCTTCGCGCCATGAATGGCAAACAAGATATGGTACCGCAAAAGCTATTTTCGGAACAGCCTGTTGGAG
>CAZQFX010000210.1:0-4045 GCA_964592775.1 uncultured Actinomycetota bacterium
CCCTCGTCATCCAGGCCGAGAAGGATTATACCCACCTGCGCATCCGCGAGCTGGGCATGGCGGATACGGCGAGCGGAGTCCTGCCCCGCCGGGAGAGGGAGAGCATGTACGAGAACGCCCTGGCGACCCTGCCTCCGCGCGGCCAGGGCAATCCCGTGGATTACAACTACAGCTACGAGGGGCTGACGGTAACGGTGGAGAACCCTTACAACGAGCACCTGCTGGCCGGGCAGATGGCCGCGCTGTTCGAGATCGCCGAGGGCAAGGAGGCGGAGGTGGAGTGGCGGGCTCCGGAGCCGTCCAGCATCGTCTTCACCGTACGCGCCAGGGAGAACAAACCGGCCTGAGGAGCCTGTCGCATAAACCTCGCACGAATCCCGCTCTGCCAAAATTGCGGCAAAACAGGCATCGTAATGGAGGGCGAAGTGTCAATAACGGGCCATTTCGGTGAATATGCGGAGAGCGATATGTCTGACGCAGGGTTTGCGCGACAGCCTCTGAGGCTATCCCTTATGGCCAGTCGGTGCCGTAGAAGGGCCGGGCGTAGGCGGGCACCTCGCGGTAGAAATATATGATGGCCGAGACCCTCCGTCCGTCGTCCAAGGTCACCTCCATCTCCCCCTTCTCGAATCCGGCCTCACCCTCTATGACGTCGACGATACGCACCAACTCCTCGTAGAGGTCCTCGATGGGGACGAGCAGCACGCCGTTGATGGCGGGCTCTTCCTCTCCGCCAGGCCCGACCAGAAGCGGATAACCGAAGGGGGTCTCGTAGAGGCGTCCCGCGATGGACGCCGGCAGTGCGTCCCTCACAGTGTGGCTGATATGGCGGAACATCTTCTCGCCCGGCTTTAGCGTGCCGTAGACAAATATGGGAATAATATCCATACCTGTACCTCAGCGGCTTCTCTCGGTATACATCACCTGCCGGAAGTGCTCGTTATCCTCCAGGCCGGCGCCCAGGGCTCCCACCACCATGGCCATGGAGCTGATGAGCAGGGAAACCCTTACGTAGTCGAGCAATCCCACTTTGGTCTTCACGATCCAGTCCTCGACGATATAGCGGGGATAAACGCCCACCGTGACCAGGATGGTGACGGTGAAGATTATTGCGTACAGCGCGAGCAGCACGCTGAACACGGTAAGAAAGCTGGTGAGGTTGAAGAAGGCCGCCTGCTCGGACAGGGAGCGGGATACCCTGCGTATGTAGAGCTGCTGGCGAAAGACGACGTATACCGTCGCCACCAGCAGCGCCGCCACCGCGATGAGGATCAGCCTCCAGATGTTTATGCCCACCCCGAGAAGCCAGAGCTCGATCGAGAGCAGCGCCAGCACCAGCGCGGCCGTGGCGGCGAACACCAGCCTGCCGAGGCTGAACACTATGCGCAGGGGGCGGTGGCTCGTGACCGTCCGCAGCACGCGCATGGGACGCGAGACGATTACCCTCGCGTAGAGGGCGATGCCCTTTATCTCTTTCAGGCTGCGGCGCATGACGTTATCCGCCAGGCTGTGCAGTGAGGCGTCCAGTTCCTTCACTTCCCTCGGGCTCAACGGGTCTCCCTCGCCGAGGTCGCGCGCCCTCAGCGACTTTTCCTCCAGGTGCGGAAGGCCGTTGAGGCGGGCGAAATATGCCAGTATGAGATGGCAGCAGCGGTCTATCGCTCCGTATTCAGTGGCCTCCTGCGCTCCCAGGACGCGGTCCGGGAGATACATCAGGGCCGCGGAATGGCTGAAGGACAGTGTTGCTTCGGTGTTGCCGGCGGCGGGATACTCCTTGTCGTCGATGACCAGGAAAGAGAACTGCCATCTCGCTTCCTCCATGCGCGCCTGGGCCCGGTCCAGGAGCCAGAGCGGGTCCGTCCATTGCGGCTCCCACTCCTCTTTTTCTATCTCCCAGGCGAAGGCGGGGAAGGTAGCCGAAAGGTAGTGCCCGAGCCATTCGCGGCATCCGTCCAGTATCTTCGACGACGCGCCGCCGATGGCGATCAGGCCGATCCCTATGCGGACTTCCGTTGAGCCCGCCGCCCGCTCCTCGACTTTCCTCATGCTCCCCCCGCCCGATCCTTGCGCCCTCAGCCTCGTTACGCGCTCCGGGTCCCGCCTCATATGCACAGGACGTCAGCGTGAAGGTATGAGCTTGCCCGGGTTCAAGATATCCGCCGGGTCCACCGCCTGCTTCACGGCCTTCAGAGCTTCGAGAGAGACATCGCCCACTTCCTGGTGCATCCATGGGGCATGTTCGTACCCCACGCCGTGGTGGTGGCTTATTGTCCCGCCGTACTTCATTATGGCCTCGGAGGCAGTCCGCTTGACCCGTTCCCACTGCTCCTCCTCCTTGCCCTCCTCGTCCATGGGGGCGAAGAAGGTGTAGTAGAGGGACGCGCCCTCGCGGTAGGCGTGGGATACGTGGCAGGCGACCATGCTCTTGCCGCCGCCCTCTTCCAGCGCGCCGCGCAGCGCGCTGCGCACCTCGCCGTAGAGGTGAAGGAGATTGTCCCAGGTGGTGGCGGTCTCTATGGTATCCACGAGAACCCCCCAGTTTATCAATTGCTCGCGGAAGTATGCCGTCTCGTGCCGGCTGCGGTACCATTGCCTTCCGGGGCTCGTGCCGAGGTGGAAGCCGCCCAGCTTGCGGCACAGCCGGAGGATGCCCGCCCGCAGGTTCTCCACCTCCTCCCGTTCGCCTTCCAGTCCCAGGATCATGAACGCGCCGTCGTCGAAGGAGTACCCCCTGCTGGCCAGCAGCTTGAGGGCGGAGTCCTCGGCCTTCCTCTTCCACTTCTTGCCGGTGGTGGAGCGGAAGGCCTGGGCCAGGGCCGTCTCCGTGCGGTCGGAGAGCCGTACGCAGGTGGGCACCATGCCCTGCTGCATCATCTCGCGTATTGCCGACACCCCGGCCGCGAAGTTGCGCAATATGAGGCCGCGGTAATCGACGACCTCGGGCACGGGCCGGATCCTCATGGTGGCCTCGGTGATGACGCCCAGGTAACCCTCCGAGCCCACGCACAGATGGAGTATGGAGGGGCCGGCCGCAGCCGAGGGGACCTTGCGGGTGTCGATCACCCCTCGCGGGGTGACCATGCGCAGGGCGAGCACCATGTCCTCTATATCCCCGTAGCCGGTGGACTGGCGCCCCGAGGCGCGGGTGGCGAGCCAGCCGCCCAGGGCAGAATGGTCGAAACTCTCCGGGAAGTGGCCCAGGGTGTATCCCTGTTCGTTGAGCTGCTCCTCTATCTCCGGTCCCAGGGCGCCCGCCTGGATGACCGCGGTCTGCGAGGTGGCGTCCAGGCGCAGGACGCGGTCCAGGCGCGCAAGGTCCATGCTGACGGAGCCCGCCTTCCCCTCCGCCCTGGGCTCCACTCCTCCGGTAACGCTCGAGCCTCCCCCGAAGGGGATGACCTCCAGGTTCTTTTCCTCAGCCAGCCGGAGGATCTCGACGATTTCCTTCTCCTCCCTCGGCCACACTACGGCGTCGACGGGCTTGTCTATGCGCCTCATGCGCATGCGCAGCGTATCCCTGTAGCTCTTGCCCATGCAATGGCTCACGCGATGGAACTTGCCCGTGGAGACGTTCTCCGGCGTGGATATCCGCCGCAGCGCCTCCAGGATCTCGTCCCCGATGCGGGGGGCGGGGAGATCGATGTCGTCGAGAGAGGGGTCGCTGAACCTGTCCCGGTCCAGTTCCATCCCCAGGTTCTCGCGCATGAACGGCATTATGTTGGCGCGGTTCTCCACTTCGAACCCCTGATCGAGGTCGCCCCATCCCCACCAGCGCGTCTTCCCTTCAACGTAATCTGACATATCCTTGACCTCCCGGAATGCGGACGATCAATACGACACCATCATTTTACAGTAAAACGCGTATCATATATTGGGCCATTCCCGGACATGGAACAATAGTAATGCCGTTGGAAATCCCTCTTGGGGTCAGCCCTGGAACGGGATCGGGATTCGGAAATCCCTCTTGGGGTCCGGGAGGGGAACGCCGACTGGGGTCAGTCCCTCATGCCGCAAGGTCGCGGCACCATCAAAGGATGAAAACAGC
>CAZQFX010000211.1:0-4011 GCA_964592775.1 uncultured Actinomycetota bacterium
TTCCTCCACCTGGCGGTCGAGGAAGGCGCGCACCCCGGGGAAATCACTGAAATACTCCTCGATGTATCTCTCCGCCTCTTCCTGGTCGATGCCTAACTGTTCCGCCAGGCCGAAGGGGCTGATGCCGTAGATGATGCCGAAGTTGATGGCCTTGGCCTTCCTGCGGTGCTCCGGCGTGATGCGGCCGAAGGGTATGTCGAACACCTCGGAGGCGGTGGAGGCATGGATGTCGCGGTCCTCCTCGAAGGCCCTCTTCAGCCCTTCGTCGCCCGAGAGATGCGCCATGACCCTCAGTTCGATCTGCGAATAATCGGCGGAAAGGATGAGGCCGTCCTGCGATGTGGGGAGAAAGGCCTTGCGTATCGTCTTGCCCAGCTCCGTGCGCACGGGTATGTTCTGCAGGTTGGGATTGCTCGAGGAGAGCCGCCCGGTGGCGGTGACCGTCTGGTTGAAGCAGGCATGCAGCCTGCCCGTCTCCGGGTCCACCAGTCTAGGCAAGGCACTCACATAGGTGTTGAGCAGCTTCGACAGCTCACGGTAGCGCACCAGGACGGCGGCTATGGGGTGTTTCTCGCACAGCGCGGTGAGCACGCCGATATCGGTGGCGAATCCCGTCTTGGTGCGCTTCACCGGCGGTAGTTCCAGGACTTCGAAGAGTATGCGCGAGAGCTGCTGCGGAGAGTTGAGGTTGAACCTCTCTCCCGCCAGCTCGTATGCGCGCTCCTCCAGCCCGTTCAACTCCTCCCCCAACTCGCCCTCCATGGCGGCCAGCACCCCTCTGTCCAGCCTGATGCCCCGGATCTCCATCCCGGCAAGGACCTCCTGCAACGGCATCTCCACCTTTTCGTACAAGCTCCTGAGGCCTTTGAGGTTGATGTCGGCTTCCAGCGGACCGGTCAGCCTCGAGGCCACCCGCGCCCGCTGTGCGTCGTCATCAGCCCTAGCCTCTTCCTCCGCGAGCAGGTCGAGTTGGCCGGGCGCCCTCTCGCGCAACGATATATCGAGATATCGACCCGCCGTGCTCTCCAGGTCGTGTTTGGCCCCGGAGGGATCGGCCAGGTAGGACGCGAGCTCGATATCGAAATCGAAAACCGGGCACAGCCCGAACATGCGAGAGCACTGGACCATCAGGTCCTTGCCGCGGTAGCAGTTCTTCTTCAAGCCTGAGGGCTCGCCTAGGGCTTTCAGAAAGTCCCGGAACAATTCCCTCCCCTTCTCGTCGCCGAGGTCGAAACGGAACGTCTTGCCGCCCACCGCTACCGCGGCGGAGGTCATGCGTCCCCGTGTATACCCCTCTCCCTCGACGTGGCCGTAGAGGGAAAGCTCCCCCGCGGCCTCGCACGCGCGCAAGGTCTCCGACAGCGTTTGTCCGCTCTCCACCGCGACATGAGCATCGCCCTCCTCTGGTACCTCTTCACGCGCTCCGCCCTCGCCCGGGCTCGGAAAGAGCTGGGTCTTTAGGCCTTGGAGGCGCTCGTAGAGCTTTCTGAACTCCAGGGAATCGAAAACGCGTCTCACGCCCTCGTCATCCCAGGGTCGTATCTCGAACGAGGCAGGGTCCTCCCCCTTCAGGGGCACGTCGCTGCGCATGACAGCCAGTTCGCGGCTCATGAGAGCGCTTTCCCGGTTCTCCTGCAGGGCTTTCCTGACCTTGGCGCCCTTGACATCGTCCAAATGCTCGTAGACCCCTTCGAGGCTACCGAACTCGCCGATAAGGGCGGCCGCCGTCTTCTCCCCGATCCCCGGGACGCCCGGGATATTATCGGAGGTATCACCTTTCAAAGCCAGGTAGTCGACGATCTGGCCGGGATCGATGCCGTACCTTTCCTTGACCCCCTGCGGGTTGTAGATGACGATATCGCTTATCCCCTTGCGGTTGGCGATGACCTTGACGCGCTCGTCCACAAGTTGCAGGGCGTCGCGGTCGCCGGTGACGATGAAGACCTCGCTCTCCGCGGGCAGCCGAAGGGTAAGCGTCGCCAGCACGTCGTCGGCCTCGTATCCCTCCTCCTCCAGCGAGGGGATGCCCAGGGCATCCAGGACAGCGCGTATTATATCCAGTTGCTCGCGCAGCTCGTCGGGCATCGGCTTGCGGTGCGCCTTGTATTCCGCATACCTCTCGGTGCGGAACTCCGGCCTGCCCTTGTCGAAGGCGACGGCCAAGGCCTGTGGTTTCAACTCCTCCATCACCTTGATGAGCATGGAGGTGAACCCATATACGGCGTTGGTCGTCTGGCCGGAAGAAGTGGCCAGGTCGGGTGGCAGAGCATAGAAAGCGCGGTAGGCCAGGCTGTGACCGTCTATCAACACCCATCTCTTGGGTTCCGGCAAAGAGGCCCCCTCTCCGCTAGGCTGGATTCCATCGCGGCGATCCTGATGTGAGGCTCGGGGACGGGGCCCGCGGGCCCCGTCCCCTTACCCAAGGAGAACGTATATACATCATAAACCTTGGCGGTGACAACCGGCATACCTCCAAATATTCTTCCATATGATACCTACCGAGTACCGCCTGGACCGCGCTGCCGGGCCTGTCCTCATACGATAAAAAGCCCCGGTTTCCCGAGGCCTGGTGGTTGGTGCCGAAGGCCGGACTCGAACCGGCACGGGGTCGCCCCCACTGGTTTTTGAGACCAGCGCGTCTGCCACTTCCGCCACTCCGGCATCGTACGCCTGATATTGTATCACCGGCGCGCGCGGCCGGTGAACGTTCACGGGGATGCGGAATTCATGCCGTGCCGTATTCCGCCAGGAGCCGTTCCAGACTCGCCAGCAACGATTCCAGCTCGTCCGCATGTTCCACGAAGTCGCGGTAGGTCTCCACGACCTCCCTGAGATCGGCCATCGCCACGAGCAGAGCCTGGCAACAACCGCCGACCTCACGGTCCGCCTCGCCCTTCATGTCCGCGTAGTAGCTCTCGCTCCAGCCCAATATGCAGCTCCCCTCTCCGGCCCCGGATATCATTCACTGGCCATAATGATACCCCGACACGCCGCACGCGTGAGTCGTTTGCATGAAATCAAAGCCGTCTGTTAGGTAGATGCTATTATCTGGATTATGCCATACGGCATAGGTTAGGTTCTTCGATCTAACGGCATATCCGCGATCCCCTTTACCCGTTATCGATACTTTCGTGTGGAGATCGGCATGTCTGCGGAGTTGCCCGGTCCCGGTGACCCGAGGTCGCTCAGGGTATGAGGTCGGTGCCCTTGGAGACGACGTACCATCTTCCGCCCTGGTTATACAGGGTTATCATGAGATTGTCGGAACGGCTGATGCTTATGGAGCCGCCGGCGCCGGCGGCGATATTTCCGCTATCTATGTAGGAGTAGGCATCGTAGTTGTTCGGCTTGTCCACGTCCAGCTTGATGTTCTCGTACCTGCCGCTGCTCCCTATATAGGAGGTTATCCTCGCGTAGAGGTCCTCCGCAACGGCGCGGTCCTTTTCCTTGAAGAGCTCGACGAAAGCGTCGGGATCGCGCGCGTTTATGGCCTCGATGAGCCGGGAGGAAACCCTGCCCGGCGACGGGTTTCCCCACACGGTGAAGCTCAACACCAGCCAGGCGGCGATGAGCAGGACGACGAGACCGTAAACCGCCAGGCGTATACGGAACCTCCTCACCTTGGTCTCCACCACCTTGCTCACGGTGGGGCTTAGGATCTCGGCGTCGCCCCTCCATTCGCCTGGAGCGACGTAGGAGCCCCCAGGTATGACGTCGGGTTTGCGGCGAGGGGCTTCGGACCCTCCCCCTTGCAGAGGTTCCATGCACAGGGAACAGAACTGCGCGCTCTCGTGATTTTCCGCGCCGCACTTCTGGCACTTCATCAACGCCCCCTTGCCGTAGAAGAACCCCGCGTCAACCCCTGTAACTCTTTTCCGCCACCAAACCCCCCAGGGCACCCGTCGGTATTTCCAGAAAGAGCGTGAACGGGATGGCGACCAGCGTGAAAAGCGGCAGGTAGACCTTGCCGGTAACCAGGAATTGAAAAATAAGACAGGCCATGAGTTGCCA
>CAZQFX010000212.1:0-3992 GCA_964592775.1 uncultured Actinomycetota bacterium
CCATAAAGTACTCGTTGTAGGGGTTATCGACCCATACCCTCAACACCCTTCCCGGAGTGTACTCCACGTCCGTGGCCAGGCCCTGCCCGTAGAGGGGCAGCAACGAGAGTATCTCCTGCAGCAGGTCGCCGCGCGTCTCCTCGGAGGGCTTGGTCAGGCCAAGGTCCTTGAGCATCTTCAGGGTGTGATCCCTTTCGGCATCGAGGATTATCGGCATTACCTCGTCCCCCAGCTCCCTCATCAGCTCGCGGGTCACCTGAGACAGCATGAAACCTTCCCAATTGAGCATGCGTATCCCCCGGCGCCTGTCGATGATCAGGCCTTCGTCCTCATCCCACTCCAAGTGCCTGATCTCCAGGGGTATTCCGCAGCGCGGGCAGCAGTGATGCCGGTAGTCCCCCTCCTTGACCGGGGGGAACTCCGCCTCCAAGCGCTCGGACAGCTCGGGCTTCGACTCGGTCACCTCCACCCTGAGGAGATACGTCCCGTCTTCCTTCTTCCAGAATGACCGCAGCGGCTTGCCCTCGAGGGCCTCGAAAGCGCCCACCACCACCGCGGCCATGAGGTCGAGGTCCCACGGATTGCGCATGCGCGCCACGCCGTACTTGCCGGCGCGGTACTCGACCGTGCGCGAACTGACCGTGCCCGTCATCCAGGCCAGGTTGTTGAAGAAGCGCACCGCCCCATGTTTGAAGGGAGGGATGCGCAGGGTCAGGCGCACGGCCTGGCTCTGTATAAGGGCGGCGATGACTATGCGGGTAGCATTGCGTTCCGCCTCGTAGAATATGCGGTTCACGGGGAAACCCAGGCCTTCCGAGATGCGGCGCCTCAGCTCCGGAAGCAGGTCCGCTTCCAGGAAGACCTGCCTTATGCGCTGGTCCCCCCTGCTGACGATGGTGCCGTTGCCCATCCACCGGTTCATGCGGCTGACCATCTTCGGGACGCCGCACACACTGCACCGGCCGTATCGCATGGCATCCCCCTGGAACGACGGAAATAGGCTGCCCCTATTCTAAACCAGCCCTTCACAGCAGCTCAACCGGCGCACTTAATATGTCCGCCTCTGGGGTCAGCCCGGAACATGTGGTGAGGAGCGTAGCGACGAACCGATTTCCACACCGGGGGCCAGGCCTACACACAGAAACACATCCCTCTTCCTTAAATCCATTTATACAAAGCAAACGGAGTTGTTACATATAGCGTGGTTAAGGATGGTAGACCCGATACCGTGATCATGCGATTCCTTTCTTGCCACCCACACTCCTCGGAGAAAAACCTCAGATCTTTCCGCCCGTCTCCTCGTATAGCCGCGGCAGGAAGGAAGCCAGGTTGTTGTATTCGGTGAGGCTGTGCAGGCAGTTGTTGCGGGCCAGGTCGCTCATCTTATAGGGCAGGGGCCGCTTCACCCTCACGGGGACGCCGTTCTTCATGGTGTACCCGAGCCAGTAGCGGCTGCGGTACTCCACCCCGTCCTCCACCTCGCGTACGGCATGGAAGAACGCGTTGAAGGGGGTCTTGAGCAGGTCCAGGATGACGTTGGCGCAGTAGGCACGTGATATACCCGGCTCCTCGAACCTGCTCATATCCAGGCCGAAATCCCGCGGCGAGAAGAACCGGATGGCCACTTTCTGCGAGCTGGCCATGTTGAACCCCTCGACCGGGTAGTGGGTGCTGCCGTAGTTCCTCTCCTCGAGGGGCACCCCCGAGCTGTCCAGGTGTCGGGCGGGGTTTTCCACGCTGATGTCGGTATGCGCGACCGGGCACCATATGGCGTACCTCAGGCCCTCCAGGGGATGCCAGTTGAACCACCAGTCGAGCATCTCCGGCGTCACCCCCGGCATCTTCACCAGGGTGGCCGCGAAACCGCTACCGTCCGGCATCACCGTGTACCCCGTCTCCACCTCCAGGTACCCCGGCTGCATGAGGTCGTTGCGGCTCTGGATGGTGGTGACCTTCGCGGCATCGACCGGCCCCGCGTTCACCTTCGCCAGGTCGGGCTCGGGGATCTCCGCCAGTTCCTTGTAGAAGTACCTCGCGTACGGCTTCGCCTTCTCCTCCTCCGTCAGCTCCCGGCGTTTCATCCTCCTGATGTCGTCCATGGTAACCGGGTCGGGAAAGACCTTGCTCATCCTGACCATCATGTTTCTCAAGCCCATGCTCATCCCTCCTCACTTCTCGTCTCGCATCCCACCTTCAGAGCGCCCTGATAATCCTCCACCACATGGGCGCACGACGACGCCATCAGGGCGCAGAAAACGTTGCCGCCTCTATCCTCGCGCTCCACGAACTCCCTCACCTCTTTTCCATCCGGTGCTGCTCGCTCACGGCTTCATGGGATATCTCGCGATGGGGATGTCCTCGCTGGAGATCTCCATCTCCCCGTTCTTCTCCCGCAGGATGATCCACTTCAGCCAGTTTGCGTCGTCCCTCTCCGGGTAGTCCTCACGCACGAACCAGCCCCGCGACTCCTTCCTCTCCAGGGACGCGCGGTAGAACATCTCCGCGCACAGGGCCATGCTCGCCGCCTCGTGGCAGCGGGCCAGGTCATGGGGATCGCCCGCCTTCATCTCCCGCAGCCTCTCCCTGACCTCCAGCACCATGCCCAGTGCCTCCCGCATGCGCTCCTCGCTCTTCCAGTTGCTGTACCTGACCGGCGTTATCGCTTCCTGCACGGCACGCACGAGATCGCCGGACGCTTCGCCCGTAGCGCGGGACATGGGCTCGTAGATCCTCTGCCTGATCTCCGCGGCCCGCTCCCGGTCGACCCCGGGCATGTCCGCCAGTCCCGCCGCGTATGCGGCGGCGGCCAGGGCACCCCTGCGCGCGCTCCACACCGCGTTCATCAGGCCGGTGCCGCGGATACGGCCGGGCGGAGAGGGCACGGCGCCCGTCCAGGCGGAGCCGTTGTAGCTGACGTCCCCCACCGCGTAGAGGCCGGGCAGGGTGGTGGCCATGTCGTGATCGACCTTGACCGGGGACTGCTCGCCCACGAAACCGGGGAGCACCTCGGGCATGCCGGCATCACCCTCCTCGGCCGCCTTCCCCTTGCCCCACAGGCGCGACCAGAAAGCGATGGCGGCGGGGCGGTCCCAGATTAGGTCGCTGGCGAAGAGTATCTCCGAGCCGGTCTGCAGGAGGTTCTCGTCGCTCCTGATGCGCACCGGCCCCCTGCCCTCCAGGTGCTCCCTGTACCATCCGATCGCGGCCATGGCGCAGATATCCGGCTGCGTGCCGGGGCGGTACCTGGCGGAGATATCCTCTCCCCCGGCGTTGAACATGTGGTCCTCGGCCCCGAAGATGACCTCGCGGCTCACCGCGTGCACCATGTTCACGAAACTCCCGAACTCCGCGTTGCGCATGCACGCGCCCGCGCGCCAGGCCGCGGCTATGCCGTCGCCGCGGGCCGCGCTCCACATGGGCAGGACGCGGTAGTTCTGGCTGCCGCTGGCCAGGATGGTCGCCTTCGCCCCTACCACGTAACAGCCGCCGTCCTCGACGCTGAATCCCACGGCGCCGGTCACGCGTTCCCCATCCTCGAGCAGGTCCACCAGGGCCACCTTGTTGAGGAACCTCGCCCCCAGCTCCCTGGCGCGCCGCTGCAGGCGCCGGCACATGTCCAGGTCCACGCCCGCGAGGCCCCACGGCAGCTCGGCGCCGGGCGTCTTTATATACTTCCAGCCGCCGTCCCTCTCCCTGGCCACCTTCACCCCCCAGGCATCCAGGTGGTCGAGGACGCCGTTGCAGGTATGGGCGTACTCGCTCAGCAGCTCCTGGTCCTCCAGGAAGCAGCCGATGTTGCGCACGTGAAAGCGCATGAAGTCCTCGGGGGTATCGTCCGGGGTGAGGAAAGCCAGGATGCCCCCGCCGCGGTCCGCCTTTCCGGCCCAGCCGGCGGTGGCCTTCTCGACCACCAGGACATCAAGTTCCGGGGACTTCTCCTTCAGGGTGATGGCGGCCGCCAGCCCCGCGATGCCGCCGCCCATGATGAGGAC
>CAZQFX010000213.1:0-3835 GCA_964592775.1 uncultured Actinomycetota bacterium
CGCGCCTCACTATGGACAGGCCCAGCCCGAGCCCAGGCTTATTATCTTTGCCGCTCTCGCGCCTGAAGTCCTCGAAGATCTCTTCCTGCGGTTCGCCCTCTATGCCCACGCCGTCGTCGCGCACGAAAAGAGTGACCGTGTCGCCCTCCCTGAAACCTCCTATCTCGACGCGAAGTGGCCCGTCGGCCGCGCCCTGCGCCACCTTGACGTAACCATGCAGGGTGGAGAGGGGCCCTATGAGGTCATGGGAGACGGCGCGGGTAAAGGTATCCAGTTCCTCGTTGCGCGCCTGGAGTTCCTTCGTGCGCCCACGCACCCTCTCCTCGAGGGTTTCGACAAGCTCCCTCCTTCTGGCGCTCAACTCGCCGATGACCGTCCCGACCAGGATGAACACCCCCGCGCGTACCATATCGTCCCATAGCGGCTGCTCTCCGGGGCTGAACGCGCTCGAGAGCACCAGGAAGACGGCCAGGAAAACCGCCAGCGCTATCCCCCTGCGGTCCCACCACAGGCAGGCCAGGATGATAGGTAGGTAGTAGATGTTGGGGAAGACATAGCTTACGTCGCTCACGTAGTGAAACCATATGGTCGCGAAGACGCACGCGGCGGCGAGCAGGCAAACGAGCGTTATCTCGAGCCATTCCCACCGCCGCCGCTCATCCGATCCAGCCTGCCCCAATAGCCTGTGACCGCTTCCCCGGCTGCGGCCGTTTCCCCGCCACGCTACCTGTTCCTGTGGTTCTCAATCTAGATTATGCGCTTTTTTCGTCCGGATTGCCTGCGAGCCGGTGGGCCGGCAGCCGTGTTGATGAACACGGTCCGATGGGGCGATGTGCCGCGTCTAAAGGGCTGGCGCCGCCGCCGTTGAAGAAATCGTGGGCGCTGTCTATTATGCAGGGAGTGCCGGATCGTATTCCCTTTCCGCGATCAGGCCAGGAAGGGAACGGGACGATCCCTTCCCGGGCCGCTGTTTGGAGGTTCAGGCCAGGAAGGGAACGGGGATCCCGATCCCGTTCCAGATTCCGGGAGGGGAACGAGGAGGAAGATGAACGCAGCCAACTGGGCCTGGGGGAGGTTCGTGGCCTTCCGCGAGAGGCACCCCCGCTTCTCCGCCTGGGTGGGCCGCTACGCCATCTACCTCGTGGTGCTTGCCTTCATCCTCCTCTATTCCATGATCTCGCTTCTCAAGCATATGAACTTCCAGTCGCACGGCTGGGACCTGGGCATCTTCGACCAGCACGTATGGCAGCTCTCGCGCTTCGAGTTCGGGTTCAACACCGTGCGCATGGTGCCCTCCCTGTGGGGCGACCACTTCCACCCCATCTTCTTCCTGGTGGTGCCGGCCTACTGGATATGGCCGGACGCGCGCATGCTTCTCATCTACCAGGCGGTCATCGTGGCCTTGGGGGCGCTGCCCATCTTCTACGTGGTCAAGCGCAATCTCGAGAGCCACACCTGCGCCATGTTCCTGGCCCTCACCTACCTTATATTCTGGGGGACCATGGAGCTCATCTTCTTCGACTTCCACACCGAGGCCTTCCTGGCACCGGTGCTGGCGCTCTCCTATTTCTTCATCGACCGCGAAAACATGGTGGGGTTCATGCTCACCCTGCCCCTGCTGCTGTGGGTGAAGGAGACCACCGCCTTCCTCGTCTTCTTCCTCGGCCTGTACGTGATAATCTTCCGCAGGAAATATTTCATCGGCGCGTCCACCTGCATCATCTCGGCGGGATGGTTCTACGCCGTTACCAGGGAGATCATGCCCGCGCTGGCGGCGGGCGGCAACTACTTCTACTTCAAGTACTACTCGCACCTTGGAACCAACTGGATCGATGCCATGAAATACCTTGTCACCCACCCCCACGTGGCGATAAAGGAGTTCTTCGTACCCTACCACAAGGCCAAGCTGCTGTTCTTCATATTGATGCCGTTTCTGTTCCTCCCGTTTATCGGGGGCTTCTCCATCGTGGCCGTCCCCGCGCTGCTGGAGAGGCTGTTCTCCAATTATTACCCCCACTGGGAGATCCTGCGCCACTACAACGCCGTCTTCGCCCCCATCTTCATCTTCGCCCTGCTGGACGCCATGCCCCGCCTGCACCGCTGGCTGGGCAAGCACGGAAAGGAGATCGACTACCGCAAGATGGTCTTCACGCTCTGCCTGCTCATCCTGGTAGTGAACGTACCGTTTACCTTCGCGCGCTCGGCCAAGACGCTCTTCAATCCCTATTTTTACCAGCTCGATCCGAGGATGGAGCAGACGGGCTACGACATCATCTCCATGATCCCGCCCGACGCATCGGTATGCGCCCAGGATCCGGTGGTGCCCCACATGTCCAAGCGGGAGCATATCTACCAGTTCGACGGCAGCACCTACGGGGCGGAGTACGTGGTCCTCAACAAGTTCCTGGACACCTATCCCCTGACCAACCGCACCCTGGTATGGGAGATAGCCAAGCTCTACCGCGACCCCCGTTACGAGGCCCACCGCTTCGGCTACGGCTGGGTGCTCTTCACCATCAAGCCCGAATACGACATCGACGGCAAACTCCAACCCCTCCCCATCTGATTCGCTCCCGGTCACGCCTTCCCCCGGCCGTGTTAACATAGGTACGGAAAAAATACGTTTAAAGCTTCACCGGCACCGTCAGTCAGAAAGGGGAGAAGATGATCCAGACCAAACTCACCGATATGCTGAGCACCAGGTACCCGGTCATACAGGCCGGCATGGGTCCCTGGAACACCGACAAGCTGTGCATCGCCGCGGCCAACGCGGGCGCCCTGGGCATCATCAGCACCGTGGGCATCGGCTACTTCTGGACCAGGCCCGAGGAGGGCGGGCCCAAGACCCCCTACGAGTTCCTGCGCTCCATCATCTCCGACGTGGGCGCGGCGACGGCGGAGAAAAAGGGTGTCTTCGGCTGCAACATCCCCCTGGCCATCGAGTTCAAGGAGCAGATCGAGGGCCTGATCAAGGCGACGGGTGACGCGCGCAAGGAGGACCCGGACATCGCCGACCGCCTCAAGGTCATCATCACCTCGGCCGGCAACCCCACCCCCTGGACCGAGGCCATAAAGGATACGGGGTGCTACTGGTTCCACGTCGCCCCCTCCGTCTACCACGCGAAGAAGGGCGAGAAGGCGGGGGCGGACGTGATCATCGCCTCCGGGCGCGAGGGCGGGGGCCACGTCTCCTTCGAGCCCATCCACACCATGGTGCTGCTGCCCGCGGTGATCAAGGCCGTGAACGTCCCCGTGGTGGGCGCCGGTGGCTTCGCCGACGGCTCAAGCCTGGTGGCGGCGCTCTCCCTGGGGGCCATCGGCATCCAGATGGGAACGCGCTTCATCGCCACCAAGGAGAGCGACTTCCACGACCTGTGGAAGAACAAGGTGGTGGATTCCTCGGAGATGGACTCCCTGGTGGGCATCTCCATCTTCGGCCCCGCGCGCTACCTCAAGAACGAGGTTTCGGTGAAGCTGCACGAGCTGCTCAAGGGCGGTTTCGAGCAGGGCTACAACGAGGGCGTGCTGCTGGAGACCAAGGGCATCGCCCTCTCCATCGAGGGCGGGGACCCCGATTGGTCCATCTACTTCGGGGGCGAGGCCTCGGGCCGCATCGACAGCATCATCAGCGTGCAGGAGCTGCTGGAGGGCATGGAGGAGCAGGCCGAGGCCACCATCCGCGACCTGCAGCGCAACCTGGCCTGATCCCACTTGGGGTCCAGCCCTGGAACGCGAATTCCCCCCTGAGGTCTACCAATGTGGGAATATTGGATCCCACTTGGCTCACATTCCGCGCATCTCCGGGGGGTTTTCTCCGAATTAAGTTACCAGCTCA
>CAZQFX010000214.1:0-3772 GCA_964592775.1 uncultured Actinomycetota bacterium
TTTATTGACCACGTTCGTTTGCGCCAAAGCCCTTCTTTCCACATTCCGACGCTAATCCCGGGATGTTTTTGCTGGAGATCCTAACCGTCGCCTGGATGGCCGCCGGCTCCCTCTACTGGCTGGTGGCGCTCTACTTCACCGTCAATCGCCGCTGTATCCACTCCGCATACTGATGCTCGTGACGCAGGTATTGGAAACCGTTAGGTCGGCCGCGATTGACACTCGAGCTTGATGTGAGTAGATGGGACAAACACTCCAACCGCGGATTCGCCTGAAGCGATCCCTGAGACCCTACCTCATCTTACGATCGTAAAAACCGAGATCTGAGGCGGGGCGTAGTTGGAGACGAAGAGCCTCTCGCCCGTCGCGTCGACGGTCATGCCGATGGGGTCGGGGGTGGGGGAGGTGAAGATCTGCTTGCGGGCGGCGATGTCCACGCAGCCCACCGTACCGTCGTCGTAGTTGCAGACGAAGAGATAGGCGCCATCGGGCGTGATGGCTATGGTGCGGGCCTTGTTGCCCACTTTGACCGTGGCCGCCACCGTCCCCGCGACGCGGTTCACGTAGGTAATGGTGCCGGGTATGTTGTTGCTCACGTAGATGGTGTTCCCGTCGAGGGAGAGCACCGCGTGGCGCGGGTTCTCGCCGCAGTATATCTGCCGCGCCACCACGTGGCCCGCCGCCACGTCGACCTCCGCCAGCGTGTTGCCGCCCATGACACAGATGTAGAGCTTGTCGCCCGAGGGGGAGAAGACCATGCCGCGAGGCGTGCCGTACATGGCGATGTCCTTCACCCGCGCGCGCGCCTGCGCGTCGATGACCGTCACCGAATTCGATTCCCAGTTAGCCACGTATACCCATCTCCCATCCGGGCTCACGGTGGTTTCCTTGGGGATGCTCCCGGTGGGGACCTGCCCCACGATGGAGCCTGCCTCAGTGTCCACGATCACCACCTTGGACGAGTTATGCAGGGAAACCCAGGCATAGCGGCCGTCAGGGGAGAAGTCCGTCTCCACCGGCTCGTCGGGAAGGGGGATGACCTCGAGCACCTCGTAGGTTCCGGCGTCGAAGATGAAGTTCTTGTGAGCGTAGAGGTCGTTCACGAAGATGCGGTCGCCGCCCGGCATGAGCTCCACCGACTTGGGACCCGATTCCACGTAGAGGGTCTTGATGGAACGCAGTCCCGTCACCGCGCCCGTGACATATTCCGGGGGCGCCTCCTGCCGGGGGGCTGCCTCCTCCTCCTGCGTTTCCTCCCGCGGCACCATGTCCCCACCCGCGGGTCTCTCCTCGACGACGGTGGTCCCCCGCGAGGCACCGCAACCGGCTACGAACGGCGTCACCAGCAGGAAGGCCAGGACGACACAGAGGCAAGCTCTTTCGATCCCCCGCTCCCGCGCAAACCGATTTCTCCTGGTCATCGCATCGCGCCTTCTGATATATAATCCATTCCGCTCGCACAATCCTGCTTCAGATATATCGCTCTCCACATATTCACCGAAATGGCCCGTTATTGACGGTTCGCCCTCCATCATGGTGCCTATTTTGCCGCAATCTTGGGAGAGCTGGATTCGTACGAGGTTTATGCAACAGGCTCCAGGCAAACAAGGATGGATCTCTGAGTGCAAGCATGACCCTCCGTGTGGAAAATGGTACGTCGCTACGCCCCTCACCGCAAGTTCCGGGCTGACCCCATTCCTCATACGCGCAGCCAGCCGGGGACGAAGAGAAAGGCATAACGCATCAGGAACCTGGCGTAGAGGGGGTAAAGCTCGAGGCCCGCCCGGCTCGTGGCCATGAGACCGTAGGGATGGGTGTACTCTATGAACAACCGGTTCAGGTAGCTCAGCTTCCATAAAAGGTTTATGTTGCGGAACTCCCTGCGCGCCTCCTCCGGGCGGCTCAGGGCCATGGCCGCGATCTTCCCCGTGACCAGGGCTCCGTGCACCCCGAAGAGGAGCACGGGGTCCTGCGCCCCGGCCGCGGTACCGGCCATGACGAACTTATCGTGGAACAGGCGCGGATTGTTGATGGACCCCATCGGCAGGACCCCCACGTCCAACTCGTGCCACTCCGGGAACTCGATGCCCTCGTCCCTGGCGAGCTGAGCCGGGAACCATTCCTTGGCCTCCCGGGTGAGGGGCTTCTTGCGCTGGAAGAGCAGGGCGCCGGCCAGCCCATGGATGGTGGAGAAGAAGGCGTAGTCCTGGGTGCGGCGGTCCATGTAGAGAATGACGCTGGGGCCGTCGTAGTCGTCTGACACCATGCCCTGCCCGAAAAGCCCTTCCACGTGCACGTAAGGGATGCCCAGTACCTTGAACGCGTCCTCGAAGAGACCGGTGGCGAGGATGGTGTTGGGAGGCAGGTCGTCGAAGTCCTTGCGCGTCTTCAGGGGCAGGTTGAAGTCGAACTTCACGCCCTCATCCACCGCGATGCGGTAGAGATACATGTCCATGGAGTCCTTGCGAGAGCCTCGCTCCACCAGCACCGCGGGCACGTTATCGGGGAAGACGGTGTCGAAGCGTTTGCCAAAGCTGTAGATGCGGGTGGATTTCAAGGGCACGCATGCCGGCGCCATGTCTATGCCGATGTAGCGGGAGAGCTTCTCCACCTCCATGGGGGTGCCGTCGGCCATGACGTAGGTGAGTTCGCCGGTGGACATGTCGCGCGCCGGGCCGCCCACCCCGTCCCGCCTCTCCAACACCCTTACCTCGTGGCCTTCGCGTCTGAGGTTGATGGCGGCGCAAAGCCCGGCGAGGCCCGCACCGACAACTATCTGCTCACCCATGCCTCCCCCTTTCTTGGTACCGAAGTACCAGGGACCCCTCCCAGGACGAAAGAGCCATGGAACGATTTCGGGCCGCCTCGGAGTGCGGCCCGAATCCCCGGTGCGTAACGCCTAGTATGATATCAGAAAGGGAGTGAGGAATGGGGCAGGTCCCGGACATCGTCGAAGGTGATCCTGGCGGCATGAAACGCGGCTCGGCAGGACCCCGTATTCATCGGCGAACGGCATATGAGCGAGTGCCGTCGAAGACTGCCGTTTACCGATGTGATCAGATCGGTGGAAGCGAGGAAAAGGAATCGGGAGCCGCCACGGCGATTATCACTATCACCAGGATAAGGAGCACATATAAGGCGATCCCCACCCAGCCGAGGATTATCCCCGCCCTGGCCAGCGTTTCGCCCGTCTGCCAACCCCCGCTCCCCGCGATCTCCTTCCTCGCCTGGTAACCCAGGACAAGCGCGATGATCGAAGCGATTATAGGCAGTGAGGCGAGCCCGAAGATCCCCACGACGAGGGAGGCGATAGCTTTGCCGTTGCTGTTGACGGTGGCCACGGGAACCGGCATCTGCCGGTAGTAAGGCCCGCCGTACAGTGCCGCCCTTACGGGATCCATGTCTTGCGAAGGCCGATGGTGCGAATCGAGCGGCGCATCGCCTCCCGGCCTGCCTTCGCCGGTGCCGGTCATGATATTACCGCAGGTGCTGCAAAAATCGGCATCGTCCGGGTTCGCTGCTCCGCAAACGGCGCAATCCTTCACCTTCCACCCCCGTCGTTCTCGAGTAGATATCATATCGTGAGCCGAGCCCGTATTGATTATATCCCAGGAAGCGCTGTCAGCCCTTGTTTCGGAGGGAAAACGCAAGGGGCGCGTAATGCCGCGTAAAGCCGCGCGCCTTCATGGCGTTCTGAATCGCTTAGAACAGGATACTCTAGATCAAGATGGCCCATATAACCCCGCCTATGATGCCAATGGCCAGCCCGATC
>CAZQFX010000215.1:0-3710 GCA_964592775.1 uncultured Actinomycetota bacterium
ATTTATAAATCCCGTTCCAGGGCTGACCCCAAGTGGGATTTACAGCGCAGCTTCTTCTCCGAGAAGCGTGGGTGGTTGTGACGCCATGGAGACCAGGTCTCGCACCCCCGGCTCGGTGTCCCGGCTGACGCCATTCACGGGTGCATCGGTTATACTGGTGGCATGAAAAAGGTTAAGCAATCCTGGCTATTGGAGATGTGGAGGATCAAGGCAAGGGGCTGGCGCGAGGGAGTTCGCCTCCATGCCAGCTCCGCGATATCCCTGCTGCGCGCGTCTCTGTTCCCGGCGGTAGAGATGCGCAGGCTCGACCGCCTGTTGTCGCGGCGGCAGCGCGCCCGCGAGGAATGCGTGCTGCGCCGCACCGGCAGATGGTTCGCCGTTCTGGACAGGCTGGGGATGCGCCCGTCATGCTTCGTCCGCTCGCTGACCATGGCGCGCGTGCTGCGCAAGGAGGGATACGACGCCCACCTCGTCTTCGGGGTCCGCAGCGACAACGGCGATATGGAGGGACACTGCTGGGTCGCGGTGGGGGAGAGGCCGGTTACCGAAGTGCCGGCGGACTTCGAGGAACTGCGGTATGAATAGGGACAGCGCGGCGGTACCGGAGCTGGGACCCGGGACGATACTGCACCGCGTCGAGGGGATAGCCTGGCGCATGATCGAGGGTGAGGCGGTCCTGGTAGACGTGCGACGGGACGAGGTGATGCACCTCAATCCCGTGGCATCTTTCCTTTGGTCCAACCTGGATGGACGGGCGTCGCTGGAGGAAATAGCCCGGGCGATGACCGCGGAATACGACGTGGAGCTGGAAACGGCCCTGGCGGACGCCATTGCCTTCGCGGGCGAACTCGTTGAACAAGGAGCGGCAGAGGTTGCCGGCCTGGAGTGAAGTTTACCTCGTGGCCGGGCTGCGCCTGGAGATCGTATCGTCCGTGGGAGACCCGTCCCATTACCTCCCTCACTCCATGGGGGATTTCGCATCCCCGCAACCGGGAAGCGTCGATCTCACCCTGGCTCTCGGCCTGGACGAGGAGGCGCAGGCCGATCCCCTGCGGCGTTTCTTCCCCCCGCAGTTTATCATGGAAGAAAGCGGTGGCGGGCTGTCCTTCGCCGGCAAGGGGGCGAGGAGGAGACGGCTGGGGTTTGTCTCCTCCGGCCGCTCCAGGGCGGAGATGGGCCTGCCACCGCTGGACCTCCCCTGGCGCGTTGACGAGGAGGAGCAGGCGGTGCGCGAGGCCCTGCAGGCGTTCGTAAAGGCATGCCTGCAGTGCCGTCTCCTGGACGCCGGGGGCACCTTCATGCATGCCGCCGGCGTGACCTGGCGGGGAAACGGCTTCGTCTTCACCGGCCATACACGCACGGGCAAGACCACCCTCAGCCGCGAGTTCCCGGCCGAGACGGTACTCGGAGACGACCTGGTGGTGGTGCGGCAGGCGGGGAGGGGGTTCGAGCTGTTCGGGACCCCCTGGCCGGGACGCGAGGGGGGGACGGTGGCCTACGGGGGCGTGCCGATGCGAGCCGCCTTCAACCTCCACCCCGAGCTGGAGCCGGGCATGCGCCCTCAGCGGTCCGCGGAGGCGTTGGCCGAACTGGCGGCCAACGCGCCGCGCCTCGGATACCGCGGCGAGGAAAGCAAGCTTTTGGGAGTTTTTTCAAGTCTGATTTCCACTGTACCGATATACATATTAAGCCGTAGACTCGGCGATGACGTCGTGCCTTACTTGGAACAGGCCATTTTGGAGGAAGGTAGAGAAGATCAAACCGATAGAGCTTGAATTCATCGACAGGATATTCAGGGACAATGTCCCCTATTCCGGCAGCCTGGAATTGACCCACCGCTGCAACCTCTCCTGCGGGCACTGTTACCAGTTCCCCCCCAGAGGAGGGCCCGAGGAGAGGCCGGGTAGCGGCGAGATGGATACGAAGCGATGGCTGGGGGCCCTCGAGCAGCTCGCCGCGGCCGGCTGCCTTTTCCTCTCTTTCACCGGGGGCGAGCCGTTGCTGCGCGAAGACCTCCCTCGGCTCCTGGCCGCGGCGGCGGGGATGCATTTCGCCGTCACCCTGCAGACCAACGCCGTGCTCCTCGGCGCGCCTTTCGCCCGCATGCTGGGGGAACTGCCCACGCTGCGGGTGGACGTCAGCGTCTACGGCGCGGGCCCGGCCACCCACGACCGCTTCACGGGCGTGGACGGCTCCTTCGCGGCGGCGCGGCGCGGCATGGACCTCCTGCTGGAGAACGGCGTGCCCCTCCTGCTCAAGGCGACGGTGGGGGATTTCAACCTGGAGGAGGTCGAGGGTATCGCGGCCCTGGCCGACAGCCTCGGCGTGAAGGCGATATTCTCGTCTCTCATCTTCCCCCGCAACGACCGCGACACGGCGCCGGCCCGTATGCGCCTCGGCGACGACGGGCTGGAGCGTTTCATCCGTTTCGAGGCGGAATACATGCTGGAAAGCCTCGGCGAGATGATGGGCATGGACGCTGGCGAACTGGCTTACGATGACCTTGCCGGATACCTGCGCAAATGCGCCATCGATCCCGCGCAGGTGCAGAGCGAGAACCGGCGCTATTGCGGCGGGGGGAGCACCGTATTCGCCATCAATCCCTATGGTGATGTATATCCTTGTGTCGCCTTCCCCCTGGTGGTAGGTAATGTGTTAAAGGACGATTTCGTTTATATTTGGAGGAATTCCCCCCAGCTCTTGCGTCTAAGGAGCCAGGAGGACGATCTTCCGGTGGATTGCAGAGGGTGCGATCTGCTGGATAGATGTGCTATATGCATGGCGTTATCCTACCTCGAGGAAGGCGGGGTCGCAGCCCTGAGTCGCGAGAGGTGCAGGCAGACACGCGCGTTGGAAAAGGTATTGAGGCATGGAAAGGCACGTAACTGACAAACGGACGTACCAGAAGCCGCAGATGAGGGTGATGCGCATCAACCGCTTCTTCTTCGGAGGCTGCCAGTCTATCTGGCCGAACTGCTATTCCATGTATCTCTTCATCCCGGGAGCCGCGCGCTGCCGTTGAGCCCTACCGGGGCTATTCCGAACACCCTTCGAACTGCTTGTACGAATGCAGATGCGAACCGTTAATATCCGCCGCATAGCACGCTGGCCGGACTTCCTCGCCGTCCTTTGCAGCGTAAACAAAAGCACGAGACCCTCCGTCTGTTCACCGAGCGGCGCATGCCGTTCACCTTCCCATGCGTGCCCATCTTGGCCATGAACGGGTCCGAACTTCAGGCCCCCGTATGTTCACTGCAGCAGAGCATGCCGTTCACCCTCCCATAGGCGCCTTTTACCACCGTGAACGCCCGAAACCCAGGTATTTCGGCAATAACCTCGTTATCCGGCCGTTTATTTGAGTGGAAACAAGAAATACCCACGCATACCGAGGAGTGCAAACCGCAACCGAAAGAGTGAGAGCAGATGAAGGGATTCTGGAAGCACATCGCGGCTAGTGCCTCGATAATCGCGGTATTCGTCGTCTCCGCGCTGGCCATCAGCATCTCGGCGGTTCCCGTCGGCGTTCCGGCCGTACAGGCCACTCACTTCGCTGAGACCTCTTCCCTGGCCGGCTCCTTCGTCGGCTTGGCCGTGGCGCTGGACGAAGCTTATGCGAAGGCCCCGGCGGAAGAGGCTCCGGCCCCCGCTCCCGCCCCGGCACCCGCGGCGCAGGCGGCCCCCGCGACGCTTGTCCCGCGGCAGGCGGCGCC
>CAZQFX010000216.1:0-3612 GCA_964592775.1 uncultured Actinomycetota bacterium
GTCCTGATGATGTAACCTCTTATGTTTGGGAAGCCTCGATCCCGTTCCAGGGCTGACCCCAAGAGGGATCACTTATGTTTGGGAAGCCTCGATCCCGTTCCAGGGCTGACCCCAAGAGGGATCAGTTGTCCTCGTCGTCCTTGGCCAGTTCCTTTTCCAGGAAGCCGGGCTTGCGCGGGCGCATGGTGTAGGGCTCGAGGACGAAGGGGATGGCCAGAACCACCAGGACCGCGATGACGAGGAAGATCCAATCCGAAGTCGACGCCTCCGTATCCGGCATATCGGCGGGCGTGTTCGAACCCCCGCTCTCCGCGATATTGAGGGAGGAAAACGAGGAAGCCGGGATCTCCTTGCCGCCTTTGATGTAATCCCTGAAGAAGGCGGACCAGTCGCGGCCGGTGAGGTTCACGAGGATGGCCAGAACATCGTCGTTGGACAGCGGGTCCTCCGCGCTGCTCATCTCGGAGAGGTTACGCAGGAAGGCCGGAAGGTCCAGGGCATAGGGCTGCATGGAGCGCAGCTCCGAGTCGAAAGACGCGCAGGCCGAGGCGCCGCCACAGGTCAGGATCATGGCCGCATCCTCGCATCCGTTGGCGAGAACTCCTGCTTCCGCCATCGAGCCGCCGAACGTGGACCGGGCTCCCCTATAGGTGTCGTAACCGGCGTTGAAGCGGTCCCAGAAGAGGCTCGCTCCCCACATGCCCGCCTCGTAAGGGACGAGGTCCTGCAAGTACCAGGCCGACCCCTCCTTCAGCCACAGAGCGTCGCCCCCGACCTCGAGCTGCCGGGAGAGCAGAAGCGAGGCCATGCCGCGCGCCGTGGCCTCGATGGTGGAATCGGATAGCGGGTCGTTGCCCGCTCCCGCGGGGATGACCACGCTGCGGGAGAAAGAGGAGGAAGGATAATAGGGATCTCCCGGGGAATCGCCCCCGCCGCGGAAGAGCAGGGCTAAAAGCAGCCTCTGCCCCTCGGGAAGGCCCAGGCCGCCGAGAAGGCTCTCGCTCTCCTCCAGCAGCTGCTGCGCTTTGCCTGCGTATTCCACAAGGCCCCCTCCGCTCGCCGCGGCCGCCGCTGCCGGAAGAGCCACGAGTAGCGGCCCCTGTTCCAAAAGGGAGATCTCCCCGGCGTATAAGGGATTGTCCAGAAGCTCGTCGAAACCCGATGGCCGCTCTGTCCAGGGAAGGGCCTGCTGCCATTGCGCGGGCAGGTCAAGTTCCAGCGTGGGGGTCATGCCCTGGAGCTCCTTCGGCCTTACAAGTACGGCATAACCGGGCAGGTAGGCCAGGTCCTCTTCGAGCAGGGGAAAGTAGGGCCAGGGGGTGCCGGCGCCCGCGATCCCGTCCAGGTACGGCGTCCCTGCCTGGTATCCCGAGACCTTGACCGTGTAGCTGAATGTGACGATGTCATTGGTGCCTGCACCATTTATGGTCCAGGTGTCGCCGTCCCTGTTGACCGGAAGTTCCCTGCCGGACCCGTCCACCGCCCTCTCGCCCAGGATATGCGAGGAGAGACCGGAAGCCAGGCCGTCACCGTACGAATCCGGGAGTTCCAATACCAGGGACTGCGTGACCCCTTCCACTTTCACGGCCACCGTTATCTCGCCCGAACCGGGCGCTGTCAAGTCGAGGCGATAGCCGATATTCCCGGTCACGCCAGCGGGTACTCCCGTGCCCGGCGCGATCAGGGAGGCGAGAAGAAGAACGAGGAGCAATATAAGAGCAAACTTTTCCATTAAAAACACCAGGCATCATTATCCCAGAAAGGCACCACCATATGAAGCATGGATGGTAACTGCTTATGGCGGAGGTCCGTTCGAGGACCTTTCCCTCCGTTCCATGAATACGACCCCCCACGTGATTGCCTGACCGAGAATAGGACAAACGGCTTACAGCAAGCCTGGCCCGATCCCAAGTCTTGGGCCTACATTCTTCTTAATACTCGGTCGGCCAAGCGATGAGATACCTTGATCTATTGTGGTGGCTTCTCCATCTTGAGGGTTGGGAGGGAAACCGGCGCAAGTCCAGTAGACTGCTTGTGGCCGCCGGGTCGTTCGGCCAGGTTGTTAATAGCCGTTGGGCTACTTGTTCCTTCTCTGCCAACGTGTGCGCTTGAGAAGCTTCTTGTGCTTTTTCTTGCGCATCTTCTTACGGCGCTTCTTCACGACCGAACTCAATTATCACCACCTCTTGGCTAGCTTTGCTGTAGTAAATCTCACTCATTATACATTAAACGGGGAGGGTTATGGAAAAGAAGCTCTTTCCCGCGAAGTGTAGGTGGCTTTGAATTAAAGTGGCTTTGAATGAGGCCGAGGATTGACCCCTCGGCCTGACTTGCCATCCTCATCCTCCATTCGTCCACACTTCTCGGAGAAGAACCTGGAAAGAAGCTCTTTTCCGCGATCCCCGCCGGTGGTAAAAGAGTTACAATGACGGTAATGGCATGATGTGAACGGGAGGCCGGTTTGAGGGATTTCGTAAGCGGCAGGCTGGTGAGCGGCGGCGGCATCTGCGAGGGGTGCGGCAAGAGGCTGCGGGGCGGAGACAAGGTCTTTGCGCTCGCCGTCGAGGTGGACGACACGAAGGGATACCTTTATTGCCAGGGATGCCGCCCGGATGAAAAGGATCTTCCACGGGGCGTCCTCTGCCTGGAGCCCGCCCAGGCGGTGGAGGAGATGGGCGCGGACGAACGCCGCATGGGGTTCGAGGTCCAAGCGGGTTCCCCGTGCACCGTGTGCGGCCATTATTTCGACGTGGAGGAGTGGCTCTTCGTGGGGGTGGTCGAGGGCCTTTCCAGCGGCATCGTCTATTGCGGCGAATGTTATGCGTCCGAGACGGGCGGGGAGGCATACGGCACCGGGGAAGAAGAAGACTGACATACCATTATATTTCCGGAATCACATCCGACAGCATGCATCGCGAAAGCGATAGCGCCGTCTTCGGCACGGCGGTGTCCCGGTGCCTGGACAGGTTCTTCCGATGAACGGTTGCTCTAATACATATCTGAGCCTGTCCAGGCCTGGCACGGATACGTCCGCATATCACACCAGGGCGAGACCCATTTCACCGCTTTCGCTATAGCGAGCGCCTCTTGGTGGACTGGGCCAGGTCCATGCGGTGTATGTGCCGCAGGGAGGGGAACTCCGAGAGTATCATCAGGGCGATGACCAGCACGCCGGTGATGACGAAGGTCCACACGGAGATGGCGGGCGTGAAGGAGAAGAGGTCGTTCTCGTAGAGCTTCATGGCCTGGACCATGACGATGCGGGCGGCGATATACCCCGGGATGAGGCCGAGCAACCCCATTATCACGTTCTCCAGGGTCAGGGAAAGGGACGCTTTCCACTGCGGCACCCCCAGGGTGAGCATGGTGGCCACCTCCTGCTCCCTTTCCATGATGTTGATGGTGGAGGTGTTGAAGACGAGGGAGAAGGCCATGATGATCCCGAACACCAGCATAACCGCGATGACGATGTACAGCAGGGCCATGTAGGAGTCTATCTCCTTCTTTATCTGGCTGAGGTCGACCAGGGTGAGCACCTCGGGCATCTCGTAGAGGGCGTCGCGCACCTGCTGGTAATAGCCCCCGTCCACCCGGATGTAAAAGGCCGAGGAC
>CAZQFX010000217.1:0-2744 GCA_964592775.1 uncultured Actinomycetota bacterium
CATGCGGCTGGCGCCCGGGCTTCCCATCACCGTCCTATAAACCGGCCCGGAATCAAGGCCCGCCTTGTCCAGAAGCGCCCCCGTTATCCTCCTTACGGTAAGGCTCTGGCCGCGGCTGTGCTCGTGCAACCTCTCCAGGTCCAGGTCGCCCCGGTTCTCGCGGAGCTTCTCGAGGACCAGATCGACAGAATACGCGGACCTGCGGTAACTGAGCAGATCGAGAAGGGCCTTCTCCACGTCCGCTATCTTCACCAGGTAGCTTTCCGCGCGCTCTTCCTCGAATCCGTAGAACAGGTCTTCCTTCGTCTTGATATATTCGTACCTTATGCCCTGAAACTCCCGCGTATCGTACACCTTCGAAGAGACACTGACCACCGACCCGAGGAGCTGGTCGAACAGGCCGTGATACTGCAGCGCGGCCTCGAACGAGACGTACGATTCATCGACGAAGACCTGTGCGATCTTATAAACGGGGAGCGCGGCGAAGCCCCTCGACTCGCTACCCGCCACGAAATAAACTCCCCTCTTGATGCGCACCAGCCAGCCGTTGCGGGACAGCTTGCTCGCCAGGTTGATGGCGGCCTGGCGGCTCATGCTCCCGGACAGCTCGGCGTATATCATGTCGAAGTCGACTATGACGCCATGTCTTGCGACCAAAGCATCAACGAATTCCGCTTCCTTTTCCGAGAGAATAGTTCTTTTCGTTTTCATTTAATAATCCTTTATGTATTATTATCTGTCTTTAAATTATACTCTATCTTATCATAATGCAAGAAGTTACGATACTCGGGATTGAGTTGTTTCTGATGTAGTCTCATCGCAAGGACCCCCGTGAGCCCAGCACGTTGCCGAAGCGCACCGCGGTGAACAGCGTCTTGATGATGCCCGAGTTCACCGAGAGGGCACCCCTACATTCGGTAACGAGCTTCTCTCCGAATTCACGCGCTTGCCCTGTCGTTATAATGCCGCTCCGAAGAGGTTTAGCGCGGTTCCACCCCTGAGGGCGAGCTTACCCTGGAGGAAGGGATGCTCCAGCAGGGACTGCAGCAGATGCATGAGTTGTATTGCCTTTTCGAGTACCTCTGGACGGAATCCCGTAGCACCGGCCGCTTCCGACAACCGCTCGAGTGAGACCCTCATGGCACTTCAGCCCAGGAGCGCCCGATGACTTCCTCGGGAACGATGAGATTCCATCCCGACAGAAAGCGCCCCCCGTTCCTTCTGCTCCGCTCCAGGTAATGGGGTTGGCGCGGGACAAGCTTGCGCAATTCATCGAGGCATCGTCGATCTACCATCAGCATGTCCTTGTGTTGCTCCAGGTAGAATCCTACCTTGGCGGCGGTCGTGGACTTCCCGAGAAGCCGCACGTACTCGGCCACTTGGTCCAGTTTAAAGTATTCCACTGACTCAAGTGAGCGCCAGATCTCTTCCCAGCCGCCGCAGAGATCCGGCCTATCCAGGACATCGACAAGTGTCCGCTCGAGGCTCGTGACGCGCAACTGCAGGCCCTGGCGCTCAAGCGACTCCACGCCGAAGGATCCCATTCCCCTATCCCTTAACGCTTTGGGCATAAGGACGCCCTTGAACTCGTAGGAGCGGAATCGTACGGGCTGCGAAGGCCTGCCGGACAGGTAGAAGAACCTTTGATATACCGAGTACGCCCTGCCATGGTATTCCAACGCGGTGTGATGGGAAAGTACCGCATCATGGGTCATCTTCGATGCGAGCAGGTACGGGTCCAAGGGGGCTGATTCGGGATTCATGCCAATAGGCACGACCGCATAGAGGCCCCTTCGCACGGGCACTATCCGGCCGTTGCGGCGGTGATAGTTAAGAAGCACAGTACGTGCTTTCTTATCTACATCTCCCAGATAGCCGTCAAGCTCCTCAACCGTAAAGACCGGATGTTGACTGAAAAAGATATTGAGCTTCATCCTCCCTCTCCAATTACTTGACATTACTACGCGTTAACTAATAATATTTTATAGTTATCTATTGATATTGTCAAGTAGTCGGCCCTGCTACCGCGATATTACACTGCATCTTCGCTTTTCGGTTCGGCCTACTGCTGCCCCTTGGTCGGATGGTCGGATGGCCAGATGGTCCGGGTATACGCCTTTGGTCCCTACACATGGACCGGTGGCCTGGATGATGTGCCTGTGGAAATGCGATGGCTGGATGGTCGATGGAACTGAAGGTCGAAGATACGACCCTCCTTGGGCGTCATTGCGGGAAGCCGTCTTCGGCGCGTTCGACGTCGTTGCGAGGGGGCGCAGCCCCCGCGGCAATCTCCCCCGGACGTTGCTGCTCCCCCGGACGTTGCCATTCCTCCGGCCTCGGGCCAGGCCCGGCCCCCGTGCCCAGGGCCACCACGCCGGGGCCGGCCGCGGGAGCGGGCACCGAAGGTTCATACGTGGGCACCAGGTCCGCGAGCAGCACGCGCACGCGCTCGTCGTCGTCGCGCACCGCGGCCTCGATGAGCCCGTCCACCCGGGCCACGAAGTCCACCTGCAGCTCCTTCTCGTGCCACACCTTGTCTATCTTGGGGTGGGGGGTGCGCATGAGTTCCTCCACCGGGAAGGACAGCTCCTCGTGCAGCTTCTCCCCCGGGCGCAGGCCGGTCACCCTCACCTCCACGTCCTTCTCCCTGCCCATGAGGCGCACCATCTCCCGCGCCAGGTCGATGATGCGCACCGGCTCCCCCATGTCCAGGATGAAGGTGTCTCCCCCCTTGGTGAAGGCCC
>CAZQFX010000217.1:2800-3605 GCA_964592775.1 uncultured Actinomycetota bacterium
CGGCCTCCTCGATGGTCATGAAGTAGCGGGTTATCTCCGGGTGGGTGACCATCACCGGCCCGCCCTCCTCTATCTGGCGCTTGAAGGTGGGCACCACGCTACCGCGCGAGCCCAGCACGTTGCCGAAACGCACCGCGGTGAACAGCGTCTTGATGATGCCCGAGTACCCCTTGATGAGCATCTCCGATACCCGCTTGGAAGCCCCCATGACGTTCACCGGGTGCACCGCCTTGTCCGTGCTTATAAGGATGAAGCGCTCCACCCCGAAGTAGATGGAGGCCTCCGCCAGGTTGCGCGTGCCCAGCACGTTGTTCTTGATCGCCTCCGAGGGGTGATACTCCATCATGGGCACGTGCTTCAAGGCCGCGCTGTGGAAGACCACCTGCGGGCGGTACCTGCGGAAGACCGAGAGCAGGCGGTCGAAGTCGCGGATGTCCGCCACCAGCACGTGGAAGGGGCAGGGGGTGAGGCTGCGCGTAAGTTCGACCTCCATGTCGAAGAGGGCCGTCTCGTCGTTGTCCAGCAGCAGGAGCAGCTTGGGCCCCAGGCCCGCGAGCTGGCGGCACAGCTCCGAGCCTATGGAGCCCCCGGCCCCGGTGACCATCACCACCTTGTCCGTGATGTAGGCGGAGATGGAGGCGAGGTCGGTCTCCACCGGTTCCCTGCCCAGGAGGTCCTCCAGCTCTATCTCCCTCACCGCCGCTACCCCGATCTCCCCCGCCATGGCCTTCATGATGCCGGGGAGTATCTTTATCTTCGCCCCCGTCTCCTCGCAGAAGGGCAGTATCTCGCGCACCCTCTCGCC
>CAZQFX010000218.1:0-1198 GCA_964592775.1 uncultured Actinomycetota bacterium
CCTCAAGCCCCTGGAGATAGGGGACAACGGCGACACCAGGAAGGTGCACATCATCGGAACGACCTGGCATTACGGATTCATAGGCCTGTTCCCCGGCGGGCCGGAACGCGGCGTCATGTCCAAGAAGAACTACGCTGCCAACCAGCTTACCGGGCATGTCGGGGATGCCAATACCACCATACCAGAGTTCAAAGCGTTCCTCGTGAACCTGAGGAAGGTGAAGTGATATGGCTAACCCAACGGATAAGGCGATCCTCTTCGACGCCAGCACATGCACCGGGTGCCGCGCCTGCCAGGTAGCCTGCAAGAACTGGAACCAGCGCGCCTACACCGAGACCGAATGCGACGGCACCTACGAGAACCCGCTGCAGCTGACCTCGCAGTGCTGGATGCGCATCCTCTTCAACGAGCCGGAGAAGCGCCCCGCGTCGGACGGCGAGATCTACTGGTACTTCACCAAATACCAGTGCATGCATTGCACCGACGCCACCTGCGTGAAGGTGTGCCCCAGCGGCGCCACCAGGAAATACAAGGTGTCGGACGGCGACAGCGAGGCCTTCCTGGTGAAGACCGACCCCAAGAAGTGCATCGGCTGCAACTACTGCGTGGCCACCTGCCCCTTCCAGGCCTGCCGCTACGACGGGGGCGAGAAGACCGTCACCCGCTGCGTACTGTGCATCGACCGCATCAGCAACGCGCCGGAGGCTTTCCCGGCGGTCGCGGTCGGGGGTTCCCCGGACCTGGAGAAGAACGCCAGGGACACCGTGCCGGCGCGCAACCGGCCGGCCTGCGTCTCGACCTGCACCGCCGGGGCCTTGAGCTTCGGGACGCTGGAGGAGATGAAGGCCAAGGCCGAGGTGAAAGCGGCGCTGCTCAAGAAGGAGCGGGACAAGGAGAACGCCCAGGTCTACGGCCTGGACCAGGTCGGAGGCCTCCACTATGTCTATGTACTGGAGGACACCCCGGCCAAGTACGGCCTCCCCGAAAAACCCTCGGTTCCAGTGGGAGTCACGGTGTGGGAGACCCTGGTCAAGCCGGGCTACCCCTGGGGAGGCCTGGCTTTGGCGGGCCTGGCCGCCGCGGCCGGCATAGGTTACGTGGTCAACAAGCGCAACGAAGGGCTGGAGCGCAAGGCGGCGGGAGGGGGTGAGTAGCATGGCGGAAGCGAAGACCTTCAAGGGAGGCATCCACCCCCCCT
>CAZQFX010000218.1:1208-3583 GCA_964592775.1 uncultured Actinomycetota bacterium
GCGTCGGGCAAGGCGATCAGGAAGGCCCCCGTGCCGTCGGAGGTGGCCATCCCCCTCTCCCAGCATATCGGCGCGCCCAACGAAGCTCTAGTGAAGCCGGGGGACCGCGTGGAGCTGGGGCAGAAGATCGGCGAGGCCGACGCCTTCGTGTCCGCCCCGGTGCATTCCCCCGTCGCGGGGACGGTTAAAGAGATCGTAGAGGTGCCCAACTTCACCGGCGCCGAGGTCATGAGCGTGGTCATCACGGCCGACGCCGACCAGCCGGAGTTTCAGAACAAACCCGGCAAAGACCTTGATACTCTCACGGACGAGGAGATACGCGCCATCGCCAGGGAAGCCGGCCTGGTGGGCATGGGAGGCGCGGCTTTCCCGACCCACGTGAAGCTGACCCCGCCCAAGGACAAGCCGGTGGACACGATCATCATCAACGCCTGCGAGTGCGAGCCCTTCCTAACCTGCGACCACCGCCTCATGCTGGAGAGAGGGGACGACATGATCGCCGGCGCCCGCCTGCTCAAGACCGCGGTAGGGGCCGGCAAGGTGATCATCGGCGTGGAAGCCAACAAGATGGACGCCGTTGACACCCTGCGCTCCAAGGCCACCGGCCTCTCGGACATCGAGGTGGAGGTGCTCGAGGTCAAGTACCCTGAGGGAGCGGAGAAGATGCTCATCTTCGCCCTCACCGGGCGCAAGGTGCCGCCGGGCAAGCTCCCCTCCGAGGTGGGCTGCCTGGTGCATAACGTGGGCACGGCCGTCGCCCTCTTCGAGGCCGCGGCATGGGGCAAGCCGCTCTACGAGAGGGTGCTCACCGTCACCGGCCCGGGCGTGCGCGAGCCCGGCAACCTGCTCGCCGCAATTGGAACCCACATACAGGCGCTCATCGACGCCTGCGGCGGTTTCGTGGGCAACCCGGTCAAGCTGGTCACGGGCGGCCCCATGACCGGATGGGCCCAGCCGGACGCCGCCGCCTCGGTGGTCAAGGGCACTTCCGGTATCGTGGTGCTCACCTCCGACATGGTGGAGCTGGGCGAGGAGGCGGAATGCGTGCGCTGCTCGAAGTGCATCGAAGCCTGCCCCATGTTCCTCAGCCCGAACTTCATCGTACAGGCCGCCAAGAGGGGACAGTGGGACAAGGCGGAGATGTGGGGAGCGCTGGACTGCTTCGAATGCGGATGCTGCTCCTTCGAGTGCCCGGCCTTTATCCCCCATATCGATTACATCCGTAAGGCCAAGGCCGAAATAGCGGTCTTGAAGAAGGAATAAGGGAGGCGATGGCATATGGCTACAGATAACCTGGTCGTCACCCCGCCCCCGCACCTGAGGAGCAAGGAGCAGACAGCCGTCGCCATGCGGGACGTGCTCATAGCCCTGGCGCCGGTCACCATCGCCGCGCTGGTGGCGTTCACCTGGAATGCCCTGTTCAATATCGCGCTCTGCGTGGTGTCGTGCGTGTTCTTCGAGTGGGCGACGAGGAAGATAAGGAAGAAGAAGGTCACCCTCTCCGACGGGAGCGCGGTGGTCACCGGCCTGCTGCTGGCCCTGCTCTTCCCGCCGCGTATCCAGTGGCTGGCCATGATCATCGCGGCCTTCGTGGCTATCGTGGTGGCCAAGGAACTCCTGGGCGGGCTGGGCAGGAACATATTCAACCCCGCTCTCTTCGGATTCGTGTTCGCCCTCACGTTCTCCGGTGTCCTGGTACATATAACCGGGCCCCTGGGATCGATCGCCGGCGGGTTCGACGGCGTGATGGCGGCTACCCCGCTGGCATATATCAAGTCGGGCACCGAGAGCCTGGGCCCGTCGTACGGGTCGCTGCTCTTCGCCAGCTACGGCGGGGCCATCTCCGAGGTGGGAGCTTTCTGGGTGCTCCTGGGAGGCGCTTACCTCATCTACCGCAAGGTGATCAACTGGGTGATCCCGGCGGCCATCCTGGCCACCGTGCTCGTCCTCGGCTATATCGTGGGCTCGGACGGCCTGTACCAGATCCTGGCCGGCGGCGTCATGCTCGGCGCCTTCCTCATGGCCACCGACTGGGTCACCAGCCCCATGTACATGTGGGGACAGGTGGTCTTCGGGTTGATCATCGGGGTGTGCATTGTGCTCATCCAGGTATATGGAGCGCCCGCGGGAGCGGTGGCCTACTCCATCCTCATCGGCAACTGCTTCGTCCCCCTGCTGGACAAGGCCTTCAAGCCGAGGAGGTTCGGCGAGGTGGTCGCGGCATAGCGGAATTGGACCGGGGTCAGCCGACTGGCCCGCGGGACGACGAGAGAGGTTCTTCTCCCGGAAGTGTGCGTAGAGAGATACAAGTGATTTAGCGCCAGTAAGGAAAAGATACATCAGGCAAGTTCCGGGTTTGATGCCAGATCGCATCC
>CAZQFX010000219.1:0-533 GCA_964592775.1 uncultured Actinomycetota bacterium
TGGTGATGGGCTCGAAGGCCAACAGCCCCGCCGCCGCCAGCCCGGCCCTGCGCCCGAAGACCATGGCCCCGATGGCGTAGACGGGGAAAACGCAGGCCGCGCTGAAGAACACGTTGGAGAACTTGCCCGCGAACTCCAGGGGGAAGAAGAGGTCGAAGAAGGCGATGAGCAGTGGATACATGGGCAAGAACTTGTAGTGGGGGTGCCCGGCCACGCCGTAGGTGAGGCCGTGGCGCAGGTTCCTTGCCAGGACCATGTAGTAGTAGCTGTCGTAGGTGTAGATCTTCGCCTGCGAGGCGAAGTGCCAGCGCCACAGCAGGGCTGCCGCGAACACCGCCAGCAGGGCCAGGAGCCATATCCAGCGCCTTTCGCCCCGCCATGCACTCCCGCCTACGCGCTGGAGAAGCCCTCCCCTCGAAGCGGCTCCAGGCCCACCTTCGGCCGGTATCGCTTCCGGCTCCCGCGGGAGCGGCTCCTCCGGGGTTTGCCCCTTGGGGGCTTGCCCGCCCGCCCCGGACGCCTCGTGCGGAGTT
>CAZQFX010000219.1:543-3493 GCA_964592775.1 uncultured Actinomycetota bacterium
CCGGCAACGGAGGGGGCTTCGCCCGGCCGCTCGGAAACGGTTCCCGGAACGGCCGCGGTCTCCCCCTCGGCACAGGGGGCTTCACCCGTCGGTCCCGAAATCGGCCTCGTGACGTCTATTGCGGCCTCGGGAGCGAAAGAGGCCTCCAGCGTTTCCTCCCCGCCTTCCTTATGGAGCGCGTTCTCCACCTCGCCGCCGGGCAGCCCGCCGGCTCTTTCCGTATTCTTTTTAACCCCGCTCGCTCTGCCTTCAGCCATCCCGTCCCCTCATATCCGGCTTTTACGATCTATGCCTCTATTGGCTCCACCCTCCGACGCTCACCTGCAGGAATACCGGATCTCCGAACCAGCCGATCCCCTCCGCGTACATCTGCGGCCGCAGGGTGTACTCGCCCGGCGCGGCGGGCGGCCGCACCAGCATGGAAACCTCCACCTCCTGCCCGGGGGAGACGTCGCAGGGCAGTGAGCAGCCCTGGTATTCCCACAGGGAGCCGTCCCCCTCCGTCCAGGCCAGGCCCAGGTGCACCTCGCCCGGGGGCAGGCCGAGGTCCTTGAGCTGGGGGAGGGCCCTCCAAAGAGTGTCGCCGGTGTTCTTCACCCTGGCCGTCATGAGCGGGTAGAGCCCGTCGTGGGATGGCACGCTCAGCGCGCCCGCCTCCGGGGGCATGGCCACCTCGCCCGCGAGGGTGACCGGGGCGGTGGAGTCGGGCATCTCCCGGACCTCCATCTCCAGCGTGAATCCCCTGTCGCCCAGTACCCCGCCCGCGAGGTCGAGCTCCATCCCGCAAGCGCCGGCCGGGATGGCCTCATCGAACCGGACGGGCACCGATATCGTCTCCCCGGCGTCGATGAAGAAGGGGGCGCGGTAATCGCCCTTGACCTCGGCGGCTACGTTTCCTTTGTCGTCTTTGAACACCAGGCCGAAGGGCTGCGGCTCCTCCTCCACGCACACCATGGGCGCCGAGGTCGGGTTGGTCACCAGCAGCCCCATGCCGAAGCCCTCTCCGGGCGTGACCGCGGTCGGGCCGACGGCGGATACCTCCATCTCCGCGGGAAAAGCCGCCGCTCCCTCCTCCACCCTAAACACCGACTTGCTCCCGAAGTCGCCGCCGTACGCCAGGCCGGGTGTGGAGAAGAGACGGACGTTGTACTCCTCCATGCGCTGCGAGGGCACCCAGTTCCAGTCCCACAGCACGTAGTCGACGTCCAGCCCCCGCAGCAGGTCTACCGTGCGCTGCGAGGGGAAGCCCTGCATCTCGGTGATGATGCGGCGGTAGAAGAAGAGCGAGTATCCGCTGTAGCCGTTTACCACCTGCTTCCAGTGATAGGCGCTGTAGTACATGATGTCGCCCTCGCGGTAGAGGTATTCGAAGATGTCCAGGGGGGCCAGCTTGAGGTCGCGGTCGTAGGTCCCCGCTGGTCCCAGCACATGGGTGGGCAGCTCGATTACGCGCACGTCCCCCTGGTCCTCCAGCCAGCCGTAGACCTCGGGCACGTCGCCTCCGGTGGGGATGGGATAGACGTACATGTTCCAGGTGAGCAGCTCCAGGAGCAGCAGGACGAGCAGCCCCATGCCGGTGAGGCGTCCTGTCCTCCAGCCTCCTCGCCCGCCGCTCGCCCGCACGGCCATCTTCGCCGCTCCGTAACCACCCAGCACGCCCAGGGCCAGGGCAACGAGGATGGTGAAACGCATGGGCACCCGCGTGAACTGCAGCAGCCCCAGGTTGTAAGGGATCATGTAGAAGGGATTATAGAGACCCGCGATCTTGGGGCCGAAGGCCAGGAGCGCGCTCAAGATCCCCAGGATGAGGAAGAAGAGGGCGCCCCTGCGGAAGGACGTGCGGTCGAAGACCAGTTGTTCTTCTTCCTCGCGGCGGCGCAGCAGCAGCCCCGCCGCGGCCAGGATGATGATCATCACCCCCGGGTAGAGCACGTTCTCGTAGCCTATCCCGCCCTCCTTGAAGGGCGGCGGCGCCTCGCCATATACCACGCTCACGTCCAGCACGCGCAGGTAATCCTCCGCCTCGGCGCCATACAACTCCACCTCTCTCAGGGAGCGCTCGAATCCGGGCAGGCGCCGGTGGGCGCGGAAATACGGCAGGGCAAAGGGCAGGATGGCCAGCGCCGCCACCACCACGGCCACCGCCGCCATGCACAACCTCATCCAATCCCTCTTCCTGCGGGAGAAAACCGCGGCCCACAGCCAGAGCAGGCCAGCGGCCAGGGCGCAATACAGGAGGTAGTGCCAGCTGCACAGGGATTGCGCCACGAAGAAGAGAGCGAAGAGACACAGGTTCTTCCACCTCCCCCGCTCCAGGAAGCGGTAGAGGTAGAGCAGCATGAAGGGCAGGAAGGGCGAGAAGAATATCTGGATATGGCTGAGCTGGCTCAGCTTGTAGGGGCATACGGCGAAGAAGAGCCCCCCCGCCAGTCCCCCCCAGCGGCTGCCGGTGAGTTCCTTGACGAGCAGGTAGCAGCCGAAGCCCGAGAGGACGATGCAGAAGAAGACGAGGAAGTTGTAGGCCAGGATCGGGTTGTGGGAGAGGAAGTACACCGGGGAGGCGATGACCCCCAGGGTGAACTGGTGCTCGGAGTAGGCCAGGACGTCGCGGGAGGGATAGATTATATTCCCCTGGAAGAGACGCGTCGGATTGGTGAAGATGGTCTTCGCGTCCCAGGAGATCACCCAGGAGTTGAGGAGGGGGTCGCCGTGCCCCCCCACGATGCCGTCGTGCAGGTGCAGGACGAGGGGCCAGGTGAAGAGTATGGCCACCAGCAGGAAGAACACCAGGACCAGGGCGTACTCTTTGCTCTTGGAGTTATAAACACCCGATAGTCTCTCCATGCGTCATTGCTCCGATCGCGCTGCATGCTATGACGTCCCGGCGCAGAGCCAAGCTCCCTGAAAATCCTCATAAATATATTCGATACCCACCCCCTTTTCCATCCTT
>CAZQFX010000220.1:0-3432 GCA_964592775.1 uncultured Actinomycetota bacterium
CCTGCAGCGAGCTCTCAGGCCCTCACCATACGGGCGATGAACATCCCCTCCATGTTGACGCCGCTGCGAGGCGGCGGCATGGGGTAAGCGCCTGTACAGAGTCACAAACGGTTCCGGATAACGGTAGGGCTGCGTTATCTGTGCAGGCCTGACCCCTGCAGCGAGCTCTCAGGCCCTCACCATACGGGCGATGAACATCCCCTCCATGTGATGCAAATGCGGCAGGAGCTGCAGGCAGCCTTGCGGCGAGACGTCGGGTCCCAGGGAGGCGGGGAGGAAAGGGCGCAGGTCCTGGAGGCTGAAATCGCCGCGTTCCTCGAGAAAGCGTTCGATCACGTGCGTGGTCTCCTCGCGGGTGTAGGTGCAGACGGAATAGACCAACGCCCCACCGGCGCGGACGGGGCCGGCACAACTTCGCAGCAGACGGTACTGCAGGTCCGCCAGTTCGGTGATCTCCTCCGGCCGCCGGCGCCATTTGAGCTCCGGATTGCGCTGCAGGGTGCCCAGTCCCGAGCACGGCGCGTCCAGGAGGACGGTATCGGCCCGGCCGTCCACGTATTCCTCCAGCCTGGTCGAATCCCCTTCCCTGATGCCGATATTCGTCAGCCCGAGGCGCTCCGCGGTCCTGCGCAGGGCCAGCAGGCGCCGCGCATTGCGGTCCACGGCGATAACGCGGCACTCCTCGCCGCCAAGATGCGCCATGTGCGTGGCTTTTCCTCCGGGGGCGGCGCAGGCGTCAACGATAACCTCCCCGGGATGGGGTGCTACCGCACGGCCGACCAGCATGGAGCTTTCGTCCTGCACCACGCAGAGGCCTTTCTCTAGAAACACCATCAGGCCATCGAAGGGAAGCCGCACACCCACCAGTGACTCGTCGAGAAGAGACGAAGGGCTTCCCTTGCCCCCCTCGGATGCGATCGACCGCAGCAGCGATCCGGCATCCGTTTTGGCGGTGTTGACGCGCAAGGTGAGGTCGGGTATCTCGTTGTCGGCGTCGCACAGGGCCTCGGCTCCCTCGCCACCAAGAAGGCCCAGGAGGTAGTCCACCAGCCATGCCGGGTGCGAAAGCACCGTCTCCAGGTACGCGCGCATGTCCCGCCTCGCGGGCCATGCGACCTCCCGCAACCCTTCGCTCGCACGGCGCATCACGGCATTGACATAGGATGGCGCCCCCGGGCCCAGCCGCTTACGGGCGAGGCCCACGGTCTCGTTTACCGCCGCATGCCGCGGCGTCCTCATCTCCGAGAGCTGGTATAGCCCGAGCCTGAGCACGTCCAGCACCTCGGGGTCGAGTTCGGCGAGAGAGCGGTTGGAGAAAGCCGCTACGATATGGTCGAGCTTGTTGCGGTGCCTCTGTAAGCCGTAGGCCAGTTCCGCGACCAGGGAACGGTCCCTCGCGTCCAGGCCGCTCCGGGCCATGCCGTAGCGCAGCAGCAGGCTGAGGTAGCCTCCCCCGGCGTTGACCCTCCGGGTTATCTCGTAGGCGATCTCTCTGGCATCGGGCATATGCGCATCTCTCCCCGCGTTCGCGGACCCGGGCCTAGCGCTCATGGGATGGGCGAAACGCGGAAGCGCTCTTCCGCCTGAAGGCGGTAGCCCCGCAGGAACTCGCCCGGGCCCATGGCTTTCCCGCCCTCGGGTTGCAGCAGTTCCAGCCGCAGGGCGCCCCCTAACGTCCCCACCAGGAGGACGCCGCTTCCCGCGGCCTCGAGGGCGCCCGGTTCCAGCTTCGGGACGGCTTGCGTGGGAACGGCCCTCAGGATCTTCAAGCGCTTGCCGCGAAAAAATGTATAGGCGCCCGGGCGCGGGCTCAATGCCCGCACCTGGGCGTCGATAGCCCTCGCTTCGCGCGTCCAGTCGATGACCAGATCTTCCTTGGTGATGGGAGGAGCGCAGGTCGCCCTATCCTCCTCTTGCGGGCGGGGGCTGATGGAACCCGAGAGATAGGAGGGGATGTATTCCACCAGCAGGCGGGTACCCAGCGAGGCCAGCTTTGCGCGCAGGGCAAGCGCGTCCTCGGTCTCTTCGACGGGGATCGCTTCCTGTGCTATTATCCCCCCCGTATCCATTCCCTCGTCCATGACCATCAGCGTGACCCCCGTGGTGCGCGCGCCGTCCATGAGCGCCCTCTGGATGGGGGCGGCGCCGCGGTAAAGGGGCAGCAGCGAGGGATGGACGTTCACGCATCCGCTGGTAGGATATGCCAGTATCTCCGGGGTGAGGATGTGGCCGTAATCGGCCACCAGCAACAAGCTCGGCCTCAGCTCCTCCAGGATGGACAGGAAAGCGGGGTCGCGCGGGCCTTCGGGCTCGTATACCCGCAATCCGTTCTCCACGGCGAAGGTCTTGACCGGCGTGGGACTGGGGCGCAGGTACCTGCCCGCGGGACGGTCGGGACGGGTGATCACGCCCGCGATGTCAAAGCCGGCGCCGGGAAGGGATTCGAGCAGATCGCGGGAGAATTCGCCGCTTCCCAGGAAGACGGTAGTCATCGGCATCACCTCGGGAAGGCCTAGAGGATCTCGTGTCCCTGGCGTCCGCCGCCAGGCGGCGGGCCCTCGCCCAGGAGGAATTGCAGTGCCTCGACGCGGCTCTCGCGGTCGGTCAGCTCCAGGATAAGCTTTCCGTCGAGGTGGTCTACCTCGTGCTGGAAGACGCGGGCGGTCCAGCCCTCGGCATGTACCCGCTTCGTCTCACCCTCGAGATCCGTGTATTCCAGGTCCAGCGAGACCTGCCGCTTTACCGGCATCACGGCTCCGGGGAGGCTGAGGCATCCTTCCATGTCCTCCTCGACCTCCTCGGAGATCGAGATGATGCGCGGGTTGATGCAGGCCTCGATCTCCCCCTCGTTGTCGTAGACGAAGACCCGCTTGACCACGCCTATCTGGTTGGCGGACAGCCCCGCTCCACCCGGCCTGGGCAGGGAATCCACGAGGTCGCGGATCAGTCGCTCGACGCCGGCATCTATGGCCGCCACTTCCCGGCACCTTTCCCTGAGTACCGGGTCCCCGAAGGTACGTATGGGCAGCACCGCCACTTCCACTCACCTCCCGGATGCGCCTCGGCCGGCGTGCTTGGCCGCACAGGGGGCCGCGCGCGCCTAAAGGCCGGCCTCGCTGCGCAGCATCTCCGCCTTGTCCGCGTGCTCCCAGGTGAAATCCTTGTCCAGGCGGCCGAAGTGGCCGTAGGCCGCCGTCTTCTTGTAGATGGGCTGGCGAAGCTTCAGGTCGCGGATGATCGCCGCGGGACGCAGGTCGAAGCATTCGCGTATCAGCGCCTCGATGGTCCCGAGCTCGACCTTTTCGGTGTTGAAGGCCTCTATGGTCACCGACACGGGGTGCGCCACTCCGATGGCGTATGCGAGCTGCACCTCGAACCTCTCCGCCAGCCCGGCCGCCACCACGTTCTTGGCGATGTATCGGGCCATGTAGG
>CAZQFX010000221.1:0-3374 GCA_964592775.1 uncultured Actinomycetota bacterium
GTTCTTCGCCATCGCGGCGAACTCCAGCAAATATAAACTCAAGGTTTCGGGAAGCGAGAACGTGCCCCAAAGGGGGCCTTTCATCGTGGTGTCGAACCACCAGAGCAGCCTGGATATCATCGCCGATGCGCTGGCCCTGAAGCCGGCGCTCACCCACTCCCACATGTGGCCGTGGGCCAAGACGGATATCGAGAAGGGCAGGGAGGGGCCCATGGGCTGGGCGCTGTGGAGGGTCTTCGGGGTCATCCCCATCGACCGCTCCAAGAAGGACCATTCGGAGGCCATCCTTCTCAGCCTGAAATACCTGCGCCGGGGCGAATGCGTCTTCGTCTTCCCCGAGGGCACCCGCAGCAAGCCCAAGGAGCTGAAGCCTTTTCAGTTCGGGGTGGCCAACCTGGCCAGGGCGGCTCCCGCACCCATCCTCCCGCTTGCCACGTACAAGAGGGACGATGACGGCGGCCTGCAGGTGAACATCGGGAAGCTGTTCACCCTGCCTCCCAAGAAGAGGATGCTCGAGGTGCTGGGCGACCTGGAGGAGAAAGCGGAGGGCAGGTTTATCCAGCAGGTGGAGACGTTGCGGCAGTGGGCGGACACCGTGCCCAAGGACAAGAAGGGCATGAAGCTCATCGCCAAGATGGTCAGGATCGTAACCGACTTCGTCAACCGCCAGGACATATCCTTCGACCTCTTCTTCCGCCTGGCGGAGGAGGAGGACAACGAATACATAAGGGACAGGGTGTTCGAGCTGCTTCCCGATGACTGGAAGAAGGTGGAACCGGAGGGGAAGATCAAGCCTCTCTCCATCATCAAGAAGGACTAGCGCAGCACACCGTCCCTTGAATATCGTGACGCAGTGAGAGCGCCGATGAGCCAAGAGGGGACATGCTCTGGACTATCGAGGCTAAGAGCGAGTTCGAATACGGATACGCGGCCGGCAAGGGGCGGGAGCGCCTCTTCAGGAAGGTGGTCGGCCTGGCTCTCGCGTCGCTCGCCGGCGCGGGATGCACGAACTTCACCGCCGTGCCGCCGGCGACCTCCGCAAGGCGAGGATCATCACCACCGACCACGGCCTCAATTACTCCACCCTGGAAAAACCGGAATCACAGGAAGCCTAGACGGCCCTGAGTTCGCTCACCGGGTGCTTGACGAGTTTCCTCAGTCCGTCGCCGGTGAAGACGCAACTGGCCCCCACCCAGACACCCGCCTGCAGGTCGGGCGTGGCGGCGCGGCTGACGGCATACAGGCATTGCCCCGGTTTGAACACGAAATCCAGGTCTTCCGGTGGCTGTATGAGCGCCCCCAGCGAACCATCCGGGGCGCCGACGCTCGGCCTTTCGATGTAGTTGGCCCAACCCATTATCAGTGTACCCTGCGTCGTGTAACCGGCCGCCCTTATAGGCTCCAGGAACCTCTGGGTGTCGCGGCCGGTCATCCCGGGCTTCAGCTCGCTCATGGTTCGTTCGTAGACGGAGGCGGCCACTTCGAACAGGTCCCGATATCGCCCGGTAGGCTCGCCCACGAAATACGTGCCCATGACCTTGCAGGTATAGGAGCCCAGGCCCATGACCAGCTCGGTCATCGCCACGTGGCCGTCCTCCACGGTCCGGTACGTCGGGACGGGATCCGGATAGTTTTGGCTCGAGTCCGCCATTGGAGTCGAGCTGAAATGCATCAACGGATAGCAGGCTCCCAACTGCGCGCCCAGGATCTCAACCGCGGCGGTTATGTCGCAATGCCTCGCGCCCCGGCGCGTCGAGAGGATCATATGCTCATAGGCGTGGGACACCAACTCGCCGGCCTTCTCCATGAACCCGAGCTCCTCTTCGCTCTTGATGAAGCGCAGCTCCGCGAACCACGCGCTGACGTTCTCGAATCGAGCGCGAGGAAACGTCTCCGCGAGCTTCTGATGGTGCTCGAAGGGTATGGTGTAGTTGGGGAGAATGACTCCGGAACCCACCAGGCCGATCCCGCCTTTTTCAAGTCCCAGTTCCTGGAGCCTCTGGATCACGCCGTCCTCGATAGCGCGCCCGCCGGGGCGGATGTCCTCGATCGCGGCGATATCCCTGGCGTTGTTCAGGTGGAGAGGGACACGTATTATCAAGGTCGGCTCGCCCAGCAACCAGCCGTGGACGTCACTGGGGTAAGGGTGGAGACCCGTGATCGCGTCCCGTACCAGCTTCTCGATCCCTACATCCGTCATCGTGCCGGGCCCGCCGTGGATCCTCAAGGCATCCAGCGCGACCGCGGAGGCCATCTCCTGGCTCAGCATGCGCGGCAGACGTTGATACCTGGGATTGTAGTTCTCGGAGGTGGCATTACAGGCCGCCTTCCACACCACGAGCCGCACCTTCTCGATCTCCGCGTACATCCGTCCTATGCGCTCGGCGACGAGCTGGTGCTCGATGATGGGCTTGCCGCCCTGAACTCGCTCCTGGGCGTAGGCGAGGGAACGCTCGTAAGCCTCGCGGGCGATCCCCACGAAATGGGCGGCCCGAACCGTCAGGCCGTCGTTGGCGTGGCGATGCAGGAACAGCGTGGCCCCATCCCGGGGCGTGAACTGGTTCTCCTTCGCTATGCGGCAATCGTCGAAGATCAGCTCGGCCACGGGGCAAAGCCGCTGGCCCCAGCAATCCTCGACATGCCCTACCTGGACGCCGGGCACATCCGCCGGGACCAGAAAGGCCGTGGTGCCCCTGTACCACCCTACCGTCTTGTCGGTGCAGGCCAGGACCAGGTAGGCCTTGGCGGTAGCGCCACCGGAGATGAAGTGTTTCACCCCGTTGAGCACCACCTCGACGCCGTCCATAACGGCGGACGGCATTATTCCGGTGCCGGGACAGTCGGTGGGCACGGACTTGTCGGTCCCGGCCTGGGGTTCGCTCTGGGCTACCGCGAACGTTAACCGCTTGTCCGCGAGAAACGGCTCGAGGAACATCTCGCGATGATAGTCCGTGCCCAACCTCTCGATCAATGAGGTTACGCTCCAGTTCTGGCCGATGAGGGTGGAGACCCCGAGGTCCCCGGCCCCGAGCTCTTCGCCGATGATGCAACTTGCCAGGGTACCGATATCGTTGCCGCCGTTTTCAACCGACAGGGCGGTGGTGCGAAGCCCCATGCAAGAGGCTTTGTCGAGGATGTCCCAGGGGAACCGTGCGGAGAAATCGGCCACCTTATCCAGTCGGTCGGCGACCGGCTTTACCTCCCGAGTAACGAAATCCCGGACCGTCTGCTGCATGGCAATTTAAGGCGTCTCGTTTCTGCGCCTCTCCTGTTAATAAAGGACTCTAGTGCTTGAGCGATTAGTAGGGTGGTTGCCCTTGTGGCGGCCCCGGTTCCCTTGACATAGCCAAGTACCCCGATCCGTAAATACGCTC
>CAZQFX010000222.1:0-3341 GCA_964592775.1 uncultured Actinomycetota bacterium
GAATTCCCTTCCAATAATTGGTTGCTTTTTCGAGAACAAAGATGTGGCCCCTATGCGTGTTGCGTCAAGTGACGATGTTGTCATCGGACAGCATCGTCATTTTATTTCGCAAAATAGGAGTGGTGGAGTGGCGGATAAGGAAGTGAGCGCATGGTCAATCTGAAGAAAGTGTGCCGCGCATGCGGCGCTTATGGCGTTCCCGCGGACAGCGAACACGCGGTATTCACCAACGTGAACCTGGTGACGACCATCGGCGACAGGAATCCCCTGAAGCTGAGGCTCCCCATAGTGGTCCCCGGGCTGGGTTCCACCTATGTAGCCAAGCGGAACTGGAACGGACTCGCCATCGGGGTCGCCGTCTCCGGTTGCGTCCTTACCATCGGGGAGAACGTCTGCGGCATGGACGACGACTCCGTCATAGAGAACGGCAGGATCGTCAAATCGCCCGACATGGAATCGAGGATCAAGGCCTACCGCGACTGGCAGCTGGATGGGTACGGGGACATAGTGGTGCAGTTCAACGTGGAGGACACGAAGCTCGGTGTCCCGGAATACGTCCTGAACAGGCTGGGCATCGAGACGGTCGAGCTGAAATGGGGCCAGGGAGCCAAGGATATCGGGGGCGAAGTGAAGCGCGGTGATATCGCGGCTTTGACAGGCGACGCATCACGGGTGTCCGGAATACCCTATGTGACCGAAGTGGACAGGGAAGAGGCTCTGAGCATCCTCGACGGCTGAACCGCCAGGGCCGGGGGGTAAGGGCCTGACATTACTCGCTCAGGTCGGCAAGGATGATGGCTTCGGCTATCTCCTTCATGGATTTGCGGGTGTTCATGGACTTGCGCCGAATGCGGCGGCAGGCTTCCTCGCCCGATATGCCGTTGTTGCGCATCAGCGCGTCTTTCGCCCGCTCGACCAGTTTGCGCGTTTCCAGTTCCTCCTGGACGATGCGCGTTCTTACCAGCAACTCTGTGTTGTGTATGGCCACTGCCGCCTGGTTGGCCAGCAACGCAAGCAGGTCGACTTCATGGGGAGGGAACTCGTGAGGGGTAGAGGTATAACAGCTCAGGGTACCGATCACCCGCCCCCGTACGCTCATGGGAACGCTGAGGATGGAACAGAGATTCTCCTTCTCCGCGATGCTCTTGTTGAAGTAGCGGTTGTCTTTTCTCACGTCCAGCGATTGTATGGGCCTGTTCTCCTTGGCGGCTCTTCCCGCGATCCCCTCCCCCAGGCTCAACGGCGGCTTGTTGATGTAATCGCTGCTCACCGCCTGGGTCGCCTTGGTCTCCAATTTGCCCGTCGTTTCGTTTATGAGCATGATCGAGACGGTGCTGGAGTTCATGACCTCGGCCGTCACCATGACTATGAGCTTGAGTATGTCCTCGAGGTAGAGGTCGGACACTATGGCCCTGCTCACCTCGCTGAGCGCCTCGATCTGCTTCTGGAACTGCTCGTCCCCGGCCAACTGTACCTCCGTTATTACCATGCCACCTCTAGAGGCCCCGGCGATCCCGTATCATGTCACTCCAGAAAACATACCGCCTGCTGCGTTCTGGGGTCCGCCACTATCTGCGCATATGAGCCCTGCGTGACGGCGGGAACATCTATCAGGCGTACCAGCCCTTCATAGTCGCCGGCGTCGGGCACATACTCGCCGAGGACACTGGGGGAGTCCGCGAAGAAAGCGCGGTTGAACTCCGCTTCGGGCCTGTCGGGATAGAGCGGGAGATAGATGGTCTGGTCCTCTACCAGGTCCTGGAAAAAATGCGTTCCGTAAGAGACCTCCGGTACATGGCCGGCTTCTTCGCGGGCGATCTCCACCAGCGCGGCTGCGTTATGGATATCGCCGTAGGTGGCGTTTACTCCGAGATTGATATTGCTGCTGCCCCACCTCCCGGGTCCCATCATCAGGACCCTCCCTTCCGCCACCCGGGGATGTTCGTTGATCCTTCCCACCAGGCGGCCGATCTCCCTCTTCATGTCCAGGGAGGGGATAGAGCTGTAGGCCTCGGGATCTATATAGACGATGTAGCGGATATTGCGGATCACCCCGCCGCTTATCATACGGTCGGCCCTGAAGAGCACCTTCGCCTCGGACTTTATCTCCGGCACGAAGATCGGGCCCATCGATCCGGGCAGATGCAGGGGACGGCACTGCAACAGGTTTATCTTCAGTTTGCCATCCGGCTTCACGGAGGCGGTGAATTCTATATCCACGGGATGGCCGTAGCTGCCCTCCAGGCGGGAGAGCATCGTCCCCATGAGCTCGCAGAAACCGGTCTGCCTGATGAGGTTATTGAAGGTCAGGACGAAATCCTGTGGCGAACCGTCGACCACGCGGCCTATGGGATCTCGGGGATATCCGTCGGACATCACGGAAACCAGCAGATAAAGCCCCGGGTAATCCCGGTTAGAGTGAAGCTCCTGCAGGGGGACACTCGTGAACACGTTGCTATCCAGGTCGATAAGGTCCACCCGGTGCTGAGAATACTTCGATATCTCATCGCCGGCTTCCGGTCTCAACTCCGGATTACTCACCGCGATCATGCGGGGATAATCCTTGCCTACTCTTTCCACTGCCCGCGTCCCCAGCCCGAAGACCAGTCTGATAATCCCCTGCTCCCGATCGATACGGCTGCTCCAGGCATACAGGTTCTTGGAGAAGGCGACACCCGCGAGGCATGGGAAGAAACGCCCCTGATAGGGCATACCCGAAACGCGCTGCACCAGGATGGCCATCTGTTCGTCGCTCTCTCCCAGGCCGCGTTTGCGGCGATAAGACAGGGCGCCGGGATTCACCGCGCTCGCGTATACGAGCTTCACCGCGCGCAGAAACGCGTCCATTCGTTCTTCGGGATCACCCTGGTTGGCGCAGAACTCGCTGCGATACTTCCCCGCGAAGGCGTTTCCGAAACTGTCCTCCAGCAGGCTGCTCGACCTGACGATGATAGGCGCCTGCCCGAAATAGTCGAGCATGCTCCTGAACTGTTTCATGATCGCGGGCGGGAACCTGCCCGAGAGGAAGCGCTTTTCGACTTCCTCGAACTCCTCGTGGCTGAGCTGGGAATTACTGGTAAGCTTGAGCCGCAGACGGAAGAGGTCGTTCTCCACCAGGAAGGTGAAGAATACGTCCGAGCCTATGTAGAACGAATCGTGTGCTTCCAACACCTGGGAGTAATCGGGTCCCGCGTTTCTTTCATCGGTGAGAATACGGCGGGCCAGGAGCATGCCCGCCGCCTTGCCGCCTATCCTGCCCGATCCCACCAGACGGTTTCTTATCTCGAAAAAATCCTCCAGCGAGAAGTAGCTGTCCGCCAGGGTGTTGAACTCGGGGTGGT
>CAZQFX010000223.1:0-3335 GCA_964592775.1 uncultured Actinomycetota bacterium
AGGGACAGCCCCACGACGATCAGTACCTTACCCTTGCGACGGTGTCTCTCTCTGCGCAGGCGCGCTCTCCTCTCCCCCGACGGCATGCCGCCGCCCGCCGCGCACCCCGTCTCTTCGTCCATGCGGCGCTCACCCCCACTCACGGTTCCCGGAAGACGATGCCGCGCCCGTGGCACGCCGGACATGTTTCGCCGAAGGCCTCGATAAGGCCCTCGGACACGTTCTTGCGGGTCATCTCGACCAGCCCGAGCTTGGTGAGCTCGACCACGTAGGTCTTGGTGCGATCCTTTTCCAGTTCCTGGTTCAGGGCCTTGAGAACGGCGCGGCGGTTCTTGGCTTCCTCCATGTCTATGAAGTCGATGACGATTATGCCCCCGATATCGCGCAGGCGCAGTTGCCGTACCACTTCCACCACCGCCTCGATGTTGGTGCGCAGCACCGTCTCCTCCAGTGACTTGTCGCCCACGAATCTGCCCGTGTTCACGTCGATGGCCGTCAGGGCTTCTGTGGAGTCTATGACGATGGAACCGCCCGAGGGGAGGGGCACGTTGCGGCGCAGGGCATCCCTTATCTGCCGGTTGATGCCCAGGGCGTCGAACACGGGTGTCTCGTCGGAGTAACGCACCACGCGCTCGGCGAGCGCGGGCGCCACCATCCTCAGATAGTGCTTGATGCGGCGGAAGGAACGGTGGGAATCGACGAGGATGCGGTCGTAGCCGGCATCCATGATGTCCCGCACCACTTTCAGCTCCAACTCCGGCTCCTGGTAGAGAATGGCAGGGGCACGTTTTTTCTCCGCCGTGCGGTGAACCTGGCGCCAGACCCTGTTCAGGTAGGCCAGGCTCTTCCTCAACTCCGCTGCCTCGGCGTCCCTGGCGGCGGTACGCACGATGATGCCGACGTCCTTGGGGCGCACTTCCTCCACCACCTTGCGCAGGCGCGCCCTTTCCTCCTCGGTGAGCTTATGGGATATGCCCACGGTGGCCACCTGGGGCAGCAGCACCAGGTAACGCCCGGGCAAAGATACGTAGGTGGTGAGGCGGGCGCCCTTGCTCCCCATGGGGTCCTTGGTCACCTGCACCATGACTTCCTGGCCTTGCTTGAGTATCTTGGTGATGTCCTGCCTGTCCCGCTTGCGCGGGCCCTCCATGAAGATATCCCCCACGTACAGCAGGGCATTGCGGCTGTGGCCGATATCCACGAACGCGGCCTCCATGCCCGGGAGGACGTTCTGCACCCGGCCCTTGTAGATATCCCCCACGATAGAGCGGCGTTCCTCGTGGCTCACGAAGATCTCCTGCAGCGCACCGTCCTCCAGCACCGCCACGCGGGTCTCGTCGTGGTAGCTCGCGACGACTATTTCCTTTTTCGGTGCGGCTTTTTTCTTGGGACCCCGCGGCCCCCTCCTCTTCCTATCCAATCCTGGTCACCCGTGTCCCTTCCATATTCCTCCGCCTGACCAAGCCTGATCCACGTTCCCCCTCCTCTGCACCCGCTCACCCTCCACCGTGCGCGGTTTCCGGCCCTATCTCCTCCAGTTCGCCCCGCGCGCCGTGGTAGAACATCACGCCCCCCGGCACGTCCTCGAAGACCTCGTCCGGAGACGCGTACAACCCCACCCTGGTGATCCCGCGCCCGCACGGCGCCGTTCCCCGCTCGGCATCCAATGCCTGCAGGGCGTCCTTCAGCCTGCCCTGCCCCTCTCCGCACAGGACCATGAGCAGGTAGGTGGTCTTTCCCTTTTCTTCGATCCTGAAGAGGCCGTATCGGGCCCAGCGCGAGAGCTTGGGCATGGTCGGCGCGAGAGAGGTCACCTCGCGCACGCGCAATCCCTCGGGCAGGGCCTGGTTGAGCCTGGCGGCCGCGTCCGCTTCGTCCACTTCGCCGGCCACGCCCACCTCGAGGTACTCCGCCTCGGCGGATACGCCCAACGGCAGGGCTGGAGAATAACTCGTGCGCGGGCGAGGGCTGTAACCCTCGCTGTACACCAGGGGCAGCCCGCAACGCCTCAACGCCCTTTCCATGGCGCCCATGACCTCGCGGTGAGAGAGCATGGCAGCGTATCCTCCCTTGGTATATTTTACTAACAGGCGTCTCATCCCCGCCCTCCTCCCGCCAGGCGGATATCCAGTTCCGGCGGCGAACATGCCCCGCAGTCCACGCAGGCATCGAAGCGGCAATCCGGCGTTTCCTCTCCCCGCAGGGCTTTCTCGTATTCCCTCCACAGGAAGCCCTTTTCGACACCAGCGTTAAGGTGGCCCCAGGGCAGCGTCTCTGTGCGGGCGCGCTCCCTCTCCACGTACCACGCGGGGTCCAGCCCCGCGGTGGCGACCGCGCGCCGCCAGCGCTCCCAGGAGAAGAACTCGCTCCATCCGTCCAGGCAACCCTCCCGCGCCGCCGCCAGCACGGCGGGAAACAGCCTGCGGTCGCCCCGCGCCAGAACCCCCTCCAGATAACTCATCTCGCGCGTATGCCACCTCAGGGTGACCCCGCGCATGCGCAATCCCTCCTTGAGGACGAAGTGGCGGCGCGCGATCTCGGGCAGCGACATCTGCCGCGCCCATTGCAGCGGCGTATGCGGCTTGGGGACGAAGGTGGATACGCTCACGGAGAGGCGCAACCCCCTTGCGGGTCCCCCGCCGTCCCCCTCCCGCATAATGCGCCGCACCAGGGTGCATATCCCCTCCACGTCTTCCTCGTTCTCGCTCGGCAGCCCGACCATGAAATAGAGCTTTATCTTCCTCCACCCTTCGCGGTATGCCGCTGCTACGGCGGAGAGCAGGTCCTCGTCGGACACTCCCTTGTTCAGGGCCGTGCGCAGCCGTGCCGAAGCGGCCTCCGGCGCCAGGGTCAGTCCGGTGCGCTTAACGCGCCTCAGCTTCGCCGCCAGTTCCACCGAGAAGGTATCCGTGCGCAATGAGGGGAGGGACACGGCTATGTGCCTCTCCTCCATCTCGCGCGAGAGCTTCTCGGACAGCGGGAGTATGCGGCTGTAGTCGGCGCTGTTGAGGGAGGCCAGCGAGAGCTCGTCGCAGCCCGTGTTGCGCAGCAATTCCTGGGCCCATTCATGCAGCAGGTCCTCCCCCCTTTCCCTCACCGGACGGTAGATCATTCCCGCCTGGCAGAAACGGCACCCGCGCGTGCAGCCGCGGAAGATCTCCAGGCTGCAGCGGTCGTGCACCGCTTCTATGAGCGGGATGACCGGACGGCGAGGCGTCCTCCAGGTGTCGAGGTCCGGTACGGCGCGCTTGCGTACCGGGAAGGGCGCGCCGCCCGTGGACTCGATGGCTTCCACTTCCCCATCGGGGTCGTAGCTGACGTTGTAGAGCGCGGGC
>CAZQFX010000224.1:0-3332 GCA_964592775.1 uncultured Actinomycetota bacterium
CATCGGGGGCATCGACGCCGAGGGCAACGACGCCTCCAATCCGCTGACCTGGCTCATCCTCGACGTCATCGAGGATATGAACATGCTCGAGCCCAAGCCCAACATCCGCCTCCACGCGGGCACCCCGGAGCCGCTGCTGCGCCGGGTGGCGGAGATGGTCTCGGCGGCACAGGGCTCGCCCTTCCTCATGAACTTCGACGAGAACTCCATCCGCGGGCTCGCCTGGCAGGGCCTTCCCGAGGACCGGCTGTGGGACTACGCCCCCGTGGGATGCCTGGAGAACACCCTGCAGGGCGACGACCGCTCGGGCACGGTGGACGTCAACTTCAACCTGGCCAAGGCGGTGGAACTGGTCTTCTTCCGCGGCAGGGACGCGACCACGGGCAAGCGCCTCGGGCCGGACACCGGAAAGCCGGAGGACTTCACCTCGTGGGGGCAGTTCCGCGGCGCCTTCGACACGCAGTTGCGGGCGCTCATCGACCGCATGCTGGACATCAGCGACGAGGCTGACCGCATCCGGGCGGAGTTCGAGCCCACGCCCTACCTCTCGGCCCTCGTAGGCGGCTGCGCGGAGAAGGGCAGGGACGTGACCCGGGGCGGGGCGCGGCACGGTTACATAACCGTGGAGGGCGTGGCCTTCGCCACCGCGGCGGATTCCCTGGCGGCGGTGAAGAAGCTGGTCTACGAGGACCGCAAGGTGAAGATGGCGGACCTGGCGGAGGCCATCAGGGCGGATTACGAGGGCCGCGAGCCGCTGCGCCAGATGCTCATCAACAAGGCGCCCAAGTACGGCAACGACGACGACTACGCCGACGAGGTGGCGCGCGACCTCTCCCAGGCCTGGACCAGGGCGGTCTCGGAACGCGTCTCTCCCGCCACCGGGAGACATTACCGCGCCGGCTACCTCTCCTGGAACTACTGGATAGCGTTCGCGCCCTCGACCGCGGCCACGCCGGACGGGAGAAGGAAGGGCACCTTCCTCTCCAACGCCATCGGTCCCGTGGACGGAGCGGACCGCAACGGCCCCACGGCCGAGATCCTCTCGGTGGGGAAGATGGGCCTGGAGACGGCACCCAACGGCTCCTCGCACACCATGAGTTTCAGCCCCTCCCTGCTGCGGGACGAGGAACATGTCTCCAGGCTCATGGCCTTCCTGCGGGCTTACGGCGAAAAGGGCGGGACCGCCCTGCAGATCAACGTCCTCGACGCCGAGACCCTGCGCGAGGCGCAGCGCAAGCCCGAGGAATACCGCAACCTGCTGGTGCGGGTGACGGGTTACAACGCCTACTTCGTCATGCTGGGTAAGGAAATGCAGAACGAGATCATCGCGAGGGGGTCGCATGAGCTCTGAGGGCGATGCCATCACCGGGGTGGTCTTCAACGTACAGCGCTATTCCACCGAGGACGGTCCGGGCATCCGCACCACCGTCTTCCTCAAGGGATGCCCCATGCGCTGCCCCTGGTGCCACAATCCCGAGGGACTGCGCAAGAGGCCCGAGCTGATGTGGTACGACGTGCGCTGCATCGGGGCCCGCGATTGCCTGGCGGCCTGTCCCGTGGGAGCCCTCACCCTGACCCCGGAGGGCATGGTCATCGACCGCGAAGTCTGCGATGCCTGCGGCAGGTGCGAGGAGGCTTGCCCCGCAGCCGCGCTGGAAGTGATAGGGAAGAAGAGGACGGTCGCGGATGTCGCGGCGGAAGCGCTGCGCGACCGGGTGTTTTACGAGAAGTCGGGGGGAGGAGTCACGCTCTCCGGGGGCGAGCCCGCCCTGCAGTTCGATTTCTCCCGCGCTTTCATGGAGGCGATACGCGGGGAGGGCGTGCACCTGGCCCTGGATACCTGTGGGGGGGTGAGCTGGGATAGACTGGAGCCCCTGGTGGAGCCGGCCGACCTGGTCCTCTTCGACCTCAAGATCATGGAACCCCGGGCCCACCTGGAACACACCGGTATCCCGCTGGAGCAGGTGCTGGACAGCGCACGCCGCATCGCGGCGAAGGGCAAACCCATATGGGTACGAACCCCGGTGATACCGGGCTTCACCGATACGGAGGAGAACATACGGGCCATAGCCCGCTTCGTTCGTGAGGAGTTGCCGAAGGTCGAACGATACGACCTGCTCGCCTTCAACAACACCTGCGAAGCCAAGTACCGCCGCCTGGACATGTCGTTCCGCCTGGCGGGAGAGGGCATGCTCGCGGAGGAGAAGATGGTAAGGCTGGTGGAGGCGGCGGAGGACGAGGGGCTGGCGGTGGCCCGATGGTCCGGCACCACCGCCAGAGCCACGCACGCGGGAACATGAGTGCGGCCTTATCCCGAGAGCGCGATGTGCCGCGCCCGTTTATCCCGGGCCGTGCGTGACAAGCCACGCGGACGAGGCGAAGGGAACGCGAAGCAGGGGACGGGGATCCGTTTATGATGTGATCCGGGCCTACCGCGGATCGGAAGGCCGGAGGATGATGGAGGGGGTTTGGAGATGGAACTTCCAGAGCAAGTGAGGGATCTTTTCGCGGAGGAGATGGCGGCGAAGTTCCTGGCGACCGTCGATCCCGAGGGAAAGCCCAACGTAGCCCTCATCGTGACCCTGCAGCCGCCCCCGGACGGCCGCAAGGACAGGCTCATCTTCGGCGAGTTCCTCATGTGGAAGAGCAAGGAATACCTGGAGGGCAACCCGCGCGTGGCCGCCGCGGTGGTCGACACCAAGCTGCGCATGGCCACCCTCACCGGCGATTTCGTCGGGTTCGAAAAGACGGGACCGTACAAGGAAGCCCTGGATGCCTCCAGCCTCATGCGCTACAATGCCTATTCCGGCATGAGGTCGGCGGGCGTGATCGACGTGCGGGAGGTATCTTCAGCGCGTGGCGCCGCCATGATCGCGGTCCCCATCGATTTCATGAAGGCGCGCATGCACCGCGCGGCGGGCGCGAACGGGGGGGTCGCCGTCCCCGGCATGGTGAAGGAGAAATTCGTCAGGCTCACATCGGTGAAGGCCCTGGCGGCGATGGGAGACGACGGCTACCCCCGCATCTATCCGGTCATGGCCGCCGCCGCGGCGGGGGAGAGCGCCTTCGTGCTGCAACTGGCGAAGTACAACCGCGAGCTGGCCAGGGTGAAAACCCCCTGCCCCGCGGCCCTGTGCGTGCTCACCTTCGACGTCAAGAGCTACAAGGTGAAGGGAGAGCTGGCGCCGCTGGGAAGGAACGCGCTGCTCTTCAAGGTGCGCGAGGTCTACAACGCCATGCCGCCCCTGGCCGGCGACCTCATCGCCCCCCGCTAAGGGGTCAGCCCTGGAACGGGATCGGGACGATCCCGTTCCAGGGCTGACCCCAGGTTG
>CAZQFX010000225.1:0-3264 GCA_964592775.1 uncultured Actinomycetota bacterium
GACATGCCCGGCACACCAAAGGCGAAGCCCGGGGTTTCCCCCGGGCTTCGCGACCTCGGCAACACTTAGCGAGCGATCACTGTGTAGGTGTGCGTCGCCGTGTAGGTGTCGGGAGGGTCCTCCCATTCGATGTTCAAGGCATAGCTCACGGTCATCCCGATGTTGCCGCCCCGATTGCCCTCGGCCACCATGGTCGGGGTCCCGCTCCCGCCGAATTGCGTGCCGGCGGCGCGGGTCGCCGTCACCCTGCCGTCACCGGACGACGAGCCGAAAGTGAGCTGGCTCGAGGGGATGACGTTGGCCGGGTCGACTCCCGTGAGGTCACGGTTTTTCTCCACCTGGAGTCTCCAGAGCACGTTAGCGCTCACGTTGGCCGTCAGCGAGTCGCTGTAGCTCCTCACCTCCGGGTTCAGGTTTCCGCCTCCGAAGTTCACCGTGTTCTTGGACACGGAGAGGCGGATGGTGGACTCCACGGGTGCCTGCACGCTTACGTTCTCCGGGTTCGCGGCCAGCGCCAGGCCACCCAGGGTCATAAGCAGCATGGCCGCAGTGACCCCCATCAGGACCGCGATCTTCATCCTTCCTTTCATCTTGCTTCTCCTCCTCTTAAAAGGTTTTTGCTTCTTTGCCGGTATTTTTTGTCTTCACCCTATAAATCGAAGGAGTTGTGCCCCTCCACGCAATAAATCCCGGCAGTGGTTGAATAATCGCGGCAAGCGGCGCAAGACGGCGGGAAAACGGCCCCCGCCAGAAAGGCGCCGTATATCTCCCCTGCCGGAAGGAACACGAGGTGTTTAATATCCCGCCCCCTGGCGCCGAATCATTGGGATAGGTAGAGGTTTACCGAGGTTCGGTGCTGTTCGGGGCCATGGCCGCCGGTCAATGGCCCGCATGGGAATGGAGTGCCGCATGGCCGTCGAAGCGGAGGCAAGACGCAGCTTCTTCGCCCAGCAACTGGCGAACAAGCTGAAGGAGGAGGGGATAGCCACCCCTCCCTTCATCATCGACCTCCTGGACAAGCCGTTCGCCGCCTTCAAGGACGAGGACAAGGTAGTCTACGAGAAGCAGATCAAGGAGAAGGAGCTCCTCATCCTCTTCGCCAGGCTGCTGCAGCAGATATACGAGGCGTCGGGCGAGAGCTCCAGGCACAGCTGGAAGAGCATGTGCCACCTCCTCAAGGACTCGCCCATCAAGGTCTGCGTCTCCTACGTCATCAACCAGGAGGAGCAGCGGGAGATGGGGCGGGAGGCACATGCGGCCCCGGCCAGGGAGGCAAGGCCGGCCGCGCCGCGGGATGCGGACGCCTCCGGTGAGGCCGCTCCGGCGGCCGGCGCCGCCAACAAGAGCTTCTTCACCAAGAAGCTGGAGCGCAAGCTGGACGAGAGGGGCATCGAGGTTCCCGCTCCGATCATCATGCTGCTGGACAAACCCTTCGACGATTTTACCCCCGAGGAAAAACAGCTCTACGAGCGGGAGTACAAAGGCCGCCAGCTCACCATCCTCTTCTCGGACCTGCTCGACGAGCTCTACGGGGAGACGGGGAGGGTTTCCAGCGGCTGGAACGCCATGTGCCGCTACCTCAAGGACACCCCCATGAAGCTCATCGCCACCTACGTGGTGCAGGAGGAAGAGCGCCTGGAGGAGGTTTCCAGGGTCGTGCCGGAGGAGGTCGCCGGACAACAGCCGCGGGAGAAATACAACGTCAAGCGTTACGAAGCGGCTCCGTCCGCGCAGAAGGAACCACAGTCGCGCCGGCGCAGGAAGGCCTGACAGTCTGTTCCGAAAATAGCCTTTGCGGTACCATATCTTGTTTCCCATTCATGGCGCGAAGCTGTCTTCATCCTTTGATGGTGCCGCGACCTTGCGGCATGAGGGACTGACTGGGAACACGCTTTTTCCGCTTGAAATCGGTATGGTTTACCATCTTCGGTTCTTCTCCGAGCAATGTGGGTGGCGAGAAAGGGTTTGCTGGGATGCGTGTCCGGGTCATGTCTTCTGCCAGGTAGAAAGCCCATACACCCACCGCAACCCGATCTTTACGTTCTCGGACGGCCTGTCCAGTGCCGGCCTGAAGGGACCGGCTGGTCCGGTGTCTTATCACTCCAGCACCGGGGCGGCGGTTATCTCGTACTGGAAATAGGCAGCCAATATCAGCAGGACGTAGGCGATGTGCAGGAAGAGGTCCGCCGGTTCGGTGGTGCTCATGATGCCGACCAGGCGGATGTGGGCGGTCAGGATCGTCTGGATGATGATACACACCAGGGCCAGCGACGTGTATAGATAGGGCCGGCCCGCCTTGCCCGTGCCGATGGTGATGGCCATGAAGGATACCACGCAGAGCGCGGCTATCTGCACCACCAGTGCGAAGATATCCGATATCCTGACCCCGATGTCGCCTTCGCCCGTCGCCATGGGCACGATGAGGACGACCACCGTTACCCCGATGAAGATCAGCATGGATGGCAGTATGCAGATCAATGACTCGCGGCTGAACTCGAAACCCTCCTTCCTGAACCCGAAGTATAGCAGCCCTATGACCACCAGCACCGGGATGAAGACGAAGAGGTAGAACAGGAAGATGAGGTCGGGGGAGAAGACGTTCCGCCCGGCGTAAGCGTTGATCATCTCCAGAGTGACTGGGACGACGTTCACGATTATCGCTATCATTATCCACAGCCATAGGCGGCGGGGCAGGGATCCTTTGACCAGGCGCGGGACCAGGCTGATGAGGATGGCGAGGAGCATGAGAACGAGGGCAAGGCGTGTCGTGTAGATCGGGCCTCCCAGCACATCGCCCGTCCAGAAGCTGACGATGTACATCACCACCGCGGACGCCAGGATCGCGAGTGCCAGGCCCACCAGGAATCGTATGGCTTTCAAGTCATGTCCCCTTCCGCGCGTATAAGCCGTATGGCTCTACTATCGTCGACTCCGCCATCAGCATCAATGATGTATATCGGGATTGACGGTGTCCCCTTTACCATAGCAAGCCAGGCAGTGGGCCGGCGACGTTTCACCAAGTGCAGGCGCTTGGCACCCTGGACATACGGCCACCCTGGGACCGGCATCTTCATCTTCGGTGATGTCGCCTCCGCGCGACATGGTGCGTTTACATATCCGGGCGGACCCCACTTACTCCCTTTTCGTGCCCGGCATCCAGTCGTGGTCGCGCAGGAGCATGTCCTCAGTGATCCCCCCGGGGACGGTGCAGCGTATTTCGGTGTCCGACCATAGACCGTACGCCGCCGCGCTGATGGTTCCGAA
>CAZQFX010000226.1:0-3189 GCA_964592775.1 uncultured Actinomycetota bacterium
ATCTCCTCGCGGTCATCCTTCATTTCGCTTCACTTACCCTTTACCAGGCGCGATCGCGCACTCCGCTCAACGGCCTGTCCCCGCTGGTCTTTATTCCAACTTGCCGGTTCATCGCCGCCGTTTTGTATCTCTCTCGCCTCCTCCGGCCCGCTATTCTATCTTCCGGCTAAGGCGCCGTCGGTCCTATTGAACAGTTCCTTCCCCTGCCATCCCGTCACTCATGTACTAAGCCTGCGATGCCTCTTAGTCCTTTCCCGCCAGCCGCCTGAGGGCATGCTTGAGCACGTCCTCGACGCTGGGGTCGTCGGATGCATAACCCTCCATGGCGCGGTTGGCCTCCGCGGCGGTATATCCCAGTCCCTTCAGGGCTTCGCGCACCTCGCGCGCCAAGTCGCCCCCGTCCGGCCCTCCCACCGCTATGCCCAGCTCCCCCGCCAAAGGCGCGAGCCTGTCCTTCAGCTCCAGTATTATCCTCTGCCCGCTCTTCTTCCCCACGCCGGAGACCGCGGTGATGGCCTCGAGGTCCTCCGAGGCCACGATGCGCACGAAGGCGTCTGGATCGTAGGCGGAGAGGACCGCCAGCGCCGCCTTGGGTCCGATACCGGTAACGGCGATGAGCTTGAGGAATATGTCCCTCTCCTTGCGGCCGGAGAAACCGTAGAGCTGCAGGAGGTCTTCCTTGACATGGAGGTAGCAGTACAGCTTCACCTTCTTGCCCGTCGGCGGCAGGCCCTGAAGGGTCGGATGGGAGACAAACAGGGTCAACCCCAGCCCCCCTACAGCGACCACGGCGCCCTCCTCGCTCTTCTCCGTCAGAACTCCCTCTACGAAATCGATCAACCTGCGGCCTCCTCCTTCCCGGCACCGGCCGTCTTCATCCTTACTGCCCTCCCTGCCTATCTACTCGATACCAGGCCATCAACTATACGACGCGCGAAGCATCCGGCTGCCCGGCAGCGTTCTACCCGTTTTCTTCCCGCTTCTTCGTATATGATCGAATCCGCGGCTGCCCGCGTCCTGGCTACTGCACGTTCCTCTTCCCATGCGCGGGCTTCTTCTGCGCCGGTTTGTCCGGCACCGCTTCCTCGAGGCGTCCGCGCATCCTCTCGCTGTGGGCGTGGCAGACGGCCAGGGCGAGGGCGTCGCTGGCATGCGATGACCCGATGCCCCCCTCGATGTGGAGCAGGGTGCGCACCATGTATTCCACCTGCCTCTTGTCGGCGCGCCCGTGTCCCACCAGGGTCTGTTTCACCTGCAACGGTGTGTATTCCTCGATCGTCACCCCGGCGTGCGCCGCGGCCAGGATGATGCCTCCCCTCGCCTGCCCTACCACCATGGCGCTGCGGGCGTTGGTGTTGAAAAACAGCTCTTCCAGGACTACGAGATCGGGACGGTAGCACCCTATGAGTTTCCCGACCTCGCCATATATCATACCAAGGCGCGATGACAGCGGTTCGCGGGGGGAGGTGTGTATCACCCCGAAGCCCAGGGGGCGCAGCCTGCCTTCCCGCTTCTCCACCACCCCGTAGCCCGTCGCCGCGAGCCCGGGGTCGATGCCCATGATGATCATATGTGCTTCCGCGCCTCACTCCTCGGAGAGCTCCTGCAGTATCTCGTCGGGGATATCGAAGTTGGCGTAGACCTCCTGGACGTCCTCGTAGTCCTCCAGGGCGTCCACCAGCCGCAGCACCTTCTTGGCCGATTCCTTGTCCAGCTTCACGGTGTTCTTGGGCAGCATGGTCACCTCGGCGGAGGCCGGTTCGATGCCCGCCGCCTTCATCGCATCCACGACCCCGCGGAAGGACTCGGCGTCGGTGATGATCTCCCAATGGTCGTCCTCGGTGGTCATATCCTCCGCTCCCGCCTCCAGCGCCGTCTCCAGCATGGCGTCCTCGTCGGCCCCGGTGTCCTTGTTGACGATGATGTTGCCCTTCTTCTCGAACAGCCACGCCACGGAGCCGGAGGTCCCCAGGCTGCCCCCGGTGCGGGAGAAGATGCGCCGGATGTCCGCCGCGGCGCGGTTGCGGTTGTCGGTCATGATGTCCACCATCACCGCTACTCCGTTCGCTCCGTATCCCTCGTAGACTATTTTCTCGAACACGTCGCCGGAACCCTCCCCGGTGCCGCGCTTGATGGCCCGCTCGATGTTGTCCTTGGGCATGGAGTAGCTCTTGGCCTTCTCTATGGCGTTGGCCAGCGCGATGTTGGCTTCGGGATTTCCACCTCCCTCGCGCGCCGCCACGATGATGGCCCGCGAGAGCTTGCTGAACATCTGGCCCCGCTTGGCGTCCGCGGCGCCCTTCTTGTGCTTGATGGAATGCCACTTGGAATGTCCTGACATCTTCTCCTCCCGTCTGGTCCTCCCATATCCCTTACGGGGCCTCCTCGACCATCTTCAGGAAGTAGCGGTGCACCCTGTCGTCGCCGGTGAGCTCGGGGTGGAAGGCGGATACCAGCATGCCGTCCTCGCGGGCCATGACCGCCTTTCCTCCGTATTCCCCCAATACCGCGACCTCCCGCCCGACCTCGTCTATCCACGGGGCGCGGATGAACACCGCCCGGAAGGGGCGGGACGCGTCGTCGATTCCCGTCAGGGCCAGGTCGGTTTCGAAGCTGTCCACCTGCCTCCCGAAGGCGTTGCGGCGCGCGGTTATGTCCATCAGTCCCAGCAGGGGCTGGTCGCCCTCGGTGATGCGCATGGCCAGCATGATCAGGCCGGCGCAGGTCCCGTAGAGGGGTATCCCCTCGTGCGGGAGGGAACGCACTTCCTCCAGGAACCCGCAGGCAAGCATGAGTTTGCCGATGGTGGTGCTCTCTCCCCCGGGGATGATCAGGCCCCGGCATAACTGGAGCTCGGAGGGATACTTGACCGCGATCCCTCGAGCTCCGCATCTCTCCAGCATCCGCAGGTGCTCGCGTACCGCCCCCTGCAACGCGAGCACGCCTATGGTCGGTTTCTTCATCTCTCCTCTTTTTCCGGACCCTTGCGGCCGCGTTTACCAGCCGCGGTACTGGATGAGGTTCTCGGGCCCTATCTCGGAGATCTCGTGGCCCGCCATGGCCTTGCCGATGCCGCGCGAGACCTCCGCCAGTACCTGGGGATCGGTGTAATGGGTGGTCGCCCTCACGATGGCCCGGGCGCGCGACGACGGATCCTCGGACTTGAAGATGCCCGACCCGACGAAGACG
>CAZQFX010000227.1:0-3106 GCA_964592775.1 uncultured Actinomycetota bacterium
CCCTCCATTATGATGCCTATTTAGCCGCAATTCTGGGGGGGCGAGATTCGTACGGGGTTTATGCGACAGGCTCCAGACCCCTGCCGATCCCGTTCCAGGGCTGACCCCAGGCGGGATTTTGTTATCTGGATGGTACAGGTTCCAGGTCCAGCGCGATGTCCAGGGCCCTGGCGCTGTGCGTCAGCGCCCCCACGGAGACGAAGTCGACCCCGGTTTCCGCGTAAGCGGCTATATTCTCCAGGCTGATACCGCCCGAGGCCTCGAGTTTGACCCTGCCGCGCGCGCGCCGCACCGCCTCGGCCACCTCCCGCACGGTCATGTTGTCGAGCATGACCACGTCGGCCCCCGCCTGGATGGCCTCCTCCAGGTCGCCGAGCCGCTGCACCTCAACTTCCACCTTCTCCTCTTTCCCCACCGCCCGCCGGGCCGACTCCACCGCCGCGCCCACGTCCCCCACGGCCGCGATATGGTTGTCCTTGATGAGCACGGTGTCGTAGAGCCCGAAGCGGTGGTTCCTGCCTCCTCCCGCCCTCACGGCGTATTTCTCGAGGGCGCGCAGGCCGGGAGTGGTCTTGCGCGTATCCAGGACGACCGCGCCGAAAGGCGAGGCGGCGGCAACAAACCGGGAGGTCAAGGTGGCGATTCCCGAGAGGTGCTGCAGGAAATTGAGGGCGGTCCTCTCGCCCTCCAGGACTGTCTGAACGGGACCCTCCACGACCGCCAGTTCGCTCATGGCGGGAAGGTGCTCGCCATCGTTTGCCAGGGACTGGAAATTCACCTTCGTCTCGAGCAGCCGGAAGACCATGGAGGCCAGGGGGATGCCCGCCACCACGCCTTCCTCCCTCAGCACGATGAGCCCTTTTCCCCTCGCGCCGGGGGGGATCAAGGCCCTGGAAGTGACGTCGCCCGAGCTCTGCAGGTCCTCGTCGAGGGCCCTCCGCGCCGCCTCCATGCACACGCGCCTGAAATCCTCGTCCACGCTTCACGACTCCTTTACCGCGCCCGGCCACCAATCGTAGCCGGGACCCGTCAGATCTCCGACCGGCCTGAGTTCGTTGACGATACTGCCGCCTTTCTTGCCGAAGACGACGTGCTTGCGCCAGAACTCCGCCTGTCCCGGGAAGTCCACCCGGAAATGGCACCCCCTGCTCTCCTCGCGCATGAGCGCGGCCCTGACCATCAGGGCCGCCAGGGTTATCATGTTCTGGAGCTCGAATCCCCGGGGATCGAGATACTCGGCCTGCAGGACCTGGAGATTGTGGTCGATGAATTCCCCGGCCTCGTTCAAGCCCTCCTCGCTCCTCCTGAATCCCACGCAGTCCATCATCATCTGCTGCAGGAACCGGCGCAACAGGTTTATCTCCACCGGGAGGCGGCTTCTCTTCGCCCTGTGGCTCAACTCCCGGGCCTTCTCCAGGCCTCCCGCGCCCCGTTCCACCGCCAATGGCAGGTCCTGCATGATGCGCCAACTGAAGACCAGGCCCTCCAGGAGGGAGTTCGAGGCCAGGCGGTTGGCCCCGTGAACGCCGGTACAGGCGACCTCGCCGCATGCGTAGAGCCCTTTCACCCGCGTCCTCCCATGCAGGTCGGTGACCACGCCGCCGCTCATGTAGTGCGCGGCGGGGGATACCGGTATGGGCACACGGGTGATGTCCAGCCCCGCCTCCAGGCAGTGTTTATAGATGGTCGGGAAGCGCTCCCTGAGCTTGTCCGCGGGGATATGCGTGGCGTTTAGATAGAGGTGGTCCCGATCCAGTTTCCGCATCACCCGCACCATCTCGTTGACCACGGTGTCCCGCGGCGCCAGGTCGCGCAGGGGATGCACCCCCTCCATGATCAGCTTCCCCGCATGGTCGATTATCACCGCCCCCTCTCCCCGCAAGGCCTCGCTGATGAGCCAGCGCGGCGTCTCGGGAAGGTGCAGGGCGGTAGGGTGGAACTGCAGGAACTCGAGGTCGGATACCTCGGCGCCGGCGCGCAGGGCCATGGAAACCCCGTCACCGGTGCATATATCCGGGTTCGTGGTCACCGGGTAGAGCTGCCCCATGCCCCCCATGGCCAGCACCACGGCCGGGGCACGGAAATAATTGATCGTCCCTTCCTTGGCGTCCATGCCCAGGACGCCGGCGCAGCACCCGTCCAGGGTGAGGATGTCGATGGCGTAGTAGTGCTCGAGGACGTCGAGGCGCTTGTTGTAGATCAGCCTGCGCGTGAGGCTCGCCTCCAGCTCGCTCCCCGTGGCGTCCCCCTGCGCGTGCGCCACCCGCCGGCGGGAGTGCCCCCCCTCCACGTTGAGGTCGAGGTGGCCGTCTACGGTATCGAAGTGCGCCCCCACTTCCTCGATCAGCTCGGTGATGCGCATGGGCCCCTCGCGCACCAGGGCCCATACCGCTTCCTCCTCGCACAACCCCTTTCCCGCCCTGACGGTATCCTCGAAGTGCAATTCGGGGCTGTCGTCCGCTCCCAGCGCGGAGGCGATACCCCCCTGGGCGACGCGGGTGGCGGTGACGGTGAGGGTGGTCTTGGTGAGCAGGGCGACCCTGAAGCGCCGCGCCGCGCGCAGAGCCGTGGAAAGGCCGGCCACGCCGCTTCCCACCACCACCAGGTCGTAAGGGACGCCCGGGAGGTCTTCCAGGTCGAAATCGACGAGATAGCGTGGGATCACGGCGCACCTTCCCCGCGTCACCGGGACGCTAACCTATCTCCAGCATCCTCTCCACCGCCAACAGGGCCCTGAGACGGATGTCCTCCGGCACCGTCACCGCCGGCTCCAGGCCGCGCAGGGACCTCTCCACCTTCTCCAGCGTGATCTCTTTCATGTCCGGGCACAGCGGCTCTTCCCGCGGGAAGAAGAATTTCTTGCCGGGGAACCTCTTCCCCAGGGGATGCCCTATTCCCGCCTCGGTCAGCACTATGATCTCGTCATTATCGGCGTGTGCGGCCACCTCGAACATTCCCGAGGTGCTGGCCACCTCGTCCGCCAGCTCGAGCACCTCTCCGCGGCACTCGGGATGGGCTACCACAAGGGCCGCGGGATGCAGGCGCTTCTGCTCCAGCACCATGTCGGCGGTGATGCCGTCGTGGACGGGGCAGCAGCCCTCCCAGA
>CAZQFX010000228.1:0-3046 GCA_964592775.1 uncultured Actinomycetota bacterium
GGCGTCCCGGGGATGCGGGTTGCCCAGGCACAGGTATTCCTGGAAACCACCGCCCGTGTAGCCCTCCGCGAAATAGAGCACGTGGGAGGCCTTCGTTTCCCATACCTGGCAGCCTTTCTCGCACCGCGTGCCGGCGACGAGTTCCGCGCCCTCGAGCGCCATGGCGCCCACGGCGATGTTCCTGCCGTCCCCGAAACCCCCATCGCTCTCGCGGCGCCAGCGCTCTCCACCGTACGACCAGACCTCGCAGCCGGAATCCTCGTTGTAGGTGCCGACGTAGAGGTCCAGGCCGCCCGCCACCATGCAGGATGCCGCGAGGTTGGACGCGTCCCCGAAGCCGCCGTCGCCCACCTTCGTCCAGTTGGCGCCGTCGAAAGCCCACACCTGGCAGCCGCCGCCGCCCGACGAATCGAAGGTGCCCACGTAAAGGCCCGAGTTGTACACCGCCATGCTGGCCGCCCTGCGGTTGTCGGTGTCGCCGAAGCCGGGGCCGGTGGGGGTGCCGGCCGCTCCCCGCCCCACCTCCTGCCTCCAGTCCTCGCCGCCGTATGCCCACACCTGGCAGCCGGACGTATAGTCGTTGTTCATGGTCCCGACATACAGGGCCTGGAAGTAAACCGCCATGCTCGAGGCCGCGAAATTGTCCGCGTCCCCGAAACCACCCTCCGCCACGCGCTCCCATGCGCTGCCGCCGTATGCCCACACCTGGCAGCCGCCCGCGTTGTAGGTGCCGGCGTAGAGGCGGCCGTCCATCACCGCCATGCTCGTGACGTCGTTGTTCCCAGCGTCGCCGAAACCGGCGCCCGTGGGCGAGCCCGCTTCTCCCTCCCCCACCTCCTGCTCCCAAACACTGCCGTCGTAGGACCACACCCGGCAGCCCGAGGTATTGCGGACCCCCACATACAGCTTGCATCCGTATACGGCCATGCTCGATGCGTTGACGCTCTTCGCGTCGCCGAAGCCGGGACCGGCGGACGCGCCCGCGGCGCCCTGCCCCACCTCCTGCTTCCAGGATATCCCGTCCGAGGACCAGACCCGGCAGCCCGCGGGATTGTAGGTGCCGGCGAAGAGGCGGCCCCCGTAGAAAGCCATGGCGCTCACTGCGGCGTTGCCCCCCTCCCCGAACCCTCCTGCGCGTCCAGTCGGAAGCGGCCGCGGCCCCCGCCGGGAGCAGGAGGGCGAGGACGAGCGCGGCGGCCATCGCGGCTACGCATACGCAAACGGCAAACCTCGGACGCCCCAAAACCACCGGGTGTCCTCCTCGCTCATCCCAAAGCTTCCATACTACATAGAAATATTCACGCCGGCGCCCGCCAATACCTTTGCCCGCGACCCCCGTCGATGCGAGGCCGCCTGAAGGCCGGGTAGCGCGATATGCGGAAGGGCGGGTAGCGCGAAACGCGGCCATGACCGCCCCGTAATCCCCGGCCATATCGTGTTGTTGCCGCGCCCCTCATGACAGGCATGTAGGGCTGGCGGCTGACACCCGGCTAACGCTCGTGCCATATAATAGGGTTCTTCTCCGAGAAGTGTGGGTGGCCGTGGAGCCTTTGGGGTCTCGTCATTGCGCATTTCCTTTCTTGCCACCCACACTTCTCGGAGAAGAACCTATAATAGTAGCCAGGTTCACGGATACGTCCGTACCGCGAACGGGGATAACGACGGCATGGAGGTCGATCATGTTCAAAGAGGAGCTGGCGGAGATTCTGGATAAGGTCCGGCGGGGCGAGATGCCCGTGCATGAGGCGGTCTCGCGCATCGCCATAGAGCCCGTGACCGACCTCGGGTTCGCGGTGCTCGACCACCATCGCGAGCTGCGCAAGGGCATCCCGGAGGTGGTCTACTGCGAGGGCAAGCACAGGGATACCTTCCGCCCCATCGTCGAGACCCTGCTGGAGAAGAACCGGGGGAACATCCTCCTCACGCGCGCCTCGGACGAGGTCTACGAAGAGGTGCGCGCGGTCTGCCCCGAGGCGGAATACCACCGGCAGGCGCGTTTCGTGCTCATCCGCCGCGAGGAAAAGGAGCTGACCGGAAAGATAGTGGTGGTGACGGCCGGCACCGCGGACATCCCGGTCGCCGAGGAGGCCGCCATCGTGGCCGAGTTGACCGGAAACTACGTGGAGCGGCTGTTCGACGTGGGCGTAGCCGGCATGCACCGCATCATTTCCCGCACCGACATCTTCCTCGGGGCCAACGCGGTCGTGGTCGTGGCGGGCATGGAGGGGGCGCTCCCCAGCATCGTGGGGGGGCTGGTGGAATGCCCGGTGATCGCCGTGCCCACCTCCATAGGATACGGGGCGAACCTGGGAGGCATGGCGGCTCTCCTGACCATGCTCAACTCCTGCGCCCTGGGCGTGGCGGTGATGAACATCGACAACGGTTTCGGGGCCGGGTACTTCGCAAACCTCGTCAACCAGGCCGCGGTCAGAGAGGGCGGGAAATGAGGCGCTTCGCCCTGCGGGGGAGGATTCCGGCTCCGGTTGCCGTATTGCTGCTCCATGCCCTGGTCACGCCGGCATTCGGCGGATGCGCGCGGGCTCAGGCCGAGGGGTCGGCCTGTAATGCCGTCAGGTGAGAGCGCCGAAGTTACAAGGGGGGATAAGATGTCCAGTCCGATGTGGTTGGTGAGCATCGTCAAGAAGACCTTCCCGCAGCGCTTCATGCTGGCCAGGTGGTCCAGGTACCCGGTCTTCGGCCGGATCTACGACTACCTGCTCTTCGACGGGGACGACATGACCTGCCTCCCCCGGGACAGGACCATCAACGTGAACGAGGAGGTGTGGGGCGGGGAGGAAATGGTGCTCCCCTCCCGGGTGCTCGACCATTTCATCGACAAGGCCAACTACCTGTGGGTCATGGACACCTGCATCTGCCGCGAGGCCACAGCGTGCAAGGACTACCCCATCGATCTGGGCTGCCTGTTCATGGGGGAGACGGCCATGGGCATCAACCCCAAGATGGGGCGGCGCGTGACCAGGGAGGAAGCCCACGAACACATCCGGAAGTGCCGGGAGGCGGGGCTCTTCCAGATCATAGGAAGGAA
>CAZQFX010000229.1:0-3034 GCA_964592775.1 uncultured Actinomycetota bacterium
CGCCGCCGCCTTCTTGGCGGGCTTCTTCGCCGCCGCCTTCTTCGCGGGCTTCTTCTTGGCTGGTTTCGTTGCCATCTCTTCACTCCTTTCCTAGGTTTTCTCTATCAATTTTCTCCCAAAAGATACTTTTTCCTCTAACGACTTTTGTAATGTGTTCTCGCACAAGAATCCCTCAATGAAACATCGCCAGCGAACGAGGGGCGACTCGAGCCGGATCGACAGGAGGGAGACGATCGATAGGCTGTTAAATTATGGTTCTCGGTTGTCTATTCATGCACCGCCGCGGGACTCGCGCCTGCCCTTGAACTCCGTGAGCGCCTCTTCCAGTTGCTCCCTCCTGAAATCCGGCCACAGGACGGGAGTGACGTATATCTCCGCATGCGCGAGATGCCAGAGCATGAAGTTGGAGATGCGCATCTCGCCCGCGGTGCGGATGAGGAGGTCGATGTCCGGCAGTTCCGGAACGTACAGGTAGCGGCGGAAAGACTCCTCGTCGATATCGCCGGCCCGAAGGCCGCCCGCTTCGGCCTGCTCGGCGAAACGCAACGAGGCGTCGATTATCTCCCGCCTGCCCCCGTAGTTGAAGTTGATGCTCAGGTTGAGCCCCCGGTTCTCCGCCGTGACCTCGGCGGCCATATCGAACCAGGCGAGGATCTCGGGAGGTATCCTGTCCCTGCGCCCGACGTGGCGCATGCGCACTCCCCGCTCCATGAACTCCTCCATGCGCCTACGCAGCACGGCGCGGCTCATGTTGACCAGGAAGCGCACCTCCTGCTCCGGCCTCTCCCAGTTCTCGGTGGAGAAGGCGAAGAGGGAGAGGGCGCGGATGCCCCGCTCGGAGCACGATCTCACCGCTTCCATGATGGACTCCTCGCCCTCGCGGTGCCCCTCGATGCGCGGCAACCCCCGCTGCTTCGCCCAGCGGCCGTTGCCGTCCATGATCATCCCTATATGCACGGGATAAACGCCGTCCAAAGCCGTCCTCCTCTTCACAAAGGCATGCGATAAAGATTATAGCGGATTGATTGCGCCGCTTCTTGAATACGGGGTACCCGGGTGGATATCGTCTACCATGCTTTCTCGGTTCTTATTCACGGCATGACCGGCGCGTTTAAGTAACTGGGAAGATTTCCGATATATAAGAACGATAACCAATAAGGAACGCCGCAACTGTTATGGACGGGATGTAACAAGGCGAGATGATGGAGACAAACGAACCGGGTGGGAGTCTTCATAAAACTCCGACGAAGAAAAAGATCTTCCGCAGTTTCTTCACAAAGAAGCTGGAGCGCAAGTTCGGGGAAAAGGAACTCGAGGTTCCACAGCAGCTCCTGAGCCTCATGGACGTCCCCTTCGAGGAGTTCACCCCGGAGGACAAGGAGATCTACGAGACCAAGATCAAACCCCTGGCCTTCGTCTTCGTGGAGCACCTCATGGAGGTGTACGAGGTCATGGGCAGGCCGAGGCGCGGATGGGAGGAGATGCTCGAACGCATCGAACCGTCACCCATAAAGGTCCTCGCCACCCTGGTCATCCACGAGGACGACAAGGTGCAGCAGTTGGAGGAGGAACCCGACCCCGCCGAGACCGCCCCCATAGTCTCGGCTCCCACCGAGAAGATAAGCGTCCGCACATACAACGGCAAGGAACAGAACAAAGAGCGCTGGTGGGAAAAGAAGATATTCTGACTTTTCCGACCCGCCGAATACCTCACCCATAGCCATCCTTCAACGCCATCGCGAGCGGAGAGAGCGTAAGCGAGCGGAGCGCGGCAACCTCGGCACGCCCGCACCGTCACAGGTGCGTGCCCGGACGATGTAACCACCATATCCGTTCACCGCGAGGAGCCTGCAAACCGGTCGTTGCGGCGCCGACTCGCTCATGGCGATAATATTTCCAATCGTGCGCCGCGCTTGTAGCCTTGCCGCGATATAAATATGATGGTTGCTGATGATATCCCGTCTCCCGAGGAGGTCTTGCCATGGACAACGAATCCACGTTGCGCGCGTTGATATGCGACATAGGCAAGCGTGTCTGGCAGCGGGGCATGGCCTCCGCAAACTCCGGCAACATCTCGGCCCGCCTCGACGCCGATACCGTCCTCATAACGCCCACCCTGGTGAGCAAGGGATTCATGCGCCTGGAGCAGCTCCTGGTCACGAGCCTCGACGGGCAGGTGCTGCGCGGGGAGGGGTTCCCCACCACGGAGACGCACATGCATCTCCGGCTGTACCGGGAGAGGAGCGACATCGGGGGCGTGGTGCACGCGCATCCCCCGCTGGCCACCTCTTTCGCCGTCGCCGGGAAAGCCCTCGACCTGCACCTCATACCGGAGGCGGTCATCTTCCTGGGCGAGGTGCCGCTGGTCCCCTTCCAGTTCCCGGGGAGCCCGGAGCTGGCGGAGGCCATCGTCTACTACCTCGACGGCTACGACGCGGTGCTCATGCAGAACCACGGGGTGCTGTGCTGGGGGAGCGACGTGGAGCAGGCCTACCACCGTCTGGAGACGGTGGAGTTCTGCGCGCAGGTGACCATGAACGCGCAGCTCCTGGGCGGGGCGAGGGAGCTGCCGTCGGAGCCCCTGGAGAACCTCCTCAATATCAGGAAGATGATGAAGGGGAAAGGGCAGTAGGCCCGGTTCCCATCGTTTTTCGCAGAATCGCCTAAACTATCACGGCCCGCTTCCCGAAAAATAGAAGGAAGGGGAGATTATACAGGTGTGGAATCCTTTTTTAAGGGAATATATAGAGTGAGCCGAGGTAGACGGCTTGAAGTATACATTTCAAGTTGGTTTGTGTTGCTCATGTTGGTCGTGTTGTTGGATAATTAGGTAGCTAGGACTGGCCCGGCTGGAGGAGGTGATGTCAGGAGAGCTTCGGTCATTTGGGTCAAAACCCCATCGCCGAAGGCCGGACCACCTTCGGGATAACCGGTAAGCGAAAGACGGCTTCATCGAGATATTCTTAAGGGGGGGTATGAATGAACAAATACGCGCGTAATGCCATCCTGGCGGTCATCCTGGCCGTGGTGGCCT
>CAZQFX010000230.1:0-3008 GCA_964592775.1 uncultured Actinomycetota bacterium
AGGGGGGCGGAGCCGGCGTGCTCGCGTTCGGCATGACCATGGGGCTGCTCTCCCTGGCGGGTTCGACCCGTATCAGGAAGAGGCGCAGGGCCCGGAAGCGGGGGCGGTAGCATTGGGGCCGTATCTTTGACACCCGGTTTCTTTGGCCCTGGTCCAGCAGGGCTTGAAACGTATAAGGCCCGGACGGCAGGTCCGGGCCTTTTGCCTCGAGGCCATCTTCGCAGGTTTTTCTCCGAGAAATATGGGTGGTTATGGAGCCTTTGGGGTCAGCTCCTGAGCTCACATCCAGGCAAATCTTTCTCGCCATCCACACTTCTCGGAGAAGAGCTTCTTGCAGAAGGCCGTTTTTTCGGTATACGGTTCCCTTGCAGGCCGGGTGAGCTTCGGGGGGGGCCTACGCGCCTATTCTGTTCATGCGGAGCGCCCTCCGTTTCTTCGCCCACACCAGTTCGACGAAGGCCTCGAGACGAGTCTCCGTCCCCGCCTTTCCGGTCTGTTCGTCTATGGATAGGGACATGATGGGTATGTCGAACTCGTTCGAGATGCGCACGAATCGAGACGACAAATAGGGGGCATCAGCCCGCAACGCTCCAGGGAGGCCATCGGAAGCATCACCCCGCGGGTGCGCCGTGAACTGAAGAAAGAGACACTGCCCTTCTGGCGCGGCAGGACGGCGCACGAGAGATAAAAGAGATGACGCTGGCGGGACTCTACAGGGGGCAGCCGCCTGCCGGGTCCCCTCTCTCACGCGCATGATAAGGGGAATGGGGGGAGCCGGGAACGCCGTGAAGGTGATGTCCAGGAACGCCGGCGGCAATATCGGCCGGATGAATTGGAGGTGGCTCGCCGTGGGGCTTACCGCGCTGCTCACAGGGCTGATCCTCATGCGCGGCAAGGGCGGAAGCAAGCTGGAACGGCGCCCGGCGGCCCGTAGATCCCCTACCGGCTCACAGGCCCAGTTTCTTCCGCTTGGCCTCGATGTGGGCGAGCATGTTCTCCGCCGCCTGCGCCGCGTCCTTCTCCAGGCGCATCACCCCGCCGGTCACGCCGGCGCAGTCCTCGGTGAGCAGCTTGACCAGGTTGGGCCCCCCGGTCACCGTGGGCACGGGATTAACGTAGGTGTAGAGGCCGAGGGCCAGGGCGAAGACCGCGTCCATGGTCGCCTTCTGCTCCATGTACTCGGGAGCTGCCGCCACCACCGGCAGGTCGGGTATGGGCACGCCGCCCAGGGCACCCGATACCGCGGCGAGCAGGTCGGCGATGCGGCCGGTGTCGGTGCAGGTGCCGTAGCTGAGCACCGGCGGGACGCCCAGCTTCTCGCAGACGCCCTTGAGGCCGGATCCGGCAAGCCGGGCCGCCTCGGGCAGGCAGAGGCCCGCCACCTGCATGGCGCCGTTGCCGCAACCCATGGAGAGGATGAGGATGTCCCGCGCGATGAGTTCCCTGGCCACCGCCACGCTGTGGACGTCCTGGCCGCTGTCCCTCAGGGTGGTGCAGGAGACCAGGCCCGCGATGCCCCTGATAGCCCCCGACTTGATGGCGTCGAGCAGGGGATCGAGGGAACCCCCAAGGGCTTCTAGGATGCTTTCGGTGGAGAAGCCCACCACCGCTTCGCCGCTGGGCAGCCCGACGATGGGCTCCACCGCGGCGCGGCGTTCCTTGAAGTTGGCCACGGCCATGTCCAGGAGCCGGGCGGCCTGCGCCTCGGCCTCCTCGGGCACGTAGTCCAGCCGGTCCGTGACCCCCTCGAAGGCCACGAGGTCGCTCACGGGGATGAGCTTGAACCTGTAGCGCTCCGCGTAGGCGGGGTCGATGGGCATGGAGCAGTTCATGTCGCAGGCGAAGAGGTCCACGCAGCCGGTGGCGAGCACCGCCTCCTGCATGATCCAGTTGCCGGTGAAGCCGTAGAACACGTCGTCCATGGTCCAGCGCTGTATCATCTCCTGCCCCGTCTCGATATTGGCGATCACCCGCAGGCCCTTGGCCCCGGCGGCCACGGCCTTCTCCTGCCACTCCGGCTTGCGCGCGAGCTGCACCATGGCGAAGCCGAGGAAGGGCTCGTGGCCGTTGGGGAGCACGTTGACGCAGTCGGGGTCGAGCACCCCGAGGTCCACGCGCATGGAGTGGGGCCTGGGCAGTCCGAAGAGGATGTCCTGGCAATACTCGTTGACTATCTGGCTCTGGTAGGCCATGGCCACGCCCATGCGCATGGCCTTGAGCGCCAGGCTCCGGTAGTATCCGTCCACGTTGGTGAGGCAGGAGCTGGTCACCCGCAGCATCTCGCCGTAGACGCCTCCGGGGAATATATCCAGCTTCTTCCAGATCTCCTTGCGCTCCGGCGTGGCCAGCGCCTCCACGATGAGGCTGGGCTGGTCGGCCTTGCGGTTGAAGTCGGCCTCGGCGAAGTCGCACAGCCGCAGTGCGACCTCGGCGTCGGAGCCGGAGGTGTCCACGCCCAGGCGGCCGGCGAAATCGCGCAGCTTGCCGGGCTCTCTTATCTCGAAGGGCGTCTTTCCCTCCGCCGTGGCGCGCAGGGTCTTTACCGTCTGTTCGGTGTGGTAATGGTAGGTCGAGGTGCCCATGACGTTGCGCAGGGCCATCATGCGCATGGCCATGCCGTCGGCGGTGATGCCGCACACGCCCCGCTTGTCGCTCGCGGCGTCGGCGCGGCAGGGGCCGTTGGAGCAGAGGTCGCACCTCGCGCCCGCCAGGCAGAAGGGGCACCTCTTGTCAGGATCTCCCCCCATGCCCTGGGCCTCGAAGCGGTCCCAGATATTGGTCATGCCGTCTTCCCTGATGCGGCGGTACACGCTCCTCACCGATTCGTGGTAGGAGATCCTGTCCTCTTCCATCTTCAACCTCCTCTTCCTGGCATACGACGCCTTTCCCTGACACGGCCACACAGACGCGTGATCGAGACATCGCTGCGAAAAGCCGTTCCTCGTACACGCAGCTAAGTACCCCGATCCGTAAATACGCTCGCATTCGACCGCCGCTGCATCCCCGCC
>CAZQFX010000231.1:0-2834 GCA_964592775.1 uncultured Actinomycetota bacterium
TTCAACCACGCTTTACCCGTGGACGCGCTCATCCTGGCCCGGGGCGGCGGTTCGCTCGAGGACCTGCAGCCGTTCAACACCGAGGAGGTGGTGAGGGCCATAAGGGCGTCCTCCATTCCGGTGGTGACCGGAGTGGGGCACGAACCGGACATTACCCTCTCGGACCTGGCGGCCGATTTCCGCGCCAGCACTCCCACCGGGGCGGCGGAGGCGGTGGTGCCCAGCGCGCCGGAGGTACTCTCCCTGCTGCGGGAAGGCGAACTATCCCTCGCGGCGGGCCTGCAGCGAGGGCTGCACCGGCAGGAAAGGGAACTCGGCTCGTTGGAGAAGAGGCGCCCTTTCTCGGACCCGGCCATGATCTCAAGCCAGTCCGCACAGCGCGTGGCGGAAGGCGAGGCGAGGTTGCTTTCCTCTATGCGCGTCTCCCTGGCGGGGATGGAACGCGGCGTGGAAACTTCGGCGCTCGCCCTGGCGCGTTATCCCCGCGAGTACCGGGAGCTGCCGGACAGGATAGAGGCGGCGGCGCGCAAGCTCTCCACTGCCTCCGCGGCATGGAGAAGGTGGAGGGAGAGGGAACCCGGCCAGAGGTACAAGGAATTGATGCTGGCGATGCGCGGCCTGCTCGGCCGCGAAGACGGCAGGGTTCGCGTGGCGGCCTCCTGCCTGGAGGCCTTGAGCCCGCTGGCGGTTCTCGCCCGGGGATATGCGATAGCCACCATGGCGGGCGAGACGAGACCGCTGACCGACAGCGCGGGGATCGAGAGGGGATCCGCGGTGGACGTGCGCCTGCACCGTGGCGGGCTGCGCTGCGAGGTAAAGGACGTGGAGGTACAGGAGGGCGGATGACCTCCGTTGACGTTCGTGTACTGGAGGAAATAGGAAATGGGGTGTTCGTACCTTCAGTGCGCATGGCCAGCGAATCGCGGGAGGAGGATAAGGTGGTGATAAGGTGAGCGAGAAGACCTTCAAGGAGATGATGGGGAGGCTGGAAGAGATAACGGCCACCCTGGAGAAGGAGGACCTCGAGCTGGAGGAGGGGTTGCGCCTCTTCGAAGAGGGGGTGGTTCTGATCAGGGAAGCCAGGCAGCGCCTCACGGCCGCGAGTTCCAAGGTGGAGAAGCTCATCGGTTCCATGGAGGAGGGGCTGCGTACGGAGGCATTCGAGCTTGAACCTACCGGCGACGAAACCGACTGACCCCCGCAGGGGACGGGCGGGACGGGGCTGACCACCGGGTGGGATCGAGAGCATTTCCGTCTCCGGATGTGTCATCAGGCGGGTGTATCCGCAGGTTTATGGAATGGGTACTTCGTCATATAATATTCCTCGGTCGAGGTTAGGGAGACGGGACGAGACGCTTAAGGCAAGAAGGAAAGAACTCGAGAAACCAATGGAACGGACCAAGGTCGAAAGGCGTCAAACCGGCATATGAAAAGGCAAGACAGACTGAAAGCGCGCAGGCGCAGGAGAAGGCAGAGCATCATCAAGGTGGCCCTGGCCTTGCTGCTCATCAGCGGCCTGGTGGTCGGCATCATGAACTTCGACGCCATCAAGACCTGGGCCAGCAAGCGCTACTTCGACCTGCGTTGGAGGGGAACGCAGCTCTCCGAGGAAGAAAAGGAAGAGATCAGAAAGGTCACCAACAAATGGGAGGGCGTGACCCTCAACGTACTCTTCATCGGCATCGACCGCGGCAGCGTGGCCGGCGAGGAGGGCTACACCCGCTCCGACGTGATGATCCTGGCCTCGGTGAACGTGGAGAAGAAGAAGGCGGTGTTTATCTCCTTTCCCCGCGACACCAGGGTGACCATCCCCGGGTACGGCACGGAGAAGATCAACGCCGCCCACTCCTTCAGTGGCCCCGCGGGGGCCATCAAGGTGGTGGAGGAACTCTCGGGCATGGATATCAACAACTACGCCGAGGTCGATTTTCTGGCCTTCGAGAACATCGTGGACGCCATGGGGGGCGTCACCCTGCACCTAGACTACCCCATCCTCGACCCCAAGATCGGGGCCCTCCCGGCGGGGGACGTCTTCCTCAACGGCGAGGACGCCCTCATCCTGTGCCGGAGCCGCGAACTCCCGCGCGGAGACCTCGACCGCATCGACAACCAGAAGAAGTTCCTCAAGGCGGTGATGCAGAAGGCGGTCGAGGTCAGGGACATGCAGGCCCTGTTCGCTATACTCGATGCCACGGTGAAGCATCTCGAAACCGACCTGGATACCGAGGCTATCTTCGCCCTCGCCGCAGCGCTGCAGGGCATGCAGGTGGAGGATGTGGAGTTCGTCACCCTGCCCGGCGACGAGCCCGTACCCGCGGCCGGCCAGCCCTGGTACTACGTCCCCGACAAGGAGGCCGCGGCCGAGCTCTTCTACAACGTCAAGAACTACTGCAGCACGCTTTCCCCCGAGCAGCAGGCGGCCGAAAAGGTCAGGAGGCAGCAGGAGGAGCAACTGGCCGAGGGCGAGGCCGAGGCGGACCGGGCCAGCACGGACCTCGCGGTGCTCAACGGCGTGCGCTGGGAAGGCATGGCCGCCCAGGTGGCAAAGATCATGACCGCCAAGGGCTATAAGAACGTCTCCACCGGCAACACCGTAAACCCCTACGAGGAGACCACCGTCTACTACGCCTCCGGCTTCGAGGCGGCGGCCCGCATGGTGGCCAGGGACCTGGATGCCGACGCCGACTACGTCATCGAGGAGGACGAGGACGTGGCCATCACCTACGACGCCAACGTCATCCTGGTCATCGGCAAGGACTACATCAACGACTGACGCCCGCCCGTAATCGCGCTTCTCCCGATCATCCTTAGTACCCCGATCCGTAAATACGCTC
>CAZQFX010000232.1:0-2830 GCA_964592775.1 uncultured Actinomycetota bacterium
TGTTGAAGATGAACGTGAAGGCGGTGGAGGACGCCTTGATCTCGGAGCCTTACGTGGCGGAGGCCTGCGTATCCAGGCGCTACCCGCATACGGTCGTGCTGGAAATAACGGAGCGGAAGCCCGCCGCATTCGTTCTCCAGAACGGCACGTACGATCTCTTGGACCTGCAGGGGGTGGTGCTGGAGAGCGTCGGGGGCAGGCCCGCCGGGATGGTGGAGATAGAGGGTCTGGAGCTGCCGCTGCTGCTTCCCGGCGGCGAGATAGACGGCGACGAGTTCACCACCATCGCGTCACTGCTGGGCAGCCTTCCCGCCGCGTTGCGGGAGATGACCACCGCGGTCGGCATTAGGGGGGAAGGGGGATTGTACCTCGAGGGTGCGGGCACCGTGGTCAATTATGGCCATGCGTCGGACCTCGAGCGCAAGAACGAGATAGCCCTCATGGCCCTCACCGAACTCTTGAGCCGCTACGGCTCCGTAGAGTATATAGATGTCTCCTTTCCCGAATACCCCGTCATCAAGCCGGCCGGCTCCGGCCAGGCGGCGACCGATTAAGCCCTGCCGCTTTCTGCCGATATACATTGAGACTTAACATCTAGGGTATTTTGCAAATATAATGTTATCGTTAAGGTATAATAATCCAGAAAGCGCCCTGGGAAATAAGGCGGATGTGGAGGGTGCGTAACGAACGGAGGGGATAAAGCAGCGGTTGTTTATGGAGCTCAACGGCGTTAGCGAAGGGAGAAACCGTTGCGGCCGGCACGACATTATAGGGAAGCGGCAGAAACCGCCTGGCGTAACTGGAAAAAGTATGAAGAAAAGGGAGGAGCGGGAAGGAGATAAGGAGATCCCTGTCGTAGATTTAGGATGATGCGAGGGGAAGAGGCAACCGAGAAAGCAGACCACATACCCTCAAGTACGCATTTAGACTTAGGAAGCGCGCCTCACGGATTTTTCTGAAGGGGCAAAGGATAAAGGAGGGAGTTGAAATGCCGGAGACCGCAACCAATTACCTGGCGGTTATAAAGGTCGTCGGGGTGGGGGGTGGCGGCACCAATGCCATCAACCGCATGATCGATGCCGGGCTCAAGGGAGTGGAGTTCGTGGCGATCAACACCGATGCGCAAGCCCTCCTCATGTCCGATGCCGATGTCAAAGTGTACATCGGCGGCAACATCACCCGCGGGTTGGGGGCCGGCTCCAACCCCGAGGTCGGTGAGCAGGCGGCGCTGGAGAACAAGGAGGCCATCGGTGAGGCCATCAAGGGCTCGGACATGGTCTTCATCACCGCGGGCAAGGGCGGGGGCACCGGTACGGGCGCGTCTCCCATCGTGGCGGAGGTTGCCAAGGAACAGGGTGCGCTCACCATCGGTGTGGTGACCCGGCCGTTCTCCTTCGAGGGCCGCAAGAGGGCGGGGCAGGCGGAAGGCGGGATCGAGAAGCTGCGCGACAAAGTGGACACGCTCATCATCATCCCCAACGACCGCCTCCTGGAGGTGGCGGAGCAGAAGACCTCCATCCTCAACGCCTTCCGCATGGCCGACGACATCCTGCGCCATGGCGTGCAGGGGATCACCGACCTCATCACCGTACCGGGTCTCATCAACCTGGACTTCGCCGACGTGAGAACCATTATGTCCAACGCGGGCTCGGCGCTCATGGGCATCGGTGCCGCGGCGGGCGAGAACCGCGCCGCGGAGGCCGCACGCGCAGCCATCTCGAGCCCCCTGCTCGAGTCCTCCATCGAGGGCGCCAAGGGCATCCTGCTCAACATCTCGGGCGGGACGGACATGGGGCTCTTCGAGGTGAACGAGGCGGCGGAGATAATCGCCAGCGTGGCGGACCCGGACGCGAATATAATATTCGGCGCGGTGATAGACGATTCGCTGGGTGATGAGCTCAAGGTCACGGTGATCGCCACCGGTTTCGAGTTCGGCACGGCCCCGTCACGGCCGGGACGCCGGCCTGCGAAGACGGAGGCGCCCCCGGAGAAGACCATGGTCTTCGAGTCCGAGGAGCTGGACATCCCGGTCTTTCTGCGCAACAAGTAGACACGCGGCGCGGCGTGGAAGACCCTGCCCCTTGCACGGCGGTAGTCCGGTATCTTGCTGTACGTGAGGCGGCTGCATGCCGCCTCTTGCCGTTGGAGGGAAGATTTGCACGAGACGACGGAAGCGTTCCTGGCGGAGGAGCTGGCGGGTGTGACCCGCCCCGGACGCTACCTGGGCATCGAGGTCAACGCCTACCGCAAGCCCTTCGAGGGCGCGGAGGTAAGCTGCGTCCTGGTGTATCCTGATGCCTACGAGATCGGCATGTCCCACCTCGGGCTGGCGATACTCTACGAGGAGATCAACGAGCGCGAAGACGCCATGGCGGACCGCGCCTACCTCCCCTGGGTGGACATGCAGGATGCCCTGGCGCGGCGCGGCGTGCCCCTCTTCGGCCTGGAAAGCCGCGTGCCGCTGGGGCGGTTCGACATGGTGGGGATAACCCTGCAGCACGAGCTGACCTACGCCAACGTGGTGCGGGTGCTAAGCCTTGCCGGCATCCCCTTGCGGGCGGCGGAACGGGGTGAAGGCGACCCGCTGGTGGTAGGGGGCGGGCCGGGAGCCTTCAACCCCGAGCCCATCGCGGAGCTCTTCGACCTTCTGGTGCTGGGAGAGGGCGAGGAGGCGATCCACGATCTGCTGGATGCGTTAAAGGCCTGGAAGAATAAGGGAAGAAAGGACCGCGGCGGTTTTCTGCGGGAGTGCGCCGCCATGGCCGGCGTCTACGTGCCCGCGCTCTACAACGTCAGCTACGACCCCGATGGGGAAGTGGAAGCCATCGAG
>CAZQFX010000233.1:0-1673 GCA_964592775.1 uncultured Actinomycetota bacterium
CTGAGCTGTGTGCGATAATTCGATTGGGGCCGGTTTCTATCTGCGGAATGTAGGTGGTATTGGAATGTGGGTTAGAATATTGCCTGTCCGGCTTTTTATGGTGGTTCCATGATGAATCGACGGATCGCTATAAGGCGGCTGCGCGAGAATGGGGGTTAGAAATGGTCAAACTGGTGTACTGCGTACGCAAGCGTTCGGAACTGAGTGACGAGGAGTTCCACGACTACTGGCTCAACCAGCACGGGCCCCTGGTGGCAAAACTCGCACCAGGTATCGGTGTAAAGCGATACGTGCAGAGCCACACCATGACCCTTGACCTGCACGAGATCGTCAAGGCGACACGTGGACTGAAGGAGCGCTACGACGGCGTTGCCGAGCTATGGTGGGAGAGCATGGGCACCTTCATCGACGCCTACAGCAGCCCGGAGGGGATGGAGGCCGACGCCGCCCTGCGCGAGGACGAGGCCAAGTTCATCGACTTCGCCGACTCCTGCATCTTCTTCACCGAGGAGCACACCATATACGAGGCCTGAGGCCGGATATAAGGCGTGGTCGCATAACCTTACGGGGGCCTATAGGGATAAGCGGGCATCGGAGGCCGCTTCGTCGCTTCGCTCCTCGCAATGACGCCTCCGGGGGTGCCTTGCCCGATGTTTCCGGTGGTATCTCAAAGCGTTTCCATTGCCGTGTCACTTCGCTTGATAGTTGTTCTCGTTCCCGTTCCGGGGCTGACCCCAGGTGGGATTCGGGGCTGACCCCAGGTGGGATTTAGGTCTTGAAGATGAAGTAGCGCAGGAAGTAATAGGAGACCACGGCGGTGAAGAACATGCTGTCGAAGCGGTCCATGATGCCGCCGTGCCCGGGGATGAGCGAGCTCATGTCCTTTATGCCCAGCTCCCTTTTCACCGTGGATTCCGAGAGGTCGCCCAGGGGAGCGAAGATGCACACGATGGCCGCCAGCTCCATGGCCACGCCCAGGCTGAGCCAGTCGGGGGCGACGGTGAGATAGATGATATAGGCGGCCACGAACACCGCCACCGTGCCGGCGATGAAACCCTCCCAGCTCTTCCCCGGGCTGATGCGCGGGATCATCTTGTGCCGCCCGAGGGCCGAGCCCGCCAGGTAGGCCACCGCGTCGGAGACCCACACCAAGACGATGACCGTGAAGGGCACCGTCCAGGGTGTGCCTTCGTCCAGCCCGAGCATGAGCACGAAATGGGCGAGGCAGAAACCGACCAGCACCACCCCCAGCAGGGACACCGAGATGTCCGTGGTGGGCGATTTCGATCCGCGGCGGAAGATGCACCAGGCGAAGAGCACAGGCAGGTATAGCCCCAGGGCGAGCGCCATGGGGGTCAGGTCCTGTGACTCGTAGAGGAAGTACGCGATGACCGGCAGGGCGCTTCCCACGGCCATGGATAGTATCATGGCCGGCCTGTAGCCGTGCTTGGAGAAGGTGGAGTAGAACTCCCACAGCCCCCCGAAGGCCAGGAGAGCCATGCCCACGGCGAAGGAAATCTCGCCCCACCACAGCAGGATGACCACGACGAGCACCAGGATGACCGCGCTCACCACGCGCACCGCGAAACCGGTGAAGCGCGAGGCCAGCGAGAATTTTACTTCGCCGCCTTGAGATCCGTTTTCCCCCCCAGCCAAATCAGACCTCCATCAGT
>CAZQFX010000233.1:1683-2803 GCA_964592775.1 uncultured Actinomycetota bacterium
CCGCGGCCGGCTGCACGATGGCGGCGCGCGGCAGCATCTCGTCGGTCTCGTGGACGAAGCGGTCGGTAAGCTTCTGAGCCTCTTCCTGGCCGCGGTGGAGATCGTCCTTGGTTATCTCGCCGTCCTTCTCGAAGGCGCGCAGGTCCTCTATGGCGTCGCGGCGGATGTTGCGTATGGCCACCCTGCCCTCCTCCGCCTTGGTGCGCACCACCTTTATCAGCTCCCTGCGGCGCTCCTCGGTGAGCTTGGGGATGGGCAGGCGGATGACATTGCCGTCGTTCACGGGGTTCAGCCCCAGGTCGGATGCGAGGATGGCCTTCTCCACGTCCTCGACCACGCTCTTGTCGTAGGGGGATACTACCAGCAGCGTGGGCTCCGGCACCGCGATGGAGGCGATCTGGTTGAGCGGCGTCGCCGTCCCGTAGTAGCTCACCATGACCCGGTTGAGCAGGGAGGCGCTGGCCCTTCCCGTGCGGATGGAGGCGAAATCGTCCCGCACGTGTTCCACCGTCTTCTTCATGCGCCGCTCGGCTTCCTGCAAGACGTCCTCTAACACCCGTCTACCTCCCTTCCCCCTGGTCCGAGGCGACAATGGTCCCTATCCTCTCTCCGAACAACACCCTGGTGATGTTCCCGGGAACGGTCATATTGAAGACGATGATGGGCAGGCTGTTGTCCATGCACAGCGAGACGGCGGTGGCGTCCATCACGCGCAGCCCCTGCTGCAGCACCTCGATGTAGTCGAGGGATTGATACATCACCGCGTCCGGGTTCTGCATGGGGTCGGAATCGTACACGCCATTGACCATGGTGGCCTTGAGGATGGCCTGCGCCCCTATCTCCAGGGCGCGCAGGGCCGCCGTGGTGTCAGTGGTGAAGTAGGGGTTGCCGGTGCCCGCGGCGAAGATGACCACCCTCCCCTTCTCCAGGTGGCGGATGGCGCGCCTCCGGATATAGGGCTCGGCCACCGCCTGCATCTCGATGGCCGACTGCACGCGGGTGTACACTCCCCGCTTTTCCAGGGCGTCCTGTAGGGCAAGGGAGTTCATCACCGTCGCCAGCATGCCCACATAGTCGGCCGCCGCGCGGTCCATGCCCCTGGCGCTGGCCGCCATCCCGC
>CAZQFX010000234.1:0-2784 GCA_964592775.1 uncultured Actinomycetota bacterium
AGCCTCGCCAGGAGGTCCATGAAGTTCTCCTGTGCCTCGTAGTCGAGGCCGGAAGTGGGCTCGTCCAGGAGCAGGATACGCGTTTCCAGGCAGAGCGCGCGGGCGAGAAAGGCCCGCTTCTGCTGCCCGCCCGAGAGCTCGCCGATGGGCCTCTTCTCCAGGCCTTCCAGGCCAACCGCCCTGATGCCCTCCATGACCGCCAAGCGGTCGGAGCGGCGCGGGAAGCGCATGGTGCCGATGCAGCAGGAGCGACCCATCATCACCACGTCGTACACGGAGACCGGGAAGACGGGGTCGAAGAGCACCTGCTGGGGCATATAACCTATGTGGTGCAGCTCGCGCTTGAGCTCTTCGGGGCTCAGGCCCATCACCAGCACCCTGCCCCGGTAAGGCTTCACCAAGCCCAGCACGACCTTTATAAGGGTGGTCTTGCCGGCTCCGTTGGGACCGATGACGCCCAGGAAAGTCCCCTCGTGCAGGGAGAAGGTTATCGCTTCGAGCACTTCGTGCCCGTCCCGCCTCGCCCATACGTCCTCGAGGACGATTACCCGGCGCGTTCCCTCCGCGGGCGCGGCGAAAAACTCGCTCACGCGGCACCGATTCACCTGAGCGCCTCCACCATCGCCGCGAGGTTGTTCCTCATCACCTCGAGGTACGTATCCGCGCCGGGATCGTCCGGGTCCCCCAGCGGATCGAGTATCCCGACCACCACCGTGCCGCCGGATTCCTCGGCTATTGCCTCGGCCGCCCTGGGGTTGAATTGAGGCTCCGCGAAGACCGCCCTCACTCCCCGGCTCTCTATCAGGTCAACCAGCTCGGCGATCTCGCCCGCCGAGGGTTCTTTCCCGGGCTGTTCCTCTATCACTCCCACCTGTTCGAGCCCGTATCGGCGTGCGAAATAGGTAAACGAGGAATGGAAGGAGATAAACCCGCGGTGCGTGAGCTCCGCGGTTGCCCGGGCAATATCGCCGTCGAGTCGAGCGAGTTCTTCCGCGTATCCGGCCGCGTTCTCGCGATAGGCCTCCGCGTTCGCCGGGTCGGCGTCGATGAACGCGTCGCGTATCGCCTCGACCATGTATACCACGAGTTCGGGGTCCAGCCAGACATGGGGGTCGCTGGAGCCGGCATCGCACTCCGCGTCTCCTCCCTCCTCCTTTTCATCGTCCGCATGACCGGCCGTCGCTACCCCGCCCGCCGGGACAAGCGAAGAGGGCGGCACTGCCTCTCCCGCCACCACGATCTCCAGGTCCGGATTGCCCGCCTTGGCGAAGACCTCCTCCGCCCAGGGGGTTAGTCCCAGCCCTACCGTCACCACCACGTCCGCCCCGGCCAGGAAGCGCATCTGCCCGGTGGTGAGTTCATGTGTATGGGGACTCGCGCCCGGCGGTACCAGCAACTCCACCTCCACCATGTCTCCCCCCACGGCCCGGCAGAAGTCGGCCATGGGGACAATGTCCGCGGCGACTTCCAGCCTTCCCGTCCCGTTCCAGTCCGTACCGCAGCCCGCGGGCTGCAGCAGCGCGGCCATCACCGCCAGCGTCAGGATAGTGGCGTACGCCCTGCGAAAACAGTGCTTGTCGAAGAGTTCTTTCATCTGCTCCTCATCCCCCGGTTCAGGAACGCGCACCGGCTTTCCCTTTGAGCATGGATTCAGCGTGCTTGCGGGCCGTCGCCTCGTCACCGCCGAGCATGCGCACGAGCTCGTCCACCCGCCGACCGCCGTCCAGGAACTCCACCGCGGTGACGATGCCCTTGGGGGTTTCCCTCTTCACCACCGACATGTGCTGATCGGAACGCGCCGCTATCTGCGGCAGGTGGGTGATGGAGAATACCTGGTGCAGGCGGGAGATACGCGACAGCTTCTCGGCCAGGACATCGGCGGTCGTGCCGCCGATACCCGCGTCGACCTCATCGAACACCAGGGTGGGCACCGCGTCCGCCCGGGCGAGCGAGAGCTTCAAGGCCAGCATGATGCGCGACAGCTCGCCCCCGGAGGCGATACGCGCCATGGGCCTGTAGGGCAATCCCTTGCCCGGTGAGACCTCGAACTCCACGCTGTCGGCTCCCCGCTCACCGAAGCTCCCGGCTTTGCCCACCTCGACATGGAAGCGCATGCCCGCCATGTTCAGCTCCGCGAGCTCGCGGTTGGTCTCCCGGGTGAGCCTCGCGGCCATTTCCTGGCGCGAGGACGTGAGCTCGGCAGCCGCCTCGCGCAGCGCCTTCTCCGCCCGCTCCAGCTCCGCCTTAAGCCCCTCCCTCCTGGAATCCAGTCCCTCCAGCTCCGCCAGCCGCAGGCGCGAGCGCTTCAGGTGTTCCAGTATGAGGGCGGTATCGCGCCCGTACTTGCGCGCGAGTTCCGACAAGGCGCGCAGGCGCAGCTCCACCTCCCCCAGGCGGCCGGGCTCGAAATCGAGGGATTCCGAGTACGCGCGCATCTCGTGGGCAAGATCGGCCAACTGGCCCTGTGCCCCCCGTAACATCTCCACCCACGAGGCCAGTTCGTCGTCGAGAGAGATGGTCTTTTGCAGCGATGCCTCCGCCCCACCGAGGCGGTCAAGTATGCCTTCCCCCGCCTCCTCCCCCGCTATACATTCGTACGCGCCGCGCACCGCCGTGAACAGATCCTCGCGGTTCTGCATGCGCCTGCGCTCCTTCAACAGCTCTTCCATCTCCCCCTCCGCAGGGCGCACCGCCTCTATCTCCCGTACCTGGAAACGGAGAAGGTCTATCTCCCTCAGCCTCTCCGCTTCGTCCATGGTCGACTCGTCGAGCCTGGCGCGCGCC
>CAZQFX010000235.1:0-2723 GCA_964592775.1 uncultured Actinomycetota bacterium
CTCTAGATAACCCGCATGCCCTATGCCGGCGCTATGGATCAATATATCGGGGATCCCGAACTCACTTACGGCGCGCTTCGTCTTCTCTTCCACATCGGTGTTATCCGACACATCCATGGAGAGGGCGTATACGTCTTGTTCATTGGAGATCCCCGCGGTATAGGTCTTGGGCGGCTTCCTCAGCCAGGGGAGGAGGTGGGCCTGGTACTCCCTCGGCTTGGCGTCTATGGACCGGCACATGGTCTGGAAGGCGGGCACGTCCGTTATCTCCTTGAGGTCGAAGCGGTATTCCTTCAGGTCCTTCTCCAGCCAGCCGCCCCAGCCGACGTGAAAGCCGTCGCGGAAATTCACCTGGTAGCAGCAGATGGAGCCGAACCAGCACCATTCGGCGTTGCCGATGACGTCGTCCATCCTCTGCTCGTCGCACGCGAAGTCAAGCTGGGGGACGAGGGTGCACCCGCCGCCCCAGCGGTTGCGCATCCCTGACTTGCGGGCCATGGTGGACATGGCCCCGTCGGCGGCGATGACCACCTCGGCCTGGAAGGATTCCCCGGCATCCGTCTTCACCCCGGCCACCCTGCCGCCTTCCATGATCACGTCGCTCACCAGGGAGGAGGTCCTGAGCTCGGCGCCTGCCTGCACGGCCAGGTCGGCCAGGTAGGGATCGAGGTCTTTTCTGTATACGCTGGCCCCGTTCATGCCCTTGCCGCCGGGGTAGCGCTTGGCACAGAGGTCCGACCCCGTGGTCCCCGAGCGGTATCTCAGCCGGCCGTGCTCGTCCACCAGGCTGATCACCACCACATCTCCACCTTGCGGTAGGAGGGCATCCTGGTAACCGCCTCCATCACCTCGGGGAAATCGCGCCACCACCTCTGGCCCAGGCCGCAGCCGGAGGAGTTCTTCTCCCCCGGCTTGCGCCCCCGCTCGAAGAAGATCGTCTTCAGGCCCTTTTCCGCCGCCGTCTTGGCCGCGTAGGAACCCCCGGGGCCCCCGCCTACCACCACCACGTCCCATTTCTCCATCGCCCATCTACCCCCTTCGCACGCTCTCTCTATCCCTCAAATCCTCATGCGCTCTCTCTACCTCATATCCTTCCGCGCACTTCTCCCGCCGAGCGCCGCCGCCCGCAAGAGGGTGCCCGTCCGGACGTCACGCGGAAGGGCCCGGACCGCCAGTCAAGCGGGGGGTCCCATCCGGCCATCACACGGGAGGGCCTGGACTGGACATTCCGCGGGAGGGCCTGGGCCTGCCCTCACGCGGGAGGGCCCGCTTCCGTCCAGGTCCTCTCGGCGAGCAGCCGGTCCAGTTTCGCCCTCAGCTCCGGCTCGATCACCGAGAAGTCGTAGTCGTCCTCGTCGCAGTACATGCCGCTATCGGCGGCGTGGTTGGCGTCGAGCATCTCGGATACCTTTTTCTGCCAGCGGTTGAAATGGCCCCCCATGGGGCTGAACACCTTGCGCTGGCGCGCATCGCAGACCGACAGCTGCTCCTGGCACATCTCCACCGCGTTGATCATCCCCTCGATCTGCATGGGCTCGAGCGAGCTGCATTGCGTCTCGCTTGCCGCCTCGTACTGGAAGATGCTCTCGCAGTGGGCATAGGAGTTGTTCTCGTAGGAGACCATGAAGGGATTGTCGTTCAAATCGTCCAGGATCCTGCCGCTGTCGATGTACTTCTTCTTCAACCTCTCCCCCATCTCGTACCAGTCGAGTTGGGTGTCCCAGGTCTCGTTGCGGCCCAGCAGGGAGCTGAACAGCCCACCCATCCTGAAGACCATGGGAATGGCGGTGACGCGCAGGATGTTGAGGATCGAGTTCAGCCCGCTATCCCGGGATGCCTCTCCGTTTTCGGTGCCGCTGCCGGACCGATCGCGGGCATCATCAACGGATACATGAAAAGGGCTGTTTGGAGGGGTCTTATGAAGAGCTTGATCCCCCCTGAAAAGTTTGACTGGCTGGCCAGTTCACAGTTCTAAACGAACATGTACCGCAGGAGTTGTCTTGTCAAGCGAGGCTGCGCCCGCGCACCATGCTCTTGAAAACGTCCCTCAACAGAGCCAGCGCGGAATCGAAGTCGGTGGATCGCGGGTCGAGGATATAATGCAGGCACATGCTCTCGAGGACGCCGAGCACCATGGTCAGGATGGCCTCGGCCTCTTTCTCCGCTCCGCTATCGCTCGCCCCCCAACCGGCGAGCATCGATTGCTTCAGCTCATCCACGACCCCGCGGTGGAACTCGACCACCCTCTCGCGCAGCTCCTTCCTGTTTCTTCCATTGATGGTGATCTCGAATACGGCGACCATGAGGCTGGGGTCGGCCTTGAAAGCCTCCCAGAAATCCCGGATACCTTTTTCCAGCCTCTCCTCGTTGTCGGGGTATTGCTCCATCACCTCCTTCACGGCGAGGAGGTAACTCTCCCGCAGCGACCTCATCACCTCGATGACGAGCTTCTCCTTGCTGCCGAAATAGTAATGGATCAATCCCTTGGAGGCGTTCGCCCTGTCGGCGATCATCGCGGTGGTCATGTTGCCGAGGCCACGCTCCACGATCAGCGAGAAAGTGGCCTGCTTTATGGCTTCGGCCTTGTTCGCGTTTGCCGCTCTCTCCTTATCCGGCATATCCGCACCCCTCATATGCTCGCGGCCGATTTATCCGACAGCCACGAGCTGATCACAGAATGATAAGAATGGACCTTGGCCTTACGCCCTGCGTGTTCAGTGTAT
>CAZQFX010000236.1:0-2615 GCA_964592775.1 uncultured Actinomycetota bacterium
CGCAATGACGGGTCCCTTCGCAATGGCGCGTGCGGACCTCACTACAATGATCTCTCGGGATAAAAAGTTGCCTATCCTAAAAATAGATAGTAAGATAGTATCCACGGGTCATATTCACTAACGGTATAAGGGGAGGGACCATGCCGGACTACGATGTCGTCGTGATCGGCGGGGGGATCGGGGGCCTCTCCGCCGCCGCCCTGTGCCAGAAGGCGGGCATGAAGACGCTGGTGCTGGAGCAGTCCGGCCGCATCGGCGGTTGCTGCTCCACATACGAGGTGGAAGGATTCAACTTCGACGTGGGGGCGAGCGTGGTGGAGGTCACGAGGGCCTTCGACGAGCTCTTCAAGCGCCTGGGCATGGAGCGCGACAAATACATCCCGCTTATCCCCGTGGACCCCATCTACGACTACTGCGACAACACCCGCGGGGTGCGCTTCGCCTACCCGACCTCGGTGGAGGAGACGGCGCGGGTGATAGCGGAGTTCTCGCCCTCAGACGCCAGTGCCTTCCTCAAGTTCGCCGAGGACTTCACCCCCAAGATCAAGGGCCTGGTGGACAACTTCTTCTACGCCCCCTCGCTGGGTTTCCTGGACACCATGAGGCTCATCGTCAAGTATCCCCAGATGATCTCCGTGCTCCCCATGTTCGTGCAGACCCACCAGAAGATAGTGGCCAAGTATTTCAAGAACGAGGACGTCCTGGCCTCCATGGCCTTCCAGTCCTTCTACGCCGGGCTTCCGCCGGACATGTGCGCCGGCCTCTACGCCATCGTGGGGCTGCTGGAACACGAGGGCATCTATTACCCCGAGGGGGGGATGATCCGCATCCCCGCCGGCATCCAGCAGGCCTTCGAGGACCTGGGGGGTGAGACGAGGTTCGATACCCGCGTCGTGCGCGTGATGGTCGAGGACCGCGCCGCCCGCGGGGTGGAGCTGTGGGACGGCAGCGAGATAACCGCCGGGTGCGCGATCGGGGCGGTCAATGCCAGGAAGCTCTACGAGGACATGATCGGCAGGGAGCATATCCCCTGGCACGTGTGGCGGGGGGTGCGGTCGCTGGCGCTCTCCATGCCCTGCCCCATGATCTACCTCGGCGTCGACTACGAGCCCCCGCTGAACGCGCACCACACCCTCACCCTGACCGACCCGCGCGTGATGAACGACTACTGGAGCGAGTACTACCTCAAGGGCAAGCTCTACGAGGTGGACGGCAGGCCGGAGGTCATGGGGCTCATCTCCTGGGCCTCCAAGATAGACCCCTCCCTGGCGCCGCCGGGCAAGCACGTGCTCACCCACATGGGGCTGGCGCCCTACAACATCGCCGGCAACGACTGGGACCGCTACAAGGAACAATACATCGACGAGGCCATCGCCACCATCGAGCGCTACATCATCCCCGACCTCTCCGGGCACGTCGTGTACAGGGACATGGCCACCCCGAAGGACCTGGAGCGCATGCTGCTGCACCCCGGGGGAGCGGTGTACGGCATACAGACCGACATCTCCCACATGGCGGTGTTCCGCCCCGCCAACCGCTCGAAGTGCATCAGGGACCTCTACCTGGCGGGCGCCTCCACCCATCCCGGCGGAGGGGTGCCGGCGGTGGTGGCGGGCGGGATAATCACCGGCGGCCTGGTGGTGAAGGACAAGGGATGACGCGGGTGGGACCGCTTGCCGGCGTATGGAGGGAATAACCATGCGCAGAGGCGGCGGGGCGACGGTCACGGAACCCGTTTCGCCGCGTGCATGCGTGGAGATAACGAGAGATAGAGATATGGAGCCTTGATGAAGATGAAGATGAAGACCAGGATGCTCATCGCCGCGGGTATCGCGGGAGGGGTGGCGGCCTGGCTCGCCGCCACCACCGAGCCGTCAGACTGGCGCTATGCCAGGCTGCTGGCGACGAACCTGCCCAAGATGCCCTTCCGCTATTTCGTATAGCGACCGGGCGCCGGAACGGGGCGGTTCCGCGTCGGGGGGCGGGGCAGGAGCGGGGATCCGGTGCGCGCGGGACGCGCTCGGCCGGGCGGGGCTTTCGAGGAGGCGGATGCGCCGTAGGGTCGTGCCCCGGCCTGGCCGCGGGCAAGGCCTTGAGGCGATAGTCCAGGAGACGAATAGGTGGGATGAACCGGGTCCCGGGCGGGATGTCCGTATGGGGACAGGGCCGGTCCATATGAACCAAGCCGGTTAGGGGGAATATCGGTGGCCTCGGATATGGAATCTTTCTTCAACCCCTCCAGCGTCGCCGTGGCCGGGGCTTCGGGTTCGTCCATGAAGCTGGGCTACGACACCCTCTCCGGCGGCGAGAAGGACTTGGTTAGCCTGTGCCTGCGCCTGGCCTTCCCCAAGGTGCAGGCGGCATCTTTCCTACTCTTGGACGAGGTTTTCGGCAGCCAGGACGCCGAACGGCAGATAAACATCATCCAGGCGCTGTTGCGCATTCGGGAACATTTCCCACAAATATTACTAACCACCCACACCCAGGAAGCAAAGGAGTACGCCGAGGCGGTGCTGCAGTTCAACTGGGACGGTGGAGAGACCAAGGTCGCTTGGGCGGCTTAGGAAAGGAGAGCTACCAATGGAAGTAAAAACGGAGCCCCAAACAGGGCTCCG
>CAZQFX010000237.1:0-2610 GCA_964592775.1 uncultured Actinomycetota bacterium
GTCCGTGGCGCGTACGTCCAGCAGGGTGGCGTGGGTGACGTCGGCGGCCGAGCCCTTGCGCGTCCAGGCTGCCCCGCCGTCTTCGGTGCGGAAGATGGCCCCGTAGCCTCCGGCGGGCTCCCCCACCACCCAGCCCGTGTAGGAGGCGGGAGTGGAGGCGGAGGTCGCCATGGCCATTGATGAAGGCTGCATCGCTGATGAAGGTTGCGCGCCGAGTGTGGGTTCCGTGGGTCGGGCGTAGGCCGTCACGTGCAAGGCAGCGGCGAGCATCAGCGCCAGCGGTACCAGGGTGAGCCTTTTCGTGTGTCCATCATATCGACATATCTCACATTTCGTCCGCATATGGTAGAATAGGATTGCTTAGTCAGGGCGCTGCTCTGTAAAAGAGCTACAGGAAGAGACGGGAAACCGTCTCTTTTCCTTTTCCCACTTTATACTTTTTCTCATCTTGGGGTCATGCCTGGAAGGGGAATAGCATATTTCTCCCTGCCTCGTAGTGACCACGAAGACCGAGATAGCAAGTGTGGTTGATTTATGTTCACCAATATGATAATGTTCACTACGTAGTGAACATTGCTATTATAGTGAACTATGAAAGAGCAAGAACTGCGCGAACAAGTTAAGAACAAGCTGAGCATGCTGCTCGAGGCGCTGCCCATGACCGGCATCAAGGAAGACGTCCCCGTTGGAAGAGGAAAACGGAGCAGCGTGGTGGATATGGTGGCCGAGGTAAAGATGGGGCCGAGGGCAAGAAAGCTCGTCTTCGAGTTCAAACAGCGCGGATACCCACTCGAACTGGAAAGAGGAATCTCTTTTCTCGAGGCTATAAAGGCGGATTCCCCAGACATCATCCCCGTTCTCGTCGCGCCCTTCCTGAGCGAAAGCAGCAGGAGGTTATTGCGCTCGCATGGGGTGAATTACCTGGACCTTTCCGGCAACTCCTTCATCGCCTTCGACAACGTTCTGATCTACAAAGAAGCGCCCGGCAACACACAAACAATCAAGAAAGAGGGAATAAATATCTTCGCGGATAAGGCGAGCCTGATAATACGCGAGCTCATGGCGAACCCGGACAAGCACTACACGGTCCGGGAACTGTCTAAAGCCACACTGAACAGCGTCGGCTGGACATCCGAGGTACTGAGAGAGATTGAGGATCGGGGCTACCTCGATCGCAGGCACAGGCAGGGATGTCGGCTCAGGAGGATACAATATCTATTGAGCGATTGGACGGATGAATACGTTTTCCCGGGCAAAAGCAGGATGAAAAACTACTTCATCAAGGCGGAAAGCCTGGAGGAAACACTTGGATCGCTGAGGAGGCTCGAGATGCCCGCCGAGGTCGACTATGCGCTTACCCTGCATGGGGGAGCACGCCTTGTGGCTCCTTTTGTACAGGTCAACGAATGTCACCTCTACGTAAGCGCCCACAAGGATTTCGAGCGCCAGGCCGATTTCTTTGCCCGTGAGCTCAACCTGATGGAGCGTGATGAAGGCGGGAACCTGCATATCCTGAAACCTTATTACCGTGAGGGAGCATTGTATGGGTCGCGCCGCATCGAAGGCCTGAGGGTTGTTTCCGACCTTCAGTTGTATCTGGACCTTTACCGCTTCCCGGTAAGGGGCGGGGAACAGGCGCAGAAGGTGCTGGAAAAGAGCGGCTTTCCCGACACACGGGGATGGGCATGACCATGGCGGGCGACTATGCTTATGAGTTCCTGCGCACCCTGTCGATCTTGAGAGATTATCTGCCGCATATCGTCCTCATTGGTGGATGCGTGCCTTACATATACTGGAAGTATATGTTCGAGGCGCAGCTTCCTCCCGTCTATACGACCGACCTCGATATATTGACCCTGAACGAAGTGCCTGTTTGCGGCGATGCCATCGCGGCGCTCTTAACTGGCGCCGGATACGAGGGACAGGTATTGGATACTACCCAGACTCAGTGCTACAAATTCGAAAGCGTCTCTGTGCCCGGTTTCGAAGTGGAATTCCTGACGCCCGGTCCGGGCAAGGAACAGGGGGATACGATAGTCGTTCAGAACAATCTCAGGGCGCAGGTGCTGCCAGGGTTGGAGTTGTTTCTCGCCCATAATACAGGAACCAGGATAAGGGATAGGATGGGGGATGTTTTCGTCAATCTTGAGGTCCGAGTCCCCACGCCGGGCGCATTTGTGATGAACAAGATAAAGTCGTACCTCTTCCCCCTTGGGGGCGCATACAGGAGCAAGGATATCTACTATGTCTACTATTTGCTGAGATATCTGCCCCTGGGCAAGCAAGCCATTGTCGACAGCATGAGAGAATGTGCCGGCACCGAAGACATCGAGGAGTTGATTTCACGCCTGCGTCATCTGTTCCTCGATGAGTACGCACCTGGGGTCCTTGATACCGCGTTGCAGCTCACTGAGCTTGATATGCCCGAGGAGAGCAGGCGCCTTCTCGCCCTCTCCGAATTCGAGGAGTTCTTCTCGCTTCTTTCCAACTGATGTGAGGCCTGGGGGTCGAGCCTCGGAATGGGCCGCACTTCATATGGGCCTGGGGGTCGAGCCTTGGAATGGGCCGCACTCTATATATCTCGAGGATTACAATAGAATCGAATCGGAG
>CAZQFX010000238.1:0-2595 GCA_964592775.1 uncultured Actinomycetota bacterium
GACCCGGCTGTGCCGAAAGGCTGTTGCGGGCGCTGGCGTCGGTATAGCGATTGAGCAAAGCTTCGAGGATCTCGCGGTTGGCGGCGGCCTCGCGCTCCATTTCGCGAAGCTTGACCTCGTTGAGATTGGCATCCGACACGTCGGCCTTGGCGGCGACCAGGCTGTCCCGCAACGACGCTTCCCGGGACTCGGCGATCCTCGCCTGTTCGGGGGTGGTGACGTCCATGATCACTCCGCACTTGAGCATCTCCGCCAGGCCGGTCTTCACCCTCAACGTACCTTTTTCTTCCATCTCTCCGGTCCCCCCAGACCTTTTCTATAGGTAAAAGCCCCTTCCGGGCTCCCCTATTTTTCATCATAGCTCATACCCATAGGGCTATCAATTAAAGTACAAGGGTGATGGGGTCACCTTCCGTTTTTACCTGGGGAGTTCGCCGCGCAGGCGCGCCTCCATCATGGCCTGGTTGTACATGCCCTCGAGGCCGGACATGGCGCGCAGGCGCGCGACGCGTTCCTCCACCGGCGGGTGCGTGGACCACAGGCTGGACTTCTTCACCTTGCTCGCCCGGGCTTCTTTCTTGAAGGGCTCCATGATCCAGAGGTGAGCGGTGGCCTGGCTGGTGCGCTCGAACGGCTTGGCCTCGTTGCTGATCTTCTCAAGCGCGCCAGCCAGCCCCTCCGGGTAACGGGTCAGCTTCGCCCCGGTGGCGTCGGCAAGGTATTCGCGCTTGCGGGATATGGAGAGTTGCATAAGCTGCCCGATGATGGGCGAGAGGATAAGGAAGGCCAGCCCCACGACGAGCAAGATGAGCTGGAAGATGCCCCCTCCGCCCCCTCCTCCGCCTCCGCCTCCGCGGTCGCGGTCTCCGAACATGCCGCCCCAGAAGATCATGCGCGTGACGATGTTGGCGAAGATCACCAGCAGCCCCACCAGCACCACCACCATGGACATGTAGCGTATGTCGTAATTTCCGATATGGGACATCTCGTGCGCGATGACCCCCTCCAGCTCCAGCCGGTTGCACCTCTCGAGCAGGCCGGTGGTAACGGCGATGGCCGCGTGCTCGGGGTCCCTGCCGGTAGCGAAGGCGTTCATGGCCGGGGTCTCGATGATATAAGTGCGCGGCGCCGGTATGCCCGCCGCGATGGCCAGACCTTCCACCGTGTTCACATAATAAGGGAACTCCTCGCGTGTCGCCGGCCTGGCCCCGGCCGAGGCCAGCGCTATCTTGTCGCTGTTGTAGTAGCTGACGATGGACATCAACGTGGCGATGATCGCCGCGACCGCGAGGCCGATTATGGCGTAGTCGTAGCCCCAGATATAACCTATGAAGAAACCCAGAGCCAGGATGATGACGATGAACAGGCTCACCAGCAGGGCCGACTTCCATTTGTTCTTCGATATCTGATCGTAGAAAGTCACGCCTCTCTACCCCTCTCCGAACCGTCCGGACATGCGCCCGGACACCGCCGGCAAGCGCGACATCCCACGCCGCTACGGTGGGGCCGGGTCCGTCCGGTTCTCGCTCTAGAACTGCACCTTCGGCGCCTCGCGCTCCGCCTCCGCCTCGACCTCGAAGTACTCGCGCTCCGTGAATTTGCCCGAGAACATACCGGCCACCATGTTGGAGGGGAACTTCTGGCGGGCGTTGTCGTAGGACATCACGCTGTCGTTGTAGAACTGCCGCGCAAAGGCGATCTTGGACTCCGTGCCGGACAGCTCCTCCTGAAGCATGAGGAAGTTCTGGTTGGCCTTGAGGTCCGGGTAGGCCTCCGCTACCGCGAAAAGGCTCTTCAGGGCGCCGGTGATCATGTTGTCGGCCTGCGCCGCCTGGCCCGGCGTCTGGGCGTTCATGCCCATGTTCCGCGCCTGCGTCACATTTTCTAACACTTCTTTCTCGTGGCTGGCGTAACCCTTGACCGTCTCCACCAGGTTGGGGATGAGGTCGTATCTCCTTTTTAGTTGCACGTCGATCTGGTGCCAGGCGTTGTCAACGCGGTTACGGTCGCGGATTAGCCTGTTGTAGATGGCGATTAACCCCACTATGAGCAGGAATACTACGGCACCTATGATGATCAACACCCATACCACAGGCATGTCCTCCTTTCCAAACGCACATCCTCTTATTGACTGCGCGGTCTCTCCGATATACCTTTCTAGCGTATCGAATGCCGCTCAGCATGACTTTACTATACTCGATGTTCTCTGTATACATTCCCCTTCCAGGGCTGACCCCGGGTGGGATTTACATTCCCCTTCCAGGGCTGACCCCGGGTGGGATTGAGTACTCACAGCAGGCTGGCGAGGCCGGCGCCTATGAAGCGGCCTCCCAGGATGACCAGGAAGGTGCCGCATGCAAGAATGACGTAGTTGTACACGCGGTCGGAGAGGAACCTCTTGCCCGTCACCACAAGGAAAGCCACCAGGAAGTACCACAGCAGGTCGGCCATGATGTGGCCGGTATAAAAGGAGAGCACCCCCGCCATCCCCCTGTCCATGGAGATGAGCAGCCAGCTCAGGCCGAAGGTCGCCCACCACAGGAACCAGTAGGGATTGGAAACGCTGGCGGTAAGGCCTGCGACGAAGGGACCGAT
>CAZQFX010000239.1:0-2592 GCA_964592775.1 uncultured Actinomycetota bacterium
TAATATTCATCGTATAGATTGCCGTGATTGCCCGAGCTCCGAGGTACGGTCCGGAAAGGAAAGAGATGGATTACGACGTCATCGTCATTGGCGGAGGTTACGCGGGCCTGTCCGTTGGGGCCCTGCTGGCCCACGGGGGATACGGGGTCCTGCTCCTGGAAAAAACGAAGTCGCTGGGAGGCAGGGCCTGTTTCATGGAGAAGGACGGTTATACCGTCGAATACGGGCTGCACGCGAACCGTTTCGCCTCGGACGGCGCCGCCGCGGCGGTCTTCCGACGCCTCGACCGCGAGCTGGATTTTATCGTGCCGGGGGAGCCGGAACTGTGGCGTGACGGCGAGTTCCAGCCCCTTCCCAACAGCGTGGGGAAGATCCTTAAGTCCTCCCTTCTCCCCCTTCCTGCCAAGCTCGGCGCCGCGCGCTATCTGGGCAAGCTGGTCATGGGCAAGCACGCCAAGAAGTACCAGCTCTCCATGGAGGACTTGACGGCGGGGTGTAAGACGGAGGAGACGCTCGAGATCCTTCGCGTCCTCTCCGGTATCGGGATCATCGCCCCCGATCTTCGTTACTCATCGGCCGGCGAACTCGCCGCTTTCCTGAAAAAGGCGCTGCGCGCCAAGGTCAAGGTGGGTTATCCGAAAGGAGGCACCCGCGGCATAATCGAAGGCCTGCGGGAGGAACTCGAGCGTAACGGCCAGATCATGACCGGCGCCAAGGTCACCCGTCTCATGCTAAAGAAAGGCGTGGTCAACCAGGTGAAGACGGAGGCCGCCGTTTTTACCGCCGGCGCGGTGGTGAGCGCCGTTCCGGCGCAGAACATCCCCGAGCTCTTCGGCGGCAAAGACCTGCCCATCAAGTTCGTGAAGCAGGTGCGTGAACTCGTTCCCACCGCCGGTATCTCCATGGACATCGGGCTCAAGGAGGCGATCACGGACAAGAGCGGCCTCCTGGTGACCTCGGACCCGCTCTCCATGGGCCAGTTCACCTCCAACATCGACCCGGGCATGGCGCCGGAAGGAAGGCAGCTTCTCTCCTGGTACTATCCACTGCCCCAACCATGGGTGAAGAACGCCGAAAAGATGGAGCGCGAGGAGCAGCGCCTGCGTGGCCTGCTGGAGGAGATGTTCCCCGGCATCTGGGAGGCGTTGGATTGGGAGCGCACCATGCGCCTGGACATGGTGGACGGTTTCCTGCCGTGCCCCGGCCAGACCCGGGAAGACCGGCCGGGTTTCACCATCCCCTCCATCGACAACTTCTTCGTGTGCGGCGATACCACCCGCGCGGAGGGGACGGGCGGCGACACCGCGTTCAACTCCGCCATCCATGTCTCCAGGCTGGTCGGCGACTATCTCGAGGAGACCGCGGAGGAAGAGGAGGAAGAATGAGAAAGGAAGGATAATGGAGAGGCATCCGGATCTGGCAAACGCCGATGACACCATCCTCCTGGTCATAGACCCTCAGGAGAAACTGGTGAAGATGATCCATAACCGCGAGGAAGTCGTGGCGACCATCACGCGCCTGCTCAAGTTCGCCGCCGTCTTCGACATCCCGGTAGTCCTCACGGAGCACTATCCCCAAGGCCTGGGATACAGCGTGGAAGAGGTGAGGGAAGCCCTTCCCGCGTACGCGCCCGTGATCAAGCGCATCTTCAGCTGCTTCGGGATTCCCGAGTTCGAGGAGGCGCTGATAGCGACCGGCAGAAAGCGCCTCGTCGTGGTGGGCATAGAGACCCATATCTGCGTGTGCCAGACGGTGCACGACGCCCTGCAGCGGGGATACCGGGTACAGGTAGTGGCGGATGGAGCGGGCACGCGCAAGAGCATGGACCACGAGACCGCCCTGGCGAGGATGCGTGAGGCAGGGGCTATCATCACCACCTCGGAAGCGTTGATATACGAGGTGACCTGCCGAGCGGACGGCGAGGAGTTCAAGAAGGTACTCGACCTGGTGAAATGAAGAAGACACGCCTCGCGTACATGGCGGGCAGCGCCTGTGTCGGGCTCATCCTCATGGGCCTGGGGTGGGGTCTAGGCAATTTTTACCTTATCGCGGCGGGTGCGGCTCTGTTGGCCGCCTCCGTGGCCTGGCTCACCATCCCCATGCCCACTATCTTCTGAGGCGGGAGTATCGAAGTGAGAGATGAACCGGATTCCTCCGATCTCCCCCTCGGCTCCTATCCCGAGCTGATACTGACCGGGGAGAGGACCCTTCCCGGTGTGCGGGAGGAGAACTACTGGTTTCAGAGGCATCTCGTGGCCTACGAGTTCCTGTTGCGGCGGGTGGAGGGAAAACGAGTATTGGACCTCGGCAGCGGTGAGGGATACGGCACCGACCTCCTGGCTTCACGCGCCGCGCGGGTGGTGGGAGTCGACCTGGCGCCGGAGGCCATCTATCATGCCCGCCGAAAATACGGGCGCCCGAACCTCCGATTTGTGTATTCCGACATATACGGCCTCGACCTGGAGGACGCCAGCTTCGACCTCGTCTGCTCCCTGCAGGTGGTGGAGCACCTGCACGAGCCCGAACGCTTCATGCGGGAGGCGCGGCGGGTGCTGGCGCCGGGCGGCCTGTGCGCCATCACCCCCCCCAACC
>CAZQFX010000240.1:0-2583 GCA_964592775.1 uncultured Actinomycetota bacterium
AAGCGCATCCAGGAGCTGAACGCGCAGATCACGCAGCTGGAAAAACAGGCCGAAGCCCTCTACAGAGAACTCACATCATAATCCCCTCTTGGGGTGTCTAGGGTTGGTTGTCGCCGCCGAAGAGTTCGCTCACCGACTCGTCCTTGAACACGCTGGCGATGGTGTTGGCGAAGATGGAGGCGATGGAGAGCACCTCGACCTTGCCGCTCAGGCGTTCCTCCGGGATGGGCAGGGTGTTGGTCACCACTACCTTTTTCAGGGGGCTCGCGTCCAGGCGCTCCCTGGCCGGCCCGGAGAATATGCCGTGAGTGGCGCAGGCATAGACCTCCGCGGCCCCCGCCTTCATCAGCGCCTCGGAAGAAGTGGCGAGCGTACCCGCGGTGTCGATCATGTCGTCGACCAGCACCGCGGTCTTTCCCTCCACCTCGCCGATGACGTGCAGCACCTCGGCCTTGTTGTGGCCCGGCCGGCGCTTGTGGAGTATGGCCATGGGGACACCCAGGTGCTCGGTGTACTTGTTGGCCATCTTCACCCTCCCGGCGTCGGGAGAGACGATCACCAGCTCCTGGAAATGCTGCCGTGAAATATACGAGGCCAGCAGGGGTACGGCTGTGAGATGGTCCATGGGGCCCGAGAAGAAGCCCTGGACCTGGCCGGCATGCAGGTCCATGGTCAGGATGCGGTCGGCGCCCGCAACCGCCAGGAGGTCGGCTATCACCCTGGCGCTGATGGGCTCCCGGGCCAGGGTCTTCTTGTCCTGGCGGGAGTAACCGTAGTAGGGTATCACCGCCGAGATGCGCTTGGCGGAAGCCCTCTCCAGGGCGTCGATCATGAGCAGCATCTCCATGATGTTGTCGTTTATGGGCTCGGAGCATGTCTGGACGACGAAGGCGTCGCAACCTCGCACGCTCTCCTCGTACCTCACGTACAGCTCACCGTTGCTGAAGGTCTTGAGGTCCACCTTGCCCAGGCCAATGCCCAGGTGCCCGGCGATCTGCCGCCCCAGCTCGGGACAGGACCTCCCGCTGAAGATCATGAGCTTTTTCCGCGTTACCTCCTTCAAGGCTGGCCCTCCTCCTCCGTCTTCTTGGTCTTCCTCCTGTATTCTAATATGTTTTTCTGCTTGCTGCGTTCTACCCCCAGCGCACCCGGCGGCACGTCCTTGGTGATGGCCGAACCTGCGCCGGTCACCGCGCCCTTCCCGATGCGCACCGGGGCTATGAACATGGTGTCGGAGCCGATAAAGGCGCCGTCCTCGATCACCGTGCGGTGCTTCTGGGCGCCATCGTAGTTGCAGGTGATGCTCCCCGCGCCGACGTTGACGCCGTCGCCTATGTCCGCGTCGCCCATGTAGCTCAGGTGCGGTACCTTGCTTCCCCTGCCCATTACGGTCTTCTTGGTCTCCACGAAGGTGCCCGCCTTGGAGCCGGCGCGCAATACGCTGCCCGGCCGCAGGCTGGCATAGGGGCCCACGTTCACGCCGTCCTCCAGTTCGCTCTCGCGCACCGTCGCCTGTTCCACGGTGACCCCGCTGCCGATGCGGGAGTCCGCGATGCGCGTGTTGGGGCCCAGCACGCACCGTTCACCCACCGCCGTTCTCCCCTCCAGGATCACGAAAGGTCGCAGTACGGTGTCCCTGCCGATGGCCACCTCGCCGCCGATATAGGTGGTGGATGGGTCCTCCATGGTCACCCCCTCCTCCATCCAGCGGCGGTTGATGCGCTGCCGCATGAGGGCCTCGGCCTCGGCGAGGTGCCGGCGCGAGTTCACCCCCAGGACCTCGGTCGCGTCGGGAGTCATATATGCCGAAATGTGCTCACCCCCCTGCGCGAGCAGGGCGATGGCGTCGGTGAGGAAATACTCCTTCTTCGCGTTGCCGGTGCCCAGATGCGGGAGCACCCTCTCCAGCGCCCGCCGGTCGAAGACATAGGTGGAGGTGTTCACCTCTTTAACTTCCTTCTCGCGGGGCACCGCCTCCGTCTCCTCCACGATGCCCTCCACTTCACCGTGCTCACCCCGCAGGATCCTGCCGTACCCGGAGGGATCCTCGAGGACGGTCCCCAGGATGGTCACCGCCGGGTTTTCCTTTCCGTGCAGCTCGCAGAGCCCACGCAGGGTGGATGCTGTGATAAGAGGCGAGTCCGCGGTGAGGACCAGGAGCTCGTCTTCGCCGATGAGGGGGGCGGCCGTCATCACCGCGTGCCCGGTGCCCTTCCTCACCTTCTGTACAACGCAGGCGGCTCTTTCCCCCACCTCCCTCTCCACCTCCGAGGCTCCCTTGCCTACGACCACCAGGATACGGTCGACGTACCCTGCATCTTCTAGCTCCTCCAGGGTGTCCAGTACCCAGGACAGCATGGACCGGCCGCAGATGCGGTGCATCACCTTGGGTATATCGGATTTCATCCGGGTGCCCTCGCCGGCGGCGAGGGCCAGGGCTACGCGGCTCAACCAAGCCTCCTTCCTCTCCCGACGGCATTATTGTATCCGACCATCAGGCTCTATCCAAATCACAAGCAGAGGGATTTCGGAATCCGCCCGAGTAGACGGTTAGTCCATCAGCGGACGAATCGCGTATCCTAT
>CAZQFX010000241.1:0-2574 GCA_964592775.1 uncultured Actinomycetota bacterium
CGCACCACCTCCGCCGCGGCGGGCTCCATGAACAGCTCGCCCTCGCCGGCCCCCAGGTCCATCAGGGTCGCGGGGTTGTCCTCCAGGACCAGGACGCGATACCCCAGCCGCCGCAGCCGCCTGCATCCTCTCGCCGCGATATACTGGAAGACCGGGCCCTGGGACAGGGTCACCGGCCCCGGGCCGACCACCAATGCCGCGTCCCGCGCTTCCCCCATCTCAACCACTCCCCACGTCGGCCAGCCGGTAAACCGTTTTGCCGTTCTTGAAAGTGCAGCGCACTCTTCCCTTTACCCTCCTGCCGTGGAAGGGGCAGTTGCGCCCCTTGGACGCGAACGCGAAGGCATCGAGCGTCCATTCGCTCTCCAGGTCCAGGAGGACGAGGTCCGCGCGCGCGCCCTCGGCGATCCCCGCCCCGTAGTCCGGCGGATGCAGGCCCAACACCCGCGCCGGGCCGCCGGTGAGCATCTCGATTAGCCGCATGAGGCTGAGCCCACCCTCCTGCACGAGTTCGCTGTACAGCACGGGGAATGCGCTCTCCATCCCGACCATGCCGAACGGCGCGTAGTCGAACTCCCGCTCCTTGTCCTCCACCGTATGCGGAGCATGGTCGGTGGCAATGGCATCTATGGTCCCGTCTTCGATCGCCTCGCGCAGCGCCTTCATGTCGTACGGAGTGCGCAGGGGCGGGTTCACCTTGAACACGGTGTCGTAACCGGCTATATCCATCTCGCTCAGGAGCAGGTGGTGCGGCGTCGCCTCGGCCGTGACCATGACGCCGCGGCTCCTGGCGTCCCTCAGCATGCGCACGGAACGGGCCGTGCTCAGGTGCGCGAGGTGCAGCCGGCATCCCGTCTCCTCCGCCAGCAGGAGATCGCGCGCCACCATGACCTCCTCCGCCAGGGCCGGTATCCCCCTCAGGCCCATCACGGTGGAGACCGTTCCCTCGTTCACCTGCCCTCCGCGCGACAGCGAGGTGTCCTCCGCGTGCGAGATCACGAGTCCATCGAAAGCCGACGCGTATTCCATGGCCCTGCGCATGAGCTCCGCATCCCTCACGCCGTCGCCGTCGTCGGAGAACGCCCTGACGCGCGCCCCGCTTAGGTGCATCAGGGCCATCTCGGCCAGCTCCTCCCCCTCCCTGTTCCTGGAGATGCAGCCGATGGGGAAGAGGTCCGCCAGCCCCAGGTCCCTGGCCTTCGCCACGAGACCCTCCATGATGGCCGCGTTGTCCAGCGGAGGCTGGGTGTTGGGCATGCAGCATACCGCCGTATATCCCCCGCGCAATGCCGCTTCCAGGCCGCTCTCCAGGGTCTCGGCTTCCTCCCGCCCCGGCTCGCGCAGATGCGCGTGCAGTTCCAGGAAACCCGGCGCCAGCACCATCCCCCGCGCTTCCAGGACCTCCCGGCCTTCCGCGGGCAGGTCCGCTGCAACCGCCGCGATGCGGCCCCTGGATATGGCCACGTCCATCGCGGCGTCCAGGGAGTTGAAGGGGTCGACGAGCCGGGCGCCCCTGATGAGCTGATCAGGCAACCTTCTCACCCCCTTCGGCTCCTCCCAGGAGCATGAAGAGCACCGCCATGCGCACCGCCACTCCCGCCGCGACCTGCGCGGTTATCGCGGCATACGGCGCGTCCGCCACGTCGGAGGCGATCTCCACCCCCCTGTTCATGGGCCCGGGGTGCATCACCACTATTCCGGGCCTGGCCTTCCCGAGACGCCTCGCGTTCAGCTGGTACAACCTTATGTATTCCTCGAGGGAAGGGAATCTCCCCTCCCTCTGCCGCTCCTTCTGGATGCGCAGCATGTAAAGCGCGTCACAGCGGGGAATGGCGGCGTCGAGGTCGCTTGTCGTCTCCACGCCCTCCATGGCTACCGGCGGCAGCAGCGTGGGCGGCCCCACCGCTATGACCTCCATCCCCATCGAGCGGCAGGCCTTCATGCCGGAGCGCGCTACGCGCGAATGCAGTATGTCGCCGACGTACGCGATGGTCCTGCCCTCGAGTTCCCCGGCTCTCTCCCGCAGAGTGAACAGATCGAGCAGGGCTTGGGTGGGGTGGGCGTGCATGCCGTCTCCCGCGTTGAGGACCGCCGCCTCGAGCCACTGGCTGAGGAGCCACGGCGCCCCGGCCACCGGGTGCCTCACCACCACGGCGTCCACGCCCATGGCCTCGAGCGTGAGGGCGGTATCCTTGAAACTCTCTCCCTTTTCGACGCTGGAAGCCGGCACGGCGAAGTTGAGCACGTCAGCGCTCAATCTCTTCGCGGCCACCTCGAACGACATGCGCGTCCGCGTCGACGACTCGTAGAAGAGGTTTACCACCGTCTTTCCCCGCAGGGAGGGTACCTTCTTGATGGGGCGCCTCAGGACCTCCGAAAACGAGGCGGCGGTCTCGAGCACTCTCTCGATATCCCCGCGGTCGAGGTCGTCGACGTCCAGGAGATGCCTCTTCTCGGCCAAATCGCGCCTCCTTCCATGACCGGGACCCCGCCGCGGCAGTCCGCCGCTAAGGAGCTCCCCTCAGCCCGCGCGCGGCTCCCGTTCCCCGATCCGCGCACAAGAAATTCATTCTC
>CAZQFX010000242.1:0-2562 GCA_964592775.1 uncultured Actinomycetota bacterium
GGGGGAAGGCGAGGGCGAGGTCGTCGGGGCTCCCGGCGAGGAGGTCTGGACCTTCGAGGCCATAAGCGCGGGGGATACGGAGATAGCACTGGAATACGTGCGTCCCTGGGAGAAGGACGTGGCGCCCGAGGAGACCCAAACCTTCAAGGTGACCGTCACCGCGCCGAGCGAAGGGGAGGAAGAAGGAGGTCACTGAGCGCTCCCCATTCCGAGGCTTGACCCCTCGGCCTGAGTCACTCCAAAGGTGATGATGGTTCCGCGAAGAATAAATCTGCGGGGCTCTGCAGGTGCTTTGGGCGGGGAGGCTTCCCGAAGCCCGAGAACGGGGAAAGGAATTGACCGAAGAAGCGGCCATGGATGCCTACGTCATCGCCAAAGATGGGGCGGGAAGGCAGGCGGACGGCCTGGAGGGCGTCGTCCTGGATGAGTGCAAGCTGGTATGGGTGGACCTCCAGGACCCATCCATAGAAGTGCGGAGGCATCTGCGGGATTTCTTCGACCTCCACCCCCTGATGGTCGATGTGAGCCTGGAAGTGGAGACCGTGCCGCGCGTGCTGGAGTTCAACGGCCACCTCCTGGTCATCTGGAATGTAATGCACGATACGCCGCATATGGAGAAACTCGAGACGGCCAGCCTTTACATCGTCCTGGGAGATAATTTTCTCGTCACCGCCCACGTCCCGGAAATGCCGGAGATCCATGGGATATTCGAGAGGCTGCGAAAGGAGCCCGCTCCGCGCCACGACCAGCCCGCGTTCTTCCTCTACAGCATCCTTAACGTAACCGTCCAGAGCTGGTTCCCCCTCGTGGAGAGGCTCAAGGACGGCATCGACTCCTACATGGAGATGATGCTCGCGGACGACAGGAGCGGCGACATCAGCACCGTGATGTCGCTCAAGCACGAGAACATGGCGGCGCGCCGCACCATATCGGCCTTGCGGGACGTGGTATTGAGGCTCGCCCGCCGCGACCTGGCGCTGATCCCGGACGAGCTGAGCGTCTACCTCACGGACGTCTACGACCATCTCACCCGGGTGTACCTGGAGGTGGACAACAACACCGACCTCATCTCCAGTTCCGTGGACATCCACCTGAGCGTGGTGAGCAACCGCCTCAACGTGACCATGAAGCGGCTCACCGCCGTCGCCACCTTTTTCATGCCCGCCACCTTCCTGGCGGGCGTTTTCGGCATGAACTTCAGGCACTTCCCGGAGATCAACTGGTACTGGGGGTATCTCTACTTCTGGATCGTGATCATCGTGATCACCGTGGCCATGTTCTTCGTAGCCCGAAAACAGGACTGGTTCTGATACCGCGGGAACGGCCCGCTTCCCCGGCGGCGTACATATATCCACGCCGGTGTTCAGGATCACCTTGAACCTGGAGATATATGCGAAGCGACTGGTTTATCACGACCGGGGATGAGATATATATAGACAGAGGAAGCGGCCTCACCCCTGACCTGCCCGGGCAACAGCCCGTTCCGGGATGTCTATAGACCGATGTGAGACGGACGTGGAAACCGCGAATATCGGGAGGTGATCTGTTTGACGAAGATCTACTGGAAATGGACGGTCGGGACCATCGCGTGCCTCGCGCTCGTATGCGGCCTCCTGGGGGCGCTGCCCGCCATGCGCAGGGCGGAGGCGCAGGAGGCCAAGCTGTTCACCATCCTGCACACCAACGACGAGCACTCCGACCTGATCCCCTACGGGCCGGCGAGCGATTACCCGACCTACCCCACCACGGGAGGGTTCGCGCGCATCGCCCACGAGATAGGGCGCATCAAGGGCGAGAAGGCGGCCGCGGGCGAGCCGGTGCTCACCCTCTCCGCCGGGGATTTCTCCCAGGGCACGCTCTTCGCCTGGCTGGAGACCCAGCCCGGCGGACACGCCGAGCTGTCGCTGATGCAGGCCATGGGCTACGACGCAGTGGCCCTGGGCAACCACGAGTTCGACATGGGGGCGGGTTATCGCTACACGGCGCTCAACCAGGCGAAGACGGACGGGGTGAAGCTCCCCCTCCTGTGCGCCAACATCATGTTCGACGAAACGAACCCCCAGGCGGCGTTGCTCAAGACGCTGTGGTCCGCCACCGACCTGGGCGGGACCCAACTGGCCATCCAGCCCTACACGGTGAAGACGCTCTCCAACGGCCTCAAGGTGGGCATCTTCGGCCTGCTGGGCGTGGAGGCGGAGGCGGTCGCCCCGGCGGCGGCGGCAACCGGGGTCACCTTCGGCAACGTCCAGGGCGATCCCACAAGCCCGGTGAGCTTCATCAACCGCGTCAACGTGGCCCAGAACATGGTCAACACGCTGCGTGCGGGCGGGTGCGACGTGGTGGTGGCGCTTTCCCACAGCGGCACCTTCGAGGAGAAGAATCTCGCCGCCTTCGTCACCGGCATCGACGTCATCGTGGGCGGCCACAGCCACGACCTCAACTACCCGCCGATCATAGCCGGGGTGGGAGACACCATCATCGTGCAGGCCGGTGCCTACACCCGCTACCTCGGCGAGCTGGAGCTGGCGTACGCGGGCGGAAAGGTCTCGGTGCGCAACGCCA
>CAZQFX010000243.1:0-1018 GCA_964592775.1 uncultured Actinomycetota bacterium
TGGCGGAACGCGCCGTGTACTGGGGCAACCGCACGGGGGGCCACGGCTCCATCGGGGTCACCACCCCCGCCCAGCTCTGGTACCTGGCCGAGGGCTGCACCGAAGGCGGCTTCGAGACCTGGGTGCTGGTGCAGAACCCGGGAAGCGCCCCGGCCCAGGTGACCCTGACCTTCATGACCGAGAGCGGGCCGGTGACCGGGCCCGCGGCCACCATCCCCGCGGGCTCCCGCCTCTCCTGGAACGCGGGCGACTACGTCACCTCCTTCCACGTCTCCACCAAGGTGGAGTCGAACAGGCCGGTGGTGGCGGAACGCGCCGTGTACTGGGGCAACCGCACGGGGGGCCACGGCTCCATCGGACTTCCCGGGTACTGACGGACGGAAGCGGCCGATCCGGGGAGAAGGCCCGGAATACCGGCGTATATGGAAACGAGAAACTTGGGCCGCTGTTTCAGCTTTTCTTGCGGTCCTCCACCCTTATCTAGAAGATGACCCGGCCCCAACCGCCGCAACTCACGCCGACGTCCGTGCAACCAGGCAACATATTCCAAGGACAGTGCGCTCGGTTCCCTCAAGGAATGGAGGAAGATATCTCCCTCGCCCGCCTCTTGCGCTCGCTGCTGTGCCTGTACCAGGCGCTCCCCGCGGCCTCGATGAGCCGGAACTGGTTCATCACCCAGGGCATCTTCATCGACCATCGCCCGTGGCAAGTGGGGCGGACGCCGGTCTTGCGGGAGGGATCCGGCGTTACCTCCTCCACGATGACGCCCTCCTCGTCCCCGAGCCGGGCCTTGACCGCGCCGTCCGAGTCGACGATAGCCGAGAGGCCGGGAAAGCTGGACCTCCGAGTGAGGAAGGGCATGAAGGGGATGGGGGAGACCCAGGGGCCGCACTTGTTGATGAAGACCACCGGGATGCCGAGCATGGCGGCATAGTAAGAAGGGAGGTTCTTGAGGTTATGTTTGAACTTCGCGACCGCCTTGGCGTCATCCACGTCGCCGGCCAGCTGGAAGCTGCGC
>CAZQFX010000243.1:1028-2556 GCA_964592775.1 uncultured Actinomycetota bacterium
AGGCGGAATGGGGCATGAGCTGCAGGTCCACCGCCTGGGAGAACATGAGCTGCGGCGTGTACACGAGCTGGTTCCCGGTTTATCGCTTCCCGCTCCCCTTACTTCCCGGAGAAGCTTATCTCGTCAACCCCCCTTGCTTCCCGGAGACATATATCGTCCCTCCTTTGCTTTCCGATAGAGTACATCTCTTCACGATCCACTGACCTCCCGGGGGAACGGCATCCCTTTATAGGCTTACCCCCACATGCGAGGAATAAAGGGAAGCAAGAGCGGGTCATATATGCGGGAAGGGATAAACCGGGAACCAGGTCGTTGGGCTTCTCACGCGGTTACTCCCGGCCTCTCATGCCACTCTATCCCCGCAATTCCTGCCGCTCATGACCAACGGCATAGAATCGGGGGAACAGGTTGGCGTAAAATCGTCTAAGTGCTTGTCAAGGAAATGCGGCGGATGTCGTGGAGACGAAGGACGCATGAGCTTGGATGAAAAAGAACACGAGGTAGACCTCGAGGCGGTGAAGCGCCGCAGGAGGCGCAAACTGATGTGGAAAAGGATCAGGAACGTCGGCATCCTGGCATGCCTGGCCGTCCTGGTGGCGGCCTTCCTCTTCTCCCCCTGGGGCCCGTGGAAGGGCGTCTTCTTTGCGGAGGAAAGCGGCGAGGGTGAAGAAGTGCAACCCGCCGATGAGACACCGGTCGACGGGAGCGACGGCGAGGATGTCGCAGGAATGGGGGATACGGGCGAGGGCGGCACGGAAGACGAGGGAGACGCAGTCGAAACGAGGAATGAGAAGGTGTCGGATACGAGCCCTCCCACCATCGCCATCGTGGTCGACGACACCGGAAGCGACGTAGCCAACCTCGAGCGGTGGCTCGCCGTGGATGCTCCCATCACTTTCGCGGTGTTGCCCTACTGCCAAGCCTCGCGATCGACGGCCGGCCGCCTTTACGAGGCGGGTTTCCGTATAATGCTTCATATCCCCACGGAGCTGGACCCGCCCAATTCCTTTTCCGGCAAGGGACAGTTGGAGGTGGGGATGGACAGGCAGACGGTTTTCAACACCCTTGACGGCGACGTGGCCACGGTTCCGCACGTTACGGGCATCAACAACCACCAGGGGGGCAGGGGGTGCAACAACCTGCAGCTCATGACCTACCAATGCGAATGGGCGAAGGAACGCGGCTTTTACGTGGTGGACAGCGACAGTTCCACTAACAGCCAGGTAACGGTAGCGGCGCAGAGCCTAGGATTCCCCAGGAGGCGCAACCAGGTCTTCATCGATCACCACAACGAGCCCGATACCATAAGGGAGGCCATGCGCCGACTGGCGAGGATCGCGCAGCAGGACGGCACCGCCATCGGTATCTGCCACTTCCACCGTCCCAATACGCCAACCATAGTAGGGGAGATGGTCAGGACGCTGCGCGCCGAGGGCATCAATTTCGCCTTCGTTCGTAACTACTCACGTATACCCTACATTCCGCAGATAGAAACCGGCCCCAATCGAATTATCGCACACAGCTCAGG
>CAZQFX010000244.1:0-2536 GCA_964592775.1 uncultured Actinomycetota bacterium
CCTGAGCCCCGCCGCCTCCGCCCACTCGTCGTAGAGCTTCTTCAACCCCCAGGGCACGTGGGGCAGCACCGCCGTCTGCTCCCAGGGCACCGGCCCGAAGGCCTGACCTCTTTCCTTGAGCGTCTCCGCGCATTCCCTCGCCAATCCGCCGACGACGTAATCGATACTCTCCCCGTCCCTTAAAAAGAGCCCCCCTATGGTCCCCACCAGGGACGCCGTAAGGCTGCCTCCCAGGAAGCCGCATTTCTCCACCAGGAGTACGTCGGCCCCCTCTTCCGCGGCGGCCCTCGCCGCCGCCATGCCGGCCGGGCCTCCTCCGACCACAACCACATCCGCGTTCATGGCACCCTCCTCTCCGCTTTTCCTGCTGGAAAGTTTATACCCCAAAAGGCCCGCCCGGAATCCCAGTCCGCGGACAATCCGTCCCGGCCGCACGACGGCGCGAACCGATGCGCACGATCCCGCCATGAGCGGGATCTCGCATCAAAGGTGCGGGGAGATGGATGCAGCGGAGGCGGCATCACGCCCAAAGATGCAGCCGGTGGGGGATACTCATCGCACCCCACGAGGTGATCGCCCAGCTGTTGTCAGCGGTTGGAGGCGTCGGCCTCGTTGGAATAACCCCGGCTCTCCCAGTATCCCTCGTATTCGCCGGAGATCACCTCGATGGTCGTGATCCATTTGATCCACTTGTATCCCAGCCGCTCCGGCACCACCAGGCGCAAGGGGAAACCCTGCTCGTACGGCAGCATCTCGCCGTTGGAACCGTAAGCAAGGATGGGGTCGGTCTCTGCGATATCGGCCAGGGTGAGCGATGTCGTATATCCGCCCGGCGAAAGGAGGAGGGCCGGGCCCTCCTCCTTTTCTCATGGCAGGTTCAGTGCATGCGCACCATCCTCGCCAATCCGGTGGAAGCGATGAAAGCACCGATCAGGATGACCAACCCGATCAGCACGAACAGGTAGCTCATCTCGAAACCGGTAACCGGCAACGTGCGTTGCGCCTCCGGCTGTGCGGGCGTGGGAGGAGTGATCACCTCCCCGGCCACGATCACGTTGTTGTGGAAGTCCACCACTTTCTCCTCTCCCGCAGAGAGGGTGAAGGAAACCGCGATGGGTGAGGTGGCCACGTAGCCTTCGGGGACGATCTCCTCAACCGTGTACTCGCCCGCCTTCAGGCCCGCGAAAGCGTAGGACCCGTCGGCGGCGCTCTCAGCGGTGGCGACGACCTCGCCCTCGGAGTCGAGCAGGCGGATGGTCACTCCCGCCAACCCTTCCTCGCCCTCGTTGGCCTGTCCGTTGGCGTTGAGGTCCAGCCACTTAGTACCCAGTACCGCGGCGAAGGAGGCGTTGAGGAAATCGACCCTCTTCTCCTCGCCGGGCTCCAGTATCACGCCGACCTCTAAGGCGCTGGTGGCATAGTACCCTTCCGGCACCTCCTCCATCACCATGTACTGGCCGTCGAGCAGGCCTTCGAAGACGAAGTAACCATCGTCTCCGCTGACCGCCTCCGCGTGGATGCCCTCACCGTCCAACACGATGGTCACGCCCTCCAGGGCGGGTTCGCCGTCCTGATGGATACCATCGCCGTTGGCGTCGAGCCACTTGTAGCCGTAGATGGCGGAGAGCCTCCTGTTCTGGAATACGAAGTGTTTCTCATCACCGCTCTCCAGGACGATATCGTGCTCCGTCGCGGTCACGGACACCCAGCCCTCAGGCACTTCCTCGTAGAGGTGGTACTCACCGGGCATCAGCCAACCGAAATCGAAGCTGCTGTCCTCGCCGCTGAAGACCTCGGCGTAATAGTCATCGCTCTCGAGTATGAACTTGACCCCGGCGAGGGGCTCCTGCGTGGTGAAATCGATCTTCTCGCCGGTCACCCGCCCTTTCTCCGCATTGAGGAACTCTACGTGTCTCTTCTCATCCTCCACGACCTCTACGTTGACTTTCTCGGCGGAGATGGCGTACCATCCTTCGCCCAGTATCTCCTTGACCTCGTACTCACCGGGGTCCAGGTCGTAGAAGGCAAAATGCCCGTTTTCATCGCTGGTCGTGGAAGCGATCATCTCGCCGCCTTTCCAGAGCTCGATGGTCAGGCCCTCGTAGGGAGCGTCCTCGTTGTCTATCTCGGCATTGCCGTTGACATCGATCCACTTGTGACCCTCGATGATCCCTTTATCTTTTTCAGGCTCTTTCACCACGATCTCCACGTCCACGTCGTCCTCGAGGTCGCCGATCTTGGCCTTGTTGTTGAGGATGTACTCGCCGGCCTCCTCGGGGGTGAGGTCCTTCTCAATGACGACGGTGAACGGCGCGTCAGCGAGGTCAAGGGACCATGGCCCGGTCAGGGACCCGGCAGCGGATCCGTTGATGGTCACGGACTCGATCTCGTAGCTTAACCCGTTAATGGGGCTAATACTCTCGACATCCTCCAACAAGACCAGCGACGATCCGTTGAGACTCGGCTTGGCGAAGTCCTGGCCTCCCATTCCGCGCATCTCCGAGCGGTTTTCTCCCTAATTATCCACCGGACTAGG
>CAZQFX010000245.1:0-2520 GCA_964592775.1 uncultured Actinomycetota bacterium
TCCACTCTTGCTGGAGTTTTACAGAAGTACATCCAATATTGGCTCGGAAGTTCCGATAGAATGAGAGGGAGGGGCGGCTCGGAACCCCAAAGGCTCCACAGCCACCCGCATTTCTCGATGAAATACACAAACACAAAACCAGGAAGGAGCGGCGCCGAGGATGCCGGCTCGCAAGCGTTCGGGATAAAAGGTTTATACCCCGGGGCCGCGGGAATAATGAGCACGTGGGGCGATACTGACGAGAAGAAGGAGATAAGAATGTACGAGGAATACCTGGAGATCGTGGAGGGAGAGAGCGGGGAACACGAACTCGTACTCTTCGCGCTTTCCACCTGCGGATGGTGCCGCAAGGCGAGGAATTTCCTGGACGAGAACAGGCTGAAGTACCGCTACGTTTACGTGGACCTCCTGGAGGGAGACGCCCGGAAGGATGTCTTCGAGGAAGTGAAGACGCGTAATCCCCGCAAGACTTTCCCCACCCTCATCGTGGATGAAGAGGAGGTCATCGCCGGCTTCAACGAAGACAAGTACAAGGAGTCGCTTCTTTGAGCCCCGAGTGCCCGCGGGAGGTACTGGACCTCTACAGACGCCTCGGCGAGGACGCGGAAGCGGGAGGCTACCACCTCAACCCCGACCGCGAGTTCGCGCTCATGCTGGCCAAGGGCCTCGACGCCAACCAGCGGAGGTACGGCTACATGCTCTGCCCCTGCCGCATAGGCGAGGGGGAGATGGAGAAAGACATGGACATTATCTGCCCCTGCGACTACCGCGACGCCGACCTGGAGGAGTACGGCCAGTGCTACTGAGCGCTCTACGTCACCCAGGAGGTCCTGGAAGGCAAGAAGAAGATAGAGGGGCAGATACCGGAGCGAAGGCCGGAAGCGGAGGAACTGGAGAAGGCGAGGGCCGAGAGAGAGACCGCGGCCAGGGCGCCGGCCACGGCGGGCGGGAGGGGCCTCCCGGTATGGCGCTGCAAGGTCTGCGGCTACCTGGCCGCCAGGGAGAGCGCGCCCAAGGTCTGCCCCATCTGCAAGGCGGGCCAGGAACGCTTCGAGGAATTCCCCCCACCCGCAAGCGCACCGCCGCCCGTGTGGCGCTGCAAGGTCTGCGGCTACCTGGCCGCCAGGGAGAGCGCGCCCAAGGTCTGCCCCATCTGCAAGGCGGGCCAGGAACGCTTCGAGCCGTTCCCGCTGTGAGGTCCGGTCCGGTATAAACGTGCGCACACCCAGCCGGTCCGGCACAAACGTGTGTACCCAGCCGGTCCGTCATAAACGCGCACTAGCCGTATCCGCTAACCGGGTGTACGGTCATTCCCCCAGCAGCAGGTTGATATCCCCGCTCGAGACCTCCACGTCTATCTGCAGGGTTATGAGGGAACGCCTGAAGGACTCGTTCACGTAGACGGCGCCGTCGTCATCCTGGGAGTCGATGGCCATACCCGGGGCGTGTACATCCCCGGAGCGCGTCCTCGCCCTCACCCGCACCCCCACGTCCCTGGGGAGGTGGATGGTGACGTCCCCGGAGCTGTTCTGGATGCCGGCGCCGAGGGTGCTCTCCCACCGCCCGAGGAGGTTGACGCCGATATCCCCGCTGGAGTTCTCGATATCGAGCTGGATGTAGGTGCGGTATATCCCCTCGAGGTCGAGGTCTATATCGCCGCTGCTGCCGTCGATGCTCACCCGCCGCAGGTCCGGCTTCTCGCCCGAGAGGTCGGCGGTGACGTCCCCCGAGCTGGCTTTGACGTGCAGGCTGCGTAGGGAGAGGGTCTTGAGATCGAATTCGCCGTCCCCGCTGGACAGCGTGGCCGAAAGGTCGAGGGGGACGCCGTCGGAGAAGCTCACGTCCCAGTCGTTGCGGATGAACCAGAAGGTCGGGATCCACCAGTCCCCGCCCTGCTTCACGCTGAGCTCGCCCAGGCCCCGCTTTACGCCGTAATCGATCTCCGGCTCCCAGTTCCTGATGTTATAAGTGAAGGTGCCCCTGAACATGTCGCCGGCTCCGCCGCTCACGCTCAATTTCCCCGAGTCCATCTCCAAGCTCGCGGATACGCTCTCCGCCCCCCGCGCCGCCACCGTCCTGGTGACGGTCTCCGTATCCCCGATGGTTATGACCACCAGGGGCACGAGTACCGCCGCGAACACCAGCAGGAAGGAGAGGTTGACGATGCCCAACACGATGCCGGCCGTGGCCATGCCGGAACCGCCCAGGCCGTCCCTGGAGCGCTTGATGTCTCCCCTGGCGATCACCCCGAATACGATGGCTACCACGGCGCCGATGAAGGGGAGGCATATGAAGGCGAGGACGCCCAGCACGAGCGAGGCCACCGCCCAGCCGCTCGTCCCCCCGGCCTTCGCGGCCGGCTCGGGCCGCGGCGGGAAAGGAGGCGGCGGCGTGACGGGCGGCACGGCGGGAGCAGGGGGCGCGGCGGCCGCAGCCGCCTCCTCCCCGGCGCCCGGCGCAGGTACCGCCTCGCCGACGGCTGCCTCATCGCCCCCGGAAGGCGGCGGTTCGCCGCCTTCC
>CAZQFX010000246.1:0-2510 GCA_964592775.1 uncultured Actinomycetota bacterium
GCATCATTTCGCCTGCTGAATTGATGCGCACCGTCGAGGCGAGCACAAGCGAAATCATCCCCTCTTGAAGAGGCAAGGCCTGGCGACCCCAAGGTTGGGTTAGAAAAGCCTGTCGGCCTTGAAGAGGGTGACACCCTCCTCGCGCGCCACCTTGAGCATGGCGGGGGTGAAACCTTTCCTCGAGAAGAGCGCGAAGTGCCTCTCGATCCCGCCGCCATCGGGGCCTCTCTCACGCGCGCCGCCCTCGCCCGCCGCGCGTCCGCCCGAGCCGCCCCTGGGCCCCTTCTTCGCATTAGCCTGACCCGACGCCCCGGCCTTGTCCCGCCCGGCTGGGATCGCCCTGTCCGCCTTGGCCTTGAGGGCATCGTAGATATCCGTGCCCACGAGCTTCTCGCTCCACTTCACCTCGGCGAAGAGCATCTTACCCTGCTCGCGGTTGAGGGCCACGATGTCTATCTCCTCGCCGCGGTCCCACCACCTGCCCAGGGCGTCGAAAGGGAAAAAACACTCCATATTATCCCACAGTATCTCCGCGGCGATGCGCTCGTACACCTGGCCGAGGTATTGCGGCATCCCCTTCTGGATCTCCGCCGCGACCCGCTGCAGGCGGCCCATCTCCAGGTCCCCCCGCCTGGGGAAGACGAAGCGGAACCAGAACGCGAAAAACTCGTCCTTTATGCGGTACAGCCCCTTCTTGCTCTTGGCGGGCTTCTCCTCGGTGACCGGCACCTCTCGCTCGACGATATCCAGGTCGGAGAGGACCAGGAGGTACTTATTAGCCGTCGCGTGGGGGATGCCGGTGGCGCCCACTATCTCCGAGAGCTTCCTCTTGCCCTGGGCGATGGCCTGGAGGAGGGAGAAATAATAACGGGGCTCGCGCAGCTCCTCGCGCAGCAGGAACTCGGCCTCGTCGTAGAGCACCTCGCCCTTCCTGAGCAGGCAGTCGCGCAGGTTGCCCGCGAAATCCTTGCCGGGGGAGAAATGCAGCCAGTAGGCGGGGATGCCTCCGGCCAGGGAGTAGTGCATCACCTTGTCCTCGAAGGAGCGCCTCTCGCGGAAGCGCGAGGCCTGCGAGAAGGGGAGGGGGCGCACCTTCCACTGCCCGGTGCGCCGGCCGTAGAGCGGCGCCTTGTGGCCCAGGACCTCCGACTCCATCATGCCCACGCTCGAGCCCAGCAGCAGGAGGTAGACGGGGGAGCGGGAGAGGTGCTCGTCCCAGGCCCCCTGGAACACGCTGGAGATGCCCTTGCTGGAGAGGACGAGGTAAGGGAACTCATCGACGGCGAGGACCAGGTGCCGGCCCTTCTCGGCGATGTAGCGCAGGCCCTCCTCCCAGGTGGAGAAGCCGCGCGTGTGCAGCAGGGGCTCGGCGAAGAAGTCGCCGGCGGCGCGGGAGAAGCGGTCGAGCTGCTCCTTCTCGCTGGTGCTCTCCGCCAGGAAGTAGATGTGGGGGCGCTTTTTGATGAACTGCTTGACCAGCTCGGTCTTGCCCACGCGCCTCTTTCCCCACAAGACGATGAGTTGGGGGTCGGTGCCCCGCCACTTCTCCTCGAGGAAGGAGAGCTCCTCTTCGCGGTCTATGAAAGGCACGGCCTTCTCCCTTCCCGTGAACTGCCACTCAAAGTTATACTTTAAAGTATTATATGCTAGAGTATAATAAGTCAAGAACCTTAGCGTAAGCCATCATTGTCACCACCCTATGTTATAACATGATAATGTTGTATATAACGTAAGCTGTAGTAGAAGGGCCGCATCACTGGCGGCAGTGGTCTCCCTGCTGTTCGCAAGATCGTGTAAAGAATAGGTGGGTTTGCTAGGAAATCGACCCCTAACGGGCCCGGGCGATCTTGGTTATACTATGATATAATGAGTCATACCGAATATAGGAGGTATGACTATGGCATATGTAGTAGGAAGTAAGGGGCAGATAGTGCTGGCAAAGGACATACGGGACAGGCTGGGCGTAGAATCGGGATGGATAGCCGTCCAGCGCCTCGTGGGCGATCACGTCGAGGTTTATCTCTTCCCTCCCGAACACGTCGATTCGTTGAAAGGCGCATTACGGAAGCACCTGAAGGGGAAGGCGGCGCCCGGAGAAGAATGGGACAAGGCCAGAGAGGGCGCGTGGAGCAGGGCGGCAAGGGAAAAGATGCGATGAGCCGCTTCATGGACACCAGCATCGTGGTCCGCTACCTCACGGGAGAGCCGGCGAAGCTCGCGGGCAAGGCCGCGGAGGTGCTGGACGGGGACGGCGAGCTGAGGCTGACGGATGTGGTCATCGTCGAGGCGGCTTATGTGCTCACCGCGGTGTACGGGATATCACGCGAGGCGGTCGTCGATTCCCTCATCGCGCTCGTCCAGAAGAAGAACGTCACTATCTTCGCCCTGGAGAAGCAGCATGCGCTGGAGGCGCTGCTTCTCTGCCGGCCCTCGGGCAGGGTCTCCTTCGCCGACGCCTTCATATGGGCGGCGGCGAGGTCGGACGGCGCGGAGCTCGTCTACTCTTTCGA
>CAZQFX010000247.1:0-2437 GCA_964592775.1 uncultured Actinomycetota bacterium
TGCTGGTGTATAACAAGTTCTGCGACCTGCACGGCGTGGAGAACGTAAGCCTGCGCACGGACCTGGAAAAGGAGGGGGTACCGGTGCTGGTGTTGGAGAAGGAGTACGGGGCCGGCGCGGATATCGGCCGCGTCAGGACCAGGGTACAGGCTTTCCTGGAGAGGATCGGGGGGTGAGGAGGATGGCACACGGGAAAGAGGCGGGGATACCCGGGCTCTTTGATCGCGCCTATGCCCTTTTCGCCCTGGTCGGCACACTGCCGGACGATATGAGCGATGAGGAGCTGGAGGGACTTCTTCACGTCGTTCCCGCGGACCTCCGCAGCACCCTGGCGGCCATACTGCATCCCCGCTACCGCCGCGCGGGCATGGTCTACCTCAAGATGATCGCCGCCTGGCTGGACGAGGCCTATCACTCCCAGGAACGGGGGGAAAAGCTCCTGATAGGAACCTTCAACTACCTGCCCGAGCTCATCCATGCCTTCGAGGGAGCGGCCCTCCTGACCAGCGAGGTCGTGACGACCCTGGGCGTGGTCGCCCTGGCGGGACAGGGCGAACGCTACTGGGACTACGCCATGGGTCTGGGCATACCCGACTTCCTCTGTTCCGCAAACACCATCGCCCTGGGCTCGGTGCTCACCGGCAGCGACTTCGTCCCTGACGGCATAGTGCAGTCGGCTCCCGGCGCCTGCGACGCAAACTCGAAGATCCACGAGTTTGTGGCGCGCGAGTACGGCATCCCCCAGTTCTTCATCGAGAAGCCAAATTACACCGACCGCAGGGGCCTGGAACAATACACGAAGAATTTCATGGCCTGCGTCGGACAGCTCGAGGACTTCATCGGCGAGGATCTGGACGAGGGCAGGCTGCGCGAGGCCATGGAGAACGCCAACCGCTGCACCGAGCTCTACTACGAGCTCTGGGACCTGCGCAAGCTGGCGCCCTGCCCCGTCCCCAACATCTTCTCCCTCTTCACCTATTCCGCGCGCTTCACCATGTGGGGGAGCGAGGAAGCGGTGGGGCTGCTCTCCATCATGGTGGAAACGGCGAAGGAGATCCTGGACAGGGGCAACTACGCCGCCGAGGAGAGGGCGCGTACGGTGTGGACCTACCTGCCCTATTTCTTCGACTTCTCCGGTTTCTTCACCTGGCTGGAGGAGCAGGGCGTCATTTACATGACGGACGTGCTCATGGCCTGTTTTCCAGCCATCATCGACACCACGGACAAGGAGAGCATGCTGAGAGGACTGGCGGAGACAGCCTGGAACATGCCCATGACCCGGCAGATGGGCGGGGACTCCATGCTGGTGCGCTGGCTGGACGACATCGTCTACTGCGTCAACGACCTGGGCGCGAACGCCGCGGTCTATTGCGGCCACCACTCCTGCAAGCAGACCTGGAGCGTGGTGGCCGCGGTGCGCAACGAGATCCAGAAGCGGGCGGGGGTGCCCACCCTGGTCCTGCAGGGAGATTCCTGGATTAAGCGCATGACCCCCATGAGCGTGCTGCAGGAGGAGATATCCTCCTTCATCGATAACGTGGTAGCCCGCAAGACGCAGGGAGCCCGGCGGCGGGCGGAATAAAGGCCCTGGATAGCGGCATGGACCAACGCGTATGTCCGCGAGCCCGATACCGGCCGGGCCACTGCCATGCACGACAAGGCGGGCCGCCCTCCTGGGATGGTAAAATGCGCATAGGAAGCGCTGGCCGCGCAGTGCCGCCACGACAGGATTGGAGATAGTTCTCGATATGGGTCTTTTCGATCAACCCCTTGGTGACATCAGGGCATACATAAACGATAAATATGGGGGCGGGCTGGCGCGAGAGCTCCCGTTTACCCCGGTGATCCCCCGTGCCGAGTCCACCCAGGTCATCTTGAGCGAGGACACCGGGCTGGAGCTGGGAAACCCCGGCATGGCCTCCCGCTCCCTGCTGCTGTGGGACACGGCTGACGGCGTGGCCGACGGGCGCATCACCCTGGTGGGGCCGGACTTCCACGAGGCCGCTTCTGCGAGTCTCCCCTTCGCCCAGGTGGTGATAGCCGGCGGGGAGTTCAGCGACGAGTACGATTGCTACCGTGATCTGCGCGACGCCACCTACAATATCCGGCTGCGCGGCTTCATGACCCGCGTCTTCCCCGGCAGGCAGTCCATATGGTGCCGCGTGAGCAGGGAGGCCCTGGCGGGGGGGTTCAGCGCACAGGTCCTGGGCAGCTCTCTCATCCAGGCCCTCAAGCAGCTCGATTTCGTTGGCAGCGCCGAGGTGCTCGTGGTGACCTCCTCGAAGCAGGATGTCGACGAGCTGGCCGGGCCCGCGGACAAGGTGCTGGACATCGTCGAGGCCCTGATCAAGATGTACGAGGAGATGAACTTCGACTGCGAGGAATGCGAATACGTCGAGGTATGCGACGAGGTGGTGGAGCTGAGGCAGATACACGA
>CAZQFX010000248.1:0-2376 GCA_964592775.1 uncultured Actinomycetota bacterium
CACCACCATACTGGGGCGCAGGCGCGAGATTCCCGAGCTGGCGGAGGGGAGCGTGCGCCTGCGGCGCCTGGGTGAGAGGTTGGCGTTCAACACGCCCATCCAGGGCAGCGCCGCCGATATCATAAAGGTGGCGATGGTGCGCATACACCGCCGCCTCGCGGAGGGAGGCTACCGCTCGCGCTTGATCCTCCAGGTCCACGACGAGCTGGTCTGCGACGTGGAGAAGGAGGAGGCGGAAGAGGTACAGGATATCGTGCGTGGGGAGATGGAGGGGGCATACGAACTCGACGTCCCGCTCAAGGTGGACCTGGGGCTGGGACCATCCTGGTACGACGTAAAATGAAGCTGCCGTCCGAGACCTGGCCGCGCTATTTGGCCACAAGGCCTATAACCGGGATGTCGAGCACATTCGCGCCATAAGGGCAACGCGGTACGCCGCCGGGTATGATGCGGGCCGGTCGCTATCCGCCTGCCGGTATTATAACATGCAACCTATCAGGCCATATGCCGAAGCATGGCTGCACGACTAGGCGTGTATTGATGCAAAAACGGGATATAAATGCTAGAATTAGTTGGCTGTGCGCCTGAACCCGAGAGAGGAGGGCCGTGGCTAATAAAAATTAATTGGAGGAAAGGAACGAATGCTGGATCAAACGGAAAGAGAGCACGACACTGTCAACCCCTCTGAGGCCCCAGAACTGACCGCCCCACTGACCAACTTCGATTATTCCGAAGACGAGGTCCCCAACTACGACAAGACCATCAAGATCTTTTCCGAGGGTGACATCATCGCCGGAACCGTGGTCAAGGTGGACAAGGACGAGGTGCTCCTGGACATCGGCTACAAGTCGGAAGGGGTGATCCCGGCGCGGGAGCTGTCCATCCGCTACGGGGTGAAGACCGAGGACGTGGTCAACGTGGGTGACGAGATCGACGCCCTCGTCCTGCAGAAGGAGGACAAGGAGGGCAGGCTCATCCTCTCCAAGAAGAGGGCGCAGTACGAACGCTCGTGGAACGCCCTGGAAAAGAGCATGCTGGAGAACGAGCCCATAGAGGGCGAGGTCATCGAGGTGGTGAAGGGCGGCCTTATCCTGGACATCGGCCTGCGCGGTTTCCTGCCCGCCTCCCTCATCGACGTCCACCGCGTCAAGGAGCTCCACTCCTTCCTCAGCAGCAAGCTTACCTGCAAGATCATCGAGATGGACAGGAACCGCAACAACGTCGTACTCTCGCGGCGGGCCTTCCTGGAGGAAACCGCCTCGGAGCGGCGCAAGATCCTCCTCGACAACCTGGAGAAAGGCATGCGCGTATCGGGAAAGGTCTCGAGCATCGTGTCCTTCGGGGCTTTCGTGAACCTGGGCGGCATCGACGGCCTCATCCATATCTCCGAGCTTTCGTGGTGCCACGTGGAGAAACCGAGCGAGGTGCTATCCGTGGGCGACGAGGTTGACGTGGAGATCCTCGAGGTGGACAAGGAGCGCGAGCGCATCTCGCTCAGCCTCAAGGCCTGCCAGTCGGACCCCTGGGAGCAGCTATCCCGGGACGTACAGGTGGGCGAGGTCATAAACGGTACCGTGACTAAGCTCGTGCCCTTCGGCGCTTTCGTGCAGGTGAGGCCGGGCATCGAGGGCCTTATCCACATATCCGAGCTCTCCCGCCGCCATGTCGAGCAGCCCGACGAGGTGGTCGCGGTCAACCAGGAGATAGAGGTCAAGGTGATCGATATCGATATCGACCGCCGCCGCATCAGCCTCAGCCTCAAGCAGATCATGGGCGAACCGGACGAGGAAGAGGAATACCACGAGATGCCCGAGGAGGCGGAGGCCGCCGCCGAGGCCATGGAGGAGGCGCTGGAGGAAGCGGTGGAGGAAGCACTTGCCGAGGCCATCGTTGAGGCCGTCGAGGAAACGATGGCCGGGGAGATGGTCGAGGCCGTGGAGGAGGCCACCGGGGAGCCGGTACCCGATGAGGTGGTGGCGGAGATCGAGGAAGCGGTGGAGGAAGCCGTTGCGGAAGCCTTCGCGGAGGCGATCGAGGAAACGATGGCCGGGGAGATGGTCGAGGCCGTGGAGGATGCCACGGGGGAGCCCGCTCCCCCCGAGGTCGTGGCGGAGATAGTCGAGGTGGTCGAGGAGGTCGTCGGGGAAGCCGTCGAGGAAGCGGCTATAGAGGCGGCAGTGGAAGAGGTGATCGGGGAAGCCGTCGAGGAGGCAATGGTGGATGCGGTAGAAGAAGCGGTAGGGGAAGAGATCGCCGCCGAGGCCGAGGAAGAAGAGGAAGAGCTCCCCGAGGGCAGTCTTGAGTCCATCATCAGGGACATGAAGAAAAAGAAGAAGTAAAATCCTCGTAACTACTCACGTATACCTTTCCAGTTCA
>CAZQFX010000249.1:0-2361 GCA_964592775.1 uncultured Actinomycetota bacterium
CCCGTAATCGCGCTTCTCCCGATCATCCTTAGTACCCCGATCCGTAAATACGCTCGCATTCGACCGCCGCCGCGGCCCCCATCGCTCCGGGCATGCCTGCCGTCGCGCGGTTATCGGTCAGCTCCGCTGCGGCGGTATAATCGGCGCAGGTATACACAGCGAGCAAGGCGCAAAGCATGAAGCGCGGAGGATATCTTCTCGTCCTTGGGGCCATAGTCCTCTTCAGCACCATCGAGGTGGTCGCCAAGTACCTCCAGTCCGGAGAGGGCGCGGCCGGGCAGGTGGGCGCGGGCCAGGTCGCCACCCTGCGCTTCCTTCTCGGCGCGGCCTTCATCTTCGTCCTCCTGCTGGGGCAGCGGCAGGGGAAGTTCGTGGCCGCCGCCGTCAGGAAGGATGGCACGCCCATCGCGATGCTGGGGGCAGTGGGCGTATTCCTGACCTTTTTCCTCCTCCACGAGGGCATCGAGACGACGAGCGCTTCCACGGCGGCGGTCATCTTCTCCATGAATCCGGTGTTCACCGTGCTCATCGCCTCCCTGGTGCTGCGGGAACGCCTGGGGGCGCTGGGCTGGCTGGGAGTGAGCCTCGGGTTGCTGGGCGCCTTCACCGCCATAACCGGCTTCCGCTTCTCGGGCATCTTCGCGAGGGGCGATTTCCCCGGCAGCATCCTCGTGCTCGCCTCCGCCGCCACCTGGTCCGTCTATACCGTCTACGGCAAGAGGTATTCCGAGCGTTACGGAAGCCTGGTGCTCTCCTTCCTGACCATGGCCGTTGGTTCAACCCTGCTCGCGGTGCTGCTCACCGTCCAGGGGGGATGGCGGGAGATGGCGGGGTACAACCCGCGGGCATGGGCATGGCTCGTCTACCTGGGGGTGGTCACGGTGGGCCTGGGGTACATCCTCTACTTCGAGGGCATGCGCCGCGTGCCCGCATCCCGGGGCGCCAGCCTCTTCTACCTCAAGCCGGTGCTGGCTCTGATCATCGCCCATTTCACCCTGGGCGAACCCGTCACTTATGCCATGCTTCTCGCCTCGGTGATGGTGGCTTCGGGGATACTCCTGGTCACCATGCCGCCCACTAAACGATGAAACCGCGGCGGGATGTAGCACCATGCCCTGCCTCCAGCCTCACCACCAATAGCGCCGGGGATGTTCCTGGACGCCATGCCTCCCGTCTGGAGGCGAAGCCGTAATGAGGTGCTATAATGGACGCGATATGAAAGCCGAAGGATGTATAAAACAGGCGATCGGAGCGCATAGATGAGAACCAGGCCTTCGCGCCTGGCTGCCCTGGCCCTCGCATGCTTCCTGTTTTTGCCAGCGCTGTCCGCCGCTTCCTGTACGGGGACGGAACCCTCCTACCGCGTGGCGCTGGTCGGGTTCAAAGGCGGCGAGCAGGGGGAGGAGCGCAACGCCCTGGCGGAGTACGGCCAGCGCAGGATCGAGGCGGAGCTGGGGGTCGACGTGGACTTCGTCATCCCGCGATCGCAGGCGGATATCGAGGGGCTGTTCTCCGGCGCCGAAGACGGTTACGACCTGGTGATATCGCTGGGGCAGGACTCCTCCCTGGACATGCTCTTCGCGCGGCCCGAGGATACGCGGATAACGGCCGTAGCCCTGGACTTCGAAGTGCCGCAGCCGGTGCCGGGAGAGCGGGAAGCCTCGCTCGTACGCTACCGCGTGGAAGAGGGGTCCTACGTCTGCGGTTACCTGGCGGCGTGGTTGAGCGGCCGCACCGATCATCCCCTGACCAATGCCATGCCATTGGTCGCCTTCATCGGTGCCAAGGACGACCCTCTGGTGGTCTATTACAACAGCGGTTTCACCAAGGGGGTGAAGGCCGGTTCAACCCAGGGGGGCGCACACAGCTATTTCCTGGAGACGGCGGAGGACTCGCAGCAAGCCCGGGCGTATGCGGAGGAGGCGCTGAAGAAGGGGGTGGACATCATCTTCTGCGCACCGGGGCCCTTCAACGCGGAGGTGCTGGAGGTGGCCGAGGAGAAGGACATCCTCGTCATCCTGGTGGGTGCCGACCGCTCCTCGGAATCGTCGCAGCACGTCCTCACCTCCCTGTTGTTGAGGGACGACAACGCCATATTCGCGGCCGTGAGCGCGGCCTTGGGCGGCGACCTGGAAGCGGGACGCCAGGTTTGGGGGATCGAGGAAAGCACCTGGAGCCTGGCGCCATTCCACGGCCAGGACCCTTACATCCGCAGGGAGCTCAAGGAGCAGCTGAAGGAGCAGGAGGAAAAAGCGGCCTCCATCGACTTCTCCTCTTGATCCCACCTGGGGCCAGCCCTACCCTGAAATCCCACCTGGGGTCAGCCCTGGAACGGGATCGGCAGGGGTCCACCATAAAATA
>CAZQFX010000250.1:0-2346 GCA_964592775.1 uncultured Actinomycetota bacterium
GAGTTGTGCACGGGGGGGACGCTCAGCGGCGCGGGTGCGGGAGAGCCCGGGCTGTACGAGCCGCGAACGGCCCCCGCGCAGGCCGCAGGTGGGGGGGGCGAGATGGTCGCCTTGGGCGATACCGGCCTGGGGACGGGCGGCATGCAGGGCCTCCCGGCTTCCCTGGCCGCGAACGTCGTGTCCATCGAACCGCTGCGGGGGGACGACGGCGCGGATGCCAACGGCCACGGCACCGCCGTGGCGGGATGCATCTCCGGTGCCGCGCCGGTGGGGGGGACCGCCGTCCCGTCATCCCGCCCGTCCATCATGGTCTACGCGACCGGCTACGGCCTGGGCTGCCCGCCGTTGCCGTTGTCGCTCTATAAGATGATGGGCGACGCCTTCAACAAGGGGGCGAGGGTGTTTCTCTCCGGCAGCGCGCCCGAGGGAAAGGAATCACTGGGGGCTTACGGCATTTACGCCTTCCAGCGCGACGCGGCGGCGTGGGACAACCCTTCCATGGCGCTGGTGGAGGCGGCGGGCAACGAGGGCACCGATACCGACGCGGACGGCGTGGTGGACAAAGGGAACCTGCTCGGAGGGGCGACGGCCAAGAACGTACTGAGCGTAGGGGGCTGCGAGAGCGCGGTGCCGGGAGAACCCCCCGTGCCCTACTCCCGTCTCGAGGGGATGTTCGCGGGAAGGTTCCCCGCCGCACCCCTGCGGGACGACCCCGGCACGGGCGCGGCGAACGGCATGGCCGCTTTCAGCTCGCGCGGTCCCACCAGGGACGGCAGGATAAAACCCGACCTGGTTGCGCCGGCGACGGATATACCGACCCTGGCCTCCGGCGGTCCGGAATCGGCGCCGGGCCTGCTGCCCTCACAATCTCCCGGTATGCTAAGGGCTTACGGAACCAGCATGGCCGCCGCCCAGGCGGCGGCGTGCTTAGCCTCCATGCGCCAACCCCTGGCCGGGGTGCTGGGCAACGAGCCCTCGGCGGCGCTGCTCAAGGCTTTCCTGGTCAACGGGGCGGTGGAGATGGCCCCGGGCCAATATGGGGATAAGGTCACCGAGATACCCCCCGCGCCGAACGCGGTCGAAGGTTGGGGGAGGCTGGACCTGGATGCCTTCTCGCGCGCGGGCTCATGGGTCAAGATCCTGGACGACGCGGAGGGGATGCGCCTGGGGGAGTCACGCGTCTATCGCGTCGAGGTCGCTTCGGGAAGCGAGCTGAGGGTCACCCTGGCGTGGACCGACTACCCCTCGCTGCCCCAGGCGCGCCTCCATCTCGTCAACGACCTCGACCTGCGCCTGACCGGCCCGGAGGGGAACGTCTACTACCCCAACGGCAGGAGTTCGCGGGACCCCCTGAACAACGTGGAGAGGGTGGTGGTGGATATCTCGGCCAAACCGGGCGATTACACTATCGAGCTCGGCGCCTGGAGCACCCCCTTCTCCCCCCAGCCCTTCGCGCTTGTGGCCCAGGTCCTGTGACCCCACGGGCAAACTGGTGATCCCCGCCTCTTCAGGGTGGAAGAAAGGGCTCAGGTGACATGATATATCGATGGTTGTGACGACCGCGGGATGGAGGAAGGAAGATAGAGGAAAAACGCGAGGACAAGACCGGTATGGAGATCATCTATCGTAAGCTGCGAGAATTCCTTGACGATTTTCCCTTGGGAGTGCCGGCCACCGCTTCCGGGGTGGAGATCGACATTCTGCGCAGGCTTTTCTCACCCGAGGAAGTTGAGGCCGCGATGCTGCTCTCACCCCTGCCGGAGGAGGCCGGGCTCGCCGCCTGGCGCGCCGGAAGGACCGCTCCAGACAGACGGATGAACATACCGTTACGCCGGGGACTTGGCCACGGGGTGCCGGCGCCTATTCCTTCCCCGTCCGCCTCTTCAGTTGCTCCAGGGAACGGTAGGCCTCCTGCCTGACGTCCATGTCGCCTTTTTCGGCCAGCGACTTCAGCACCTCCAGGGCTCCCGTATCGCCTACCCGGCCCAACGCCTCCACGGCGTTGATGCGTACCGAGCTGCTCTCGTCCCCGAGCGCTTCGATGAGGTGCATGGAGGCGCGGGATTGCCCGAGCTTGCCCAGGGCCTGGGCCGCGGCGGCGCGTACCCGGGAGGAACCATCCTTGAGGCATGGGATAAGGAGCCCGCATGAGATGGAGTCGCCGAGCTCCCCCAGAGCCTCGACAGCCCCCGCGCGCAGTACCTCGTTCTCGCTTTTCAAGGAGGCGATGAGCGCCCCCGTGTTGTCGCTCCTCTTGATGGCGCTGGCGGCCTCCCTGCGCACCAGTTCTTCGCCGTCGTGCAGCGCCACGAGACGCCCCGAGGCTCCCTCGAGCACGAGGTCGGT
>CAZQFX010000251.1:0-247 GCA_964592775.1 uncultured Actinomycetota bacterium
AATAGCGGCTATATGCGCGATATCGTGCAGGCGCACGGCCTGGCGCCGGTGGAGGTCCTGCCCAACGGCATCGATGCGGATAAGTGGGGCGGTGGGGAGCGCATCTCCCTGCAGGGAACGGTGAACGCCCTCTTCTGGGGACGTTTGTACGACAAGAAAGGGGTTGCCGAGCTGCTGCATGCTTTCGCCGCCTGCGCGCGGGAAAGGGAAGGCGTGCACCTGTATATCGGGGGCGAGGGCCCTGAGG
>CAZQFX010000251.1:257-700 GCA_964592775.1 uncultured Actinomycetota bacterium
AATCGGCATCTCCCGCTACCGGGAGCTCGCCCGGGAACTGGGTATCGCAGGCGGGGTCACCTTTCTGGGCGCGGTCTCGGACGATGAGCTCAGGAGATATCTGGCTTCCTGCGACCTCTGCGTGTTCCCCTCCGTCTACGAGGGATTCGGCATCTCCATACTCGAGGCCATGGCGGCGGCGAAGGCGGTGGTCACCTCGGCGCGGGGAGGGCAGACCGATTACACCCGGGACGGGTACAACGCCCGTCTCGCCCACCTCGAGGTGTCCGGGGACCTGGCGCGCGTGATGGGAGAAGTGCTGGACGATGCCACGATGAGGAAGAGCCTGGGGGAACGGGCGGCGGAGACGGCCAGGGGATACGCCTGGCCGAAGATAGCGCAGGACTACGCAGCCTTCTACAGGCACGTTCTGGAAGGGGAGTGAGGACGCTGGATCCGGTATC
>CAZQFX010000251.1:723-2259 GCA_964592775.1 uncultured Actinomycetota bacterium
GCGCTGTTTGTCCTTTTCTTGCCCGGTTTCGCGTGGACCTGGGTTTTCTACGCCAAGGGCGAGGCGGAGGCCCTGGAGAGGATTGCCTACTCCTTCGCTCTCTCCATCGCCCTGCTCTCGGTCGCCTTCTTCTTCTGCAACCGTCTTCTCGGCATCGATATAAACACGCTGAACTCTGCCCTCATCATCGCCGCCGTGACCGCCCTGCCCCCCCTGCATGTACTATTGAAGAGGAAAGGAATATATGAGGGGTTGAAGCCCCGCAGGCGGAGCGGGGAGGGCACAAGCGCCGACAGCTAGATAAGCGGGCCGCGTGCACGGACACGCCTGGCGTGGACGGTGCGCAGCTTGATAAAGGAACGGGTTGTCTTATGGAGAGGCTGGAAGTCGACTACATCCTCGGCAGGCGGGATGACGAGATGAACGGCATGCACCGTTATGCCGGGGAGATCATCACGCACGCTGCACGGGAGGTCGACGGGCGTCTCATCGACTACCGGGCGGGCCTGGGAGCGACGACGTTGAAACGTTTGGTGGGGCTTTTCTACTACCCCTTCGTCGTCTCGCGCGCGAAGAGGAAGGGCAGCGTCAAACATGTCTGCTCCCATATCCAGGCCCACCTTCTCAACTACATGGGCATGAGTCCGTCGGTCGTCACCTGCTACGACATCTACCCGTTTCTCCAGAAAGAATACCCCCTGAGCGACAGGACGATGGTGAGGATGGGACTGCGCGGTATGCTCAAGGCGGACCGCATCATCACCATCTCGCGTTTCTCGCGCGACGAGATCGCGCGGGCCACCGGCTTCCCGCGGGAAAGGATAGAGGTGACATATCTCGGCGTGGACCACGAGCGCTACCGGCCACTGCCGGAGGCGGCATCGCTTCCGCCGATGTACGCTCCCCCGGTGGGGATGAAGACCATCCTCTACGTGGGCTCTGAGCAGCCGCGCAAGAACCTTCCCCTGCTCCTGCGGGCGTTTGCGTGCGTGAAAAAGGAGCGCAAGGATGTCGTGCTGTTGAAGGTGGGCAGGCCGCAGTGGAAGGGAGCGCGCGAGGAACTCGTGGACCTCGCACGGCGGCTCGGCCTGCGGGACGACGTGCTTTTCTTCGATTATGTACCCGAGGAGTCCTTGCCTGTCTTCTACAACGCGGCGGACCTCTTCGTCTTCCCGTCCCGCTACGAGGGCTTCGGGCTGCCTCCGCTGGAGGCCATGGCCTGCGGCTGCCCGGTCGTCACCAGCAACGCGGCATCGCTCCCGGGGGTAGTGGGGGAGGCGGGCATGATGGTGGATCCCGACGACGATGCGGGGCTAGTGAGCGCCATATGCAAGGTGCTGGAGGATGACGGGCTGCGCGGGGAGCTGAAGGAGAGGGGCTGCGAGCAGGCGAGGAGGTTCAGGTGGGAGGAAACCGCGAGGGAGACGATCGCAGTGTATCGGAAGGTCCTGCGGGAGGTATAGCGGCCCCGGTGGCCGGGGAGAGCGCGGAAGGCGACCGCCGGATCGGACCGCCGCGCGGTACGGACATTGAGAA
>CAZQFX010000252.1:0-2251 GCA_964592775.1 uncultured Actinomycetota bacterium
CTGCCGGTTTATATGCTCTTTGACCTGCTGTTTCTTCAGAGTTAACAATTCAAGGTCTGACCCCATAGGCTCCACAGCCACCCACACTTCTCGGAGAAGAACCAAATTTACTGACAGCAAATTCCATTTTAACGGAAGGTAAGAACGAAGGCATCCCCTTTTCCTTCGACCCCAACATATTCCTGAACCTCCCGGAGAAGGAAAAAAACTCCGCCTTGGCCAACCTGCTGCATTCGTCCCCTGCGTTCTCCATAGAGATGGCTGCCGCAAACCTGGCGCTGAACCAGAAATTCATCGAGGCGAATGCCGCTGGCTACCAGCAAGGGCTTCAGGAGAGCCAGATGGACTACCTCCTCATCACCTCTTACAACTACGGAGCTATCGTCAATTGGGTTGGCCAGTCATCGAGCTTCGCTGATTTGAATATGAAGATCCAGGGTTCCAGCACGGCCATGAATTACTGGAACACCGCCGGCTACGTCTATTACAATATGATCAGATAGAGGACTAGTGCAGCTATATGTTACTTTCCGGAGGAGAACTCCCATGAAAACGAAGCATTTTATACTTCTGCTCACCCTCTCGCTTATGTTCGCCAATCTCTCGTGCGGCGGAAACGGCAGCGGAGACTACGAGACCGAACCTCCCACTAGGGGAGATCCCCAGAAGCTCGCCGAGGCCCTGACCTCAAGGGAGCAGGAGGATCCCCCGCCCCTTACCATGCTCCAGGCCTACCAGATAGCGCAGGCCAAGGCGACGGAGTGGAATGAGGATTCATACCTAGGGTCTATGAGTGCTTCAACCACAGATGATCTAACTTTTTATTTCAGCTTTACTGCCCCGAATCCAAGCTATGGTAGCGGGTGCCTTCGGTATGTTGAAAAACAATACCCAGAGATGGATCTTGCTATAGAAATAGAAAGGACTTCGGGTGACATAGTCTATTTCAGTGAAGGATATATTAATATCTACAGGGGCCGCCTTGATCCCAACCCCTGGCTTATTGACTCACCTCAAGCCCTGGAGATAGCGAACGCGAACGGTGGTGCTGCCTTCAGGGATAGCTATCCGGATTGTCAGATAGGATTCGGGGCTGATGGGGTTGACAAGTGCTGGGTAATCAGTTATCGAGAGGCCTTCAGCCCCGGCGAGGTGGGGGCCTTGCTTCAGATACATGTTGATCCGTATACAGGGGAGGCGAAGATTACGGAGAACACCACGGGCAAGTCAATATAGCAGAGCGGCGTTTCCAGTTTGCAGATGTACAACTACAACCAGGACAGCCAGTGCGCGAGGATAGTGGATCCCCGCGGGGCGGAGACCCTCATGGAACACCGCGACTCCCTCATCGTGCGCAAGACCGAGCCCTCGGGGGCGGTGACCGCCTACTCCTACTATCCCGCGGGCGGTCCCGCCGCCACCCGCGACCTGCTCAGGGACGAGACCTACAGCCTGAACGGCACGGACGCCCAGGAGAGGTGGCTGGACTACACGCATGCGGGCCTGGCCCGCTCCAAGCCCGTGGCCGAGTACCTCTCCCACCATAAGAAGGGAGGCGCCACCTACTACGAGCGCCGCACCACCTCCTACCATGACGACGGCCAGGTGCGGCGGGAGACCTCGGCCGAGCTGGGCACGCTCACCGCGGCCAGGCAGGGGGACGCCGTCAACTACACCTACGCCTACTCCTTTACCCCCATCCCCGCCTACGCGGCCCACAAGCTGCGGGTGGACTACACCTACCACGATATCGGATACCAGGCCCCCCGCCTGTACGAGAGAGTAACCACCGGCCCCAAGAGCGCGGACGGATACGGCAACCTCGCGGCGGGCGAACTGGAGAGGCGCCGCTACACCTGGACCACCAACGGCCTTCCCGCCAGCGAATGCCTGGTGGTCGCGGGAGAGGAGAAGAACGCCCTCACCTACGGCTACGACGCCCTCTTCCGGGAGACCTCCCGCTCAGAGCTCCTGACCTACGCCAGGGCGGACGGGGGCCTGGAGACCCGCCGGGTCCTGACCTCCTACGCCTACGACGGCTCCGGCAACCGCACCCATGAGCGGCCCCCCGGCTCGGGCCCCGGCACGGAGAAGGAATACGACCTCGCGGGCCGGGTGATAACCGAGGCGGACCCGGAGGGGGCGGTGAAGCGCTATACTTACGACCATGCCGGGAACAAGACGCAGGAGATAGTGGAGAAGCAGGGCGGCGGAACCATCGTGACCCGCCACGCCTACGACGCCCTCTCGC
>CAZQFX010000253.1:0-2213 GCA_964592775.1 uncultured Actinomycetota bacterium
ACACGGAGGGAAAACGGATCCTCGAGTTCTTCGCCACCCTCTCGGACGCTCCTTATGTCATCGGTGCGACCAGGATACCCGATGAGGATCCGGCGCGAGCGCTGGAGCACATAAGGCGGGAAATGAACATCGACGGTGACATACAGGTGATCCCCTGTAACGCTACCGAGAAGGAAGACGTCAAGAAGGTCCTGCTGGGGTTGCTCTACGACATCCTCAAGACGCTCGACAAGTGATCCGTATCGTTCGCCCCGTTCTGAGCGGTCTCATGCAAACCCGGGATTGAGGAACACCAGTGTATTGGCAGATAATTGGTATTATGGATCCGGCAAGAGCAGCTCCGGAGGTGTGATTTGCGAGTCGACGGCGAGACGCGGATGGTCGGCATCGTCGGCCACGACATGGAATATACCCTTTCACCGGCGATACATAACGCCGCTTTCGAGGATCTTGACCTGAATTGGCTCTACGTACCCCTGCGCGTCCCCCCGGGCGAGTTGGAGCGCGCGGTAACCGGCTTAAGGGCCCTGGGATTCGCGGGTTTCAACGTCACCATACCGTACAAGACGGAAGCCGTATATCATCTCGACGGATTGCGCGGAGAGGCGGCGAAGCTGGACGCGGTTAACACGGTGGTGCGGGAAGGTGGCCTCCTGATGGGGTACAACACCGACGTCAAGGGGTTCATGTCTTTCCTCGCGGAGGCGGGGATAGTCGCATCGGGCTCCTCGGTGCTGCTCGTGGGCGCGGGTGGAGCTTCACGCGCAGTGGCTCTCGCTCTCGCGGAAGAGGGAGCCGTCCGCATATTCGTCATGAACCGTTCGCGCGACAGGGCGGCGAGATCGGTGGAGCTGTTAAAGAGGGCAACCCCCTCTACCGAGATATCTGTAAGGACGTTCGATCTCGAAGGATCACGCGTGCTGGAGGAGTGCGAGATAGTAGTGAACTGCACCCCCCTGGCCGGTTCCGACGGGAAAGAACTGCCCCTGGATTACGAGAACTTCTCGGCGGATAAATGGGCGATCGACCTGAAGTACGGCGCCGATACGGCCTTCATGAAGGAAGCATCGGCACGGGGAGCGAAGGCGGTTGACGGCGAGGGTATGCTCCTCCACCAGGCCGCGGCATCCTTCAGGCTGTGGACCGGGCGTGAGCCGTCGTTGCAGAGGATGCGGGAGGCATACCGCGAAACCGTGAAGGCATGGAACGGGTAGAGGTGGGCGGAGATGCAGAAGCCCAACAAGGAGAGGCTGGGACAGATACTCATAAAGAACAGGATCATCACCGAGGAGCAACTCGGAGAGGCCCTGCAACGCCAGAACGAGACCGGCGAGTCCCTGGGCAGGGTGCTCATCGACATGAAGATGGTGAGCGAGGGCGCTCTGACCTCGATCCTGGCGCGGCAGATCGGCCTGAAATATATCGACCTAGCGAATTTCGACGTGGACATAGCTGCCTCCTCCCTGGTGGATGCGGAAGTAGCGCGCCGCTATTCGCTCATACCCGTCGGATTCAACGGGGACCGCCTGATGGTCGCCATGGCCGACCCGACCAACGTCTTCGCCCTCGACGATATACGCATCATGACCGGCATGCAGATAGACCCGCTGGTCGCCACCAAGGAAGACATCGACGCCGCCATCAACCGCTATTGCCGCACCGACTCCGATGTAGACCTCTCGGGCGAGAGCCTGGAGGGCGAAAGGCCCGAGGTCGGCGAGGGGGCCGATGTCGACGACGCACCTATAGTGAAGTACGTGAACCTGCTGATATCCGAGGCGGTAACGGACCGCGCCAGCGACGTGCATATCGAGCCCATGGAGAACGACGTGCGCGTGCGCTTCCGCATCGACGGCGTGCTGCACGAGATCAGGAGAAACCCCAAGCAGATCCACTCCGGGGTAGTGGCGAGGGTGAAGGTCATGGCCGACATGAACATCGCGGAAAAGCGCCTCCCCCAGGACGGCAGGGCCTCGGTGGACATCAGGGGGAAGGTGATCGATATCCGCGTAGCGTCGCTTCCCACCATCCACGGCGAGAAAGTGGTGCTGCGCATCCTGGACAAGAGCGCATCGCTGATGAGCCTCGAGGAACTGGGTTTCAGCGAGGACCTCCTGGAGGTCTATTCGCGCAGCTTCCACAAGCCCTACGGGACCATAATGGTCACGGGGCCGACCGGCAGCGGCAAGACCACCACGCTCTACGCCGCCCTC
>CAZQFX010000254.1:0-2212 GCA_964592775.1 uncultured Actinomycetota bacterium
CGCCGTTAAAACTACCCCTATAACGTTATCGCGTGACACCGTCCCCGGCGCTGGGGACGGCGCCGAAGCAACCTCTACCACCCCGATCCGCGTTGCTCGAAGCCTTCCCATCAGATACGACCACCAGGGATAACGTTGGAAAGACCCGCCGCGTGTAACGCGACATAAGTACTGCGGATGTGAGAATACTCAAGCCCCTCCGACCGCATCGCTCTCTCCCATGGATATGCGGCAGTGCCCTAGTGCCGGGATTAAATGCTACCACGTTTCCTTCTGAGCTGCCGATTATACATACGTGCCGAAACAGTATGGTTATACTATGATTTACCAGGCTGTGCTGGCAATAGGTGAAACCCCCCGATTCCCCGGAGGGTAATCCCCCACTCCCTCCTCGATTCCGGACGGCGGAATCCCCGAGGGTCGTTCCCGGGGGTCGAGCCTCGGAATGGGCCCGACCCCTCTTCATGTGTCGTCACGAGGAGGCGCAGCCGACGAAGCATCAACCTCATAGCGCCCGCTCTCACCTGCCGGCGCGAGCAGGGATGTTGAACCACCCCCGCTATGATTCGATGTGGTCAAACAACCGGTGCCTTCAATAAGGACAGACGTGGTCGATAGAGGTTGCTTCGCTCACGCTCGTAATGATGTTTGTGGCCACTTCGCTCACGCTCTCAATAGGCCGAGGAGTCGAGCCTCGGAATGGGCTCCCGGAATTGACGATCAAGGTCCCTCGAGCCGATAGCGTGGTCTTATCTCCTGCTTGCTGTCCCGGCGCTCGCCTTCTTGATATATATAACATTTATATGTTATATTATTCATATATTTTCTGAATAAGCTTTTATCTGCCCAACCAAGCGGGCCGGATGCAACGTTGACCTCCGGCGAATAGTGATGCAATAATAGATTCATATTGTTTCTAATTATGATTCATCGGAGGCGGGAAGATGAGACAGTTCACGGTACGCGGGCTCCCCGAGGAAGTGGAGAAAAAGATCATGAAAGAGGCCGCCGACAAGGGGATAAGCGTCAATAAAGCCGTCGTCTCGCTCCTGTCCGCCGAGACCCCGGGCGGGGCGAGGACGAAGAAGAAAGCCTATCGCGACCTGGACGGCCTCTTCGGCGTGTGGAAAAAAGCCGAGGGGGAGGAGTTCGACCGGAACCTCGACTTGCAGCGGGAGGTGGACCTGGGGCTGTGGAGGAAAACCGATTGATGCTCGATACGTCGGCCGTCTCGGCCTTCTTCCGGGGGCAGGAGGAGGTGGGGCGGCACGTCGGCTTCGCCGACGAGCTTTTCCTCAACGCCGTGGTCATAGGGGAGCTGCTCGCCGGTTTCAAGCTCGGCGCGCAGGAGAAGAAAAACCGCCGGGCGCTGGAGGATCTCCTCACCTCCCCCAGGGTCAGGACCATCGCCCTTGACGCCGAGACCTCGGAGCGCTACGCCACCATCTTCGCCTATCTCAGGAACGCCGGCGCGCCTATCCCCACCAACGATCTGTGGATCGCCGCCTCGGCCATGCAGCATGGATTGAAGCTGCTGACGACGGACCGGCACTACCTGAAAGTCCCCCAGGTCATCTCCATCCTCTGCGAGGCGCCATAGACCGAAGGACGGGAGCCATCTGCGTCAGGTGCCGTCGTTGAAGAGCATGGTGCCGTTCTCCCCCACCGCCCACACGCTCCCCTTCTGCACCACCCCGAAGGTGATGCCCGCCGAGACCTGGCCCTCGGCCCCGACGTGCAGGTCCACGTAGGGCACCAGCACCACCGGCACGGGGCCGATGGCGAAGGTGACGGGGGCGAACTCGTGCTCGACCAGGGATTTCTCGTAGTCGAGGCTCGCGAGGTTGATGTTGGCGGTGATGTCCAGGTCGACCGTCTCCGAGAAGGTGGTGCTGAACTCCATGCTCTTCAGCTTCACCGAGGGGGGCGTGACGTCGACGTCGACGTCCGGCAGGTCATACCAGTGGTCCTGTGTGACCTCCCAGTCCACCGACGGCCACTGTACGTCGATGTCCACGTTGAAGACCACCTCTATCCCCAGCCCCACCTGGCCGTTGAGGAGCAGGTAGTCGGTAGCCGAGCCCAGCTTCACGTTGTTCAGGTTATAGGTGAAGGGCAGGTTGAATTCCGCCGCCGCGCCCACCTCGCCGCCGGCGGAGGTGCCGCCGCTCGCGGCCTCCCCGGTTCGGCCGCGATGCCGCCGCCATCACCG
>CAZQFX010000255.1:0-2187 GCA_964592775.1 uncultured Actinomycetota bacterium
TGAGCTGGTAACTTAATTCGGAGAAAACCCCCCGGAGATGCGCGGAATGTGAGTTCGGTGAATACGTGGAGGGCAATATGTCTGACGCAGGGTTTGTGCGACAGCCTCCCGGGTGCCCATGATGCTGAAAACGCGATTTCGAGATAAGGTCCGATCTCACGTTCTCTTTTATCTTCTCAACCCGCCTCTCATGCAAGAGCCAGCAAAACTGATTGAAGCGTGGGGTGTTCCGTAATATCATTAGTCGTTATGTTGGGTAGACTGTATGGCACCATCAACAACATATTGCTCAGATCGATGCCCTACGCCGGCCTGGCAGACCGCTTCAGGGAGGCCATGGGGGGATTTCCCCCCGAGCTGGTGGTCTTGATCGTCGCCATGCTCCCCATATTCGAGCTCAGGGGCGCCATACCGGCCGGGGTCGCCCTGGGCATGCCGGTATGGGAGGCCTCCCTCTTCGCGGTCATCGGCAACATGATCCCCATCCCCTTCATCCTCTGGTTCCTGGACCCCTTCTCCCGCTGGCTGAGCAGGCATTCCAGGACCATGGACCGCTTCTTCACCTGGCTCTTCGCCCGCACCCGCCGCAAGCATTCCAGGTCCTTCGAGAGGTGGCAGGAGTTCGCCCTGATGATCTTCGTGGCCATCCCCCTCCCAGTGACGGGTGCGTGGTCGGGAGCGGTAGCCGCCTTCGTGTTCGGGATCCCCAACGGCGTCGCTCTGCTCTTCATCTTCTTCGGGGTGCTCACCGCCTGCGCGGTCGTCGCCCTCGCCACCTCCTTTTCCTTCATGCTCGGCTGGCAGGGTTCCATCGTCTTCTTCGCGCTTCTCACAGCGGTGCTCGTGTACATCTTCATGAGGGGAAGGGAAGAGTACGCGGCGGAGACGGCCAGTCCCGACGCGGAGGAAGCCCTGACAGACGAAAAAGCGGAGGGCGAGGCATGAGTACCCCGATCCCTTTCCGGGCCTGACCCCATAGTGGGACTTCTATACAATAGACCCATGAAAGGCAAACCGAAAAAGGCCCGACTGGCCACGTCGGTAGCCGCCGGCAAGGCGGTGACCCGCCTCTCACGCCGCTTGGGCACGGGCGCGGGCTCCAACTTCCCGGGCAAGGTCATCCTGCGCATGCACCCGGGCGCGCCGGAAGAGATGGTTTCCTTCCTGGACAAGGGATGCGTGCTCGTAAGCGGCACCAACGGCAAGACCACCACCTCCAACCTGCTCGCGGGGATGATGCGCGCGGGGGGGATGCGACCTGTACACAACCGCGTGGGGGCGAACCTCATGACCGGCATCACCGCCGCCATGGCCCAGGCCTCGGACCGCGCAGGAAGGCCGCAGGGCGATATCGGCATCTTCGAGGTGGACGAGGCGACCCTGCCCGCGGCGGCGAAGCGCCTCTGTCCCCGCCTGGTCGTCATCACCAACCTCTTCCGCGACCAGCTCGACCGCTACGGGGAGCTGGAGTCGCTCTCGCGCAAGATGGAAGCGGCGCTGTCCGACCTGGACCCGGAGGCCCTGGTGCTTCTCAATGCAGACGACTCCCTGGTCGCCTCCCTGGGCAGGGAATGTCCGGCCCGCATCTATTATTACGGCATCGAGTACACGGGCATCGCCGAGGCGGGCCTGCGGCACGCCGCCGATTCCAAGCACTGCCGGGATTGCGGGTCGCCCCTGGACTTCGAGGCCAACTACTTCGGGCACATGGGAAAATATTCCTGTACGCGATGCGGCTCTTCCCGTCCCTCCGTGGACTTCGCCGCCACATATATCGAGCTCTCGGGGACCAGCGGCTCGCGGATCAGCGTCTCCACCCCGCTCTGGGAAACGGACCTCTTCCTGGGATTGCCTGGCTTGTACAACGTCCACAACCTGCTGGCGGCTGCGGCGGGCGCCCAGCTCCTCGGATTAGAAAAGGAGGCGGTGGAGAAGGGCGTGGAGGGATACAGCACCGCCTTCGGGCGCGGCGAGCGCATCCCCATCGGCGGCCGCACTCTCTTCCTGGTGCTTTCCAAGAATCCCACCGGGTTCAACGAGGTAATCCGCACCCTTCAAAGTGAGGGCACGGGGCTCGCGATACTGGCTGCCCTCAACGACCGCATCGCGGACGGCCGCGACGTCTCCTGGATCTGGGACGTGGACTTCGAGGAGCTGGCGCCCCTGGCGCGCAAACTCGTGGCCACA
>CAZQFX010000256.1:0-2187 GCA_964592775.1 uncultured Actinomycetota bacterium
TGGAAAACTGCCCTGAAAACCACATTCCTCGATACCATATGTTATGCCTGGAAGGTATGAATCCCGTTCCAGGGCTGACCCCAGGTGGGACTGGAAGGTATGAATCCCGTTCCAGGGCTGACCCCAGGTGGGATTCCCCGATACCATGTGTCGTGCCCTCAGTCCCGTGATATTTTCATTCTCGGTGGTGTCGCTGCCGCGCGACATATGTGACTGGCCCCAAGGGCTCCCTGGCAATCCCTTCATGTCCCCACTGCGCCAGGGTCCGACCCGAAAAATTGCAATGTCCGCCTGCGGCTTTTAGGGTCTACCACAAGAGCTTCATCCCTGCAGCGTTTCATGTCCCTACTGCAACTTCAGATGTCAGACCCAAAAATGTTTCGTGCGATGCTGCGGGCTTCACTCGCCTTTTATCTCCCTCAAGAGCTTCCTGGCGTCGAAGCCGGGCTCGAAGAGGCGGTCGCGGTAGGGCGAGACGTCGGCATGCATCTTGATAAGGGACTCGAACGACTGTGCCTCGCCTACGTTCCCGATGAGGGTGGCGCCGACCAGTACGCCGCCTTCGAGGACCAGTTTCCGGTACTTGCCGTCCTCGGGATAGTCGCCGACGAGCGCCTCGAAGCCCTCCTCCTCGGGGGGGAGGTCCAGCCCCAGGGAGGCGACCGGCAGGCCGTAGATGACGATGACGTTGAAGGGGATGACCGCCTCCAGCTCAGCCTCGCCGCCGCTCATGTTGGTGCCCGCGATCTCCCCCTGGCGCTGGGTGTTCAACCAGGAGGTGACCAGCCGGTGCTCCCCGCTGGCCTTGTCGTAAGCCTGGGCGATATCGCCCGCGGCGTATATATCCGGGAGATCGCACCTGAGGTGTTCGTCAACGACGACTCCGCGGTCCGTCTTGATGCCGCTCTCTTCCAGAAACTCCAGGTTAGAGACGACCCCGATGGCTATCCCCACCAGGTCCGCGTCCAGGTCCCTGCCGGCGCTGGTCCGGACTCCCGCCACCCGGCCCTCTTCTCCGGCGATCTCCTCGATGCCCTCCTCTTTATGAAGCAGGATGCCCTTCTCCACCAGAACCTTCTCCACCAGGGAAGAACCCCTGGCGTCGAGCATTTGGGGCCAGAAGCGGTCTTCACGGATAAGATAGCGGGTCTTCAGCCCGAGCTCGTTGAAGGCGCGGGCCATCTCCACCCCCAGCAGCCCCCCTCCCAGGGCCACGGCGTTCCTGGCCGCCTTGCCCCGCCGGATGATGTCCTCCGCCTGGTCCAGGGTGCGCAGGTAGACCACGCCGTCCAGCCAGGCGCCGGGGCAGGAGATCTCGCGCGGCCTCGTCCCGGCCGCGATGAGCAGGCGGTCGTAAGGGATGGTACCGTTCTTTTTCAGGACCACCTCGTGTTCCTGCGGGCGCACCGAGACGACACGCTCCTCCCGCAGGAGTTCGATGCCGTTTTCGGGATAGAAACCGTCGCCCACCACGAAGACGGTCTCCCGCTCCCTCCAGCCGCTGATGTAATCCGGCAGCCTCATGCGGTAGTAGCAAGGGTAGCGCTCGCCATCCACCATGGTGATAATCCCTTCGGGGTCCCTCTTGCGGATGGTCTGGGCGGCGCGCAGCCCGGCCCCGCCGTTCCCGATTATCACGTAGCGCATGACGGACGCTCCTCTCCCGGCGGGTATCCGTGACAAAGCCTATTATCGCACCGGTCTTGCGTGTCCTCGCTCGACAAGTTATTCTAACCCATCTTTGCCTGCGGCGTGTCTTGCGGCGGTGCGGGTTTGCTTCCCGTATGCCGAAAGCGGCCGGCGGCAAAGGACGTGATCATCATGAAGATGACGACGATGTAGGCAGTTGCCGGGGACGAGGTGAAGGCGTCCTTGGCCGCGGAGATGGTCTGGGGGTACCGCCCATCTGCTGGACTATTGATATGGGTGTCGATGTTTGCGAAACGGCCCAAACAGCCTTCCGTCTTTTAATATGAGGTCGAGGGCTGCGCGGCGGGCCGCGTTTTCCAGGGAGTCGTCCAGCGTCGGCAGCGCCTCGAGGTCATGACGGCGGCGCAAGGCCTGGAGGATGAACCAGTCCGCCAGGCGGGGGTTCTTGGGCAGCAGGGAGCCGTGCAGGTAGGTGCCCACGGCCTTGCGGTATACGCACCCCTCCTGCCCGTCCTCGCCGTTGTTGCCGTATCCCCT
>CAZQFX010000257.1:0-2181 GCA_964592775.1 uncultured Actinomycetota bacterium
GGATCTCGCTTGCCCATGAGGGAGCGCAGGTCATCACGGGTGCTCTCGGAATCGACCAGGATCACGCGCGCCTCCCGCAGGATCATGTGCAATCCCCGGTGGTGGAACAACCTCCACCGGCTGGGGAAGGCCCCCGGATACTTGACGATGCACAGGTCGTGAACCGTCGCCGTCAGGGGGGCTTGGGAGGGTGTATAGACCAGGGAGGGTGTATGTACGAGGTCCAGTTCACCCAGGCAGCGCTCCAGGCGCGGACGGCCCAGGGCGTGCCACGTCAGTCCCATCACATCGCGGCGCGCGGCCAGGCGAACCTCCTCCACTCCCTCCAGGCCCGGGAAGAGGGTCTCCCCCTTCGGCCCGTGGTGCGCCAGCACCAGCGAGCCGCCGCCGAGGCGGCCGGCCAGGCCGGGGACGAGGTGGCGCAGGTAAGTCCCTATGCCGCCGGGTTGGGCGTAGAAGAGCTGGTCAACGAAAACAGCCGCGCGCATCGCTCATTCCCGCTTTCATCCATCTCGAGACATCGCGTGAACCCCGGCAAGAACAGACTGCCTGGGGCGGCAAGCGGGGACCCTATCGAGCCTCTGCCCTTCCATATGGGCGGAACATGGGCACACGATCCCGTCCGGCCGTACGCGCTTCCCGCCCATCACCTTGGCATCCGCCCGCGCGCTTTCCCATCCCGCCCGGGCCCGTATCCGATCTCAGAACGATGAGGGCAGGTTGGGATAGCTCGGCAGTTGCTGCTGCCATTGCACGTACATCGACCAGGATGGATGGGGCTGCCCCGTGTGCTTGAAGAGACCGAAGTAGCAATGATCCCACGACGTGCCGGGGGGCTCATCGATATCCCGGTAGATCCAGATCTTCTTGCACCCCGCGGCGAACAGCTCTCCCAAGCCCACCAAGCCGATGGCCTCCGCCTGCTTCTCCTCGCTGTACAGCGTCGGAAGCGTATCCATGTAGTGGGGCCATCCCACCTCCGTGACAGCGATCTCGTGCCGGATATTGCGCGCGCGCAGGGTCTGGGACAGCCACGAATAGTGCTCCCCCCACTCCCAGTAGTTCTTATAGGGATGGATGGCGATGGCATCGCTGGAGCCGTGGAAACCGATGAGCATGTTGATGTCGAAGGTGGTGCGCGAGTTGGGCGCCAGGTTGACGGTGCGCTTGAGCACCTGGCCCTTGGTCATCATGAAGGTCAGCTCCGCCGCGACCCCCTCCGCGTTGGGATTCTGCAGGCACAGGTACTCCTGGATGGAGAAACCGGTACAGCCTTCCGCGAAATACCAGGTGGTCGAGGCGCCTTTCGCTCCCATCACGTTGTGCCCGCCCGTCCAGGCGCCCCGGTAGTTGAAGTACATGGGGCGCTCGGCGATGAAATCGGAGTCGGAGGTTATCTTCACCGAGACGTCCTTCTCCGGCCCCACCTCGTTGTTGACCATGAGCGTGGTGCGGGAGTTGGGCTGGAGGTTGTAGGTCTTGACCACGTTGCTTCCCTGGCCGGGGCCGAACATGTAGGTGGCCGTCACCTGGATGGCGCCGGGGTTGGGGTTCTGCAGGCACAGCCACTCCTCGAAGCCGCTGCGGGTGGTGCCCTCGGCGAAATACCATTGTTTGGCGGGAGCCGTCGCCCCCAGGACGTTATGCCCCCCGTCCCACATCCCCTTGTAGTTGAAATACATGGGGCGCTCGGCCACCACGGGCTTGCCCGCGGCGACCTTGATGGAGACGTCCTGGCCCGGCCGGTTCACCTCGTCGTAGAGCTTGAGGGTCAGGCCGGCGCCGGTGGCGTAGTTCTGGTCCAGGGTATCGATGAGGGCGCCGCACATCACCTGCGCGGAAGGGTCTTTCTCCTTGACGGCCATGTGGGCGAGCTGCAGCATGGGCAGGTAATCCGTCTCCACCTGGCCACCAAAGTGATATACGCCGAACTCATCATATGCATATGCATCGCGGTCCCAGCCGGGCTCGTTCCAGATCTCGTAGAAATCGACCACGCCGCCGTACCGCTTGGCCACCTCGCGGCAGAAGACGTACCAGTCGTTCAGGTTCCGCGGCGGCGCGTAGTCGGCGAAGCTGCCGTAAGAGGGATCGCGCGCCCATTCCGGAGTCGGCCCATGCAGCAGCAGGAGGATGGACTGGGAGCCGTCGGCGAGGATGCTTTTGATCTCCTTGTCGTAG
>CAZQFX010000258.1:0-2172 GCA_964592775.1 uncultured Actinomycetota bacterium
CCTAGTCCGGTGGATAATTAGGGAGAAAACCGCTCGGAGATGCGCGGAATGGGAGACCGAAATGGCCCATTATTGACCGTTCGCCCCCCCTTAGGATGCTTGTTTTGCCGCAATTTTGGGAGAGCGGGATTCGTACGATGTTTATGCAGCAGGCTCCTGATTTCTGAAGCTCGAAAACAGGTTTCGCAGGTGAAACCCCAGGGGCTTCACGGCCACCCACGCTATCGGTGACATGCCCACTTGCAATGTCGGTGCGCCGCGGGCGCAGAGACCGGCGCCCCCGACCTCCGAGGTCCTCGGGCTCTGATACAATCACACTTGGAGGTGAAGAGCTTGGAGAACGGGATCAAGGCGGTGTTCTTCGACGCCGGCAATACCCTGCTCCTGCCGCACCCCTCGGTGGAGGAGGTGTGCGTGGAAGTTCTCGCTGGGCACGGCTACCACCCTTCCCTGGATGACTTGCAGCGCGGCTTGGAGCGCGCGGAACGTTACTACGAGGAGAGGTACTGGTCGGACGACACCTTCTGGGCGTCGGAGAAAGAGACCGAGGCCATGTGGAGCGAGATGTACGAGCTGGCCATGGCGGAGGCGGGCGTGGAAGCCTCCCCGGCCATGGGGCGCCGGCTCTACGGCGAGTTCGGCAGGGGGGACCGCTGGGCCCTCTTCCCCGACGTGCTGCCGGTGATGCGGGAACTGCACGGCATGGGCATACGCATGGGCATCGTCTCCAACTGGGACGCGCGCCTGCCCGGCCTCTGCCATCACCTCGGGCTGAGCCGTTACCTGGATTTCGTGATCAGCTCCGCCAACCTGGGTCGCATCAAGCCGCAGGCCTCCATATTCCGCAGCGCGCTGGGCAGGGTGGGCGCCGAGCCCTCGGAAGCCGTCCACGTGGGGGACCATTATTATGCCGACGTGCTCGGCGCCAGGTCGGCGGGCATCTATCCCGTCCTCCTCGACCGCTGGGACCTCTCCAATAAGCCGGACTGCGCGGTCATCGCCAGCCTTCTGGAACTTCCCGACCTGGTCCTTTCCGGCGGCATCCTGCCCTGACCGGCGTTTTCGGGACCACTGCGGTTCAAATGCCGAGGACACCATGGACATGCATAATAGAATGGTCTTATTGGTCATGACCCATGGGTGAAGCGCCGCCATGGGTCATGACCGTAATGCCGGCCGGACAGGGTCTTATTATCGGAGGGGGTTGTGAAAATGAAGGTCGCAGCGGTGCAGATGCTCGCGAAGTTGGCGGACGTCGATCATAACCTGAAGCGGGCGGAGGAGCTCCTGGACGAGGCCTTCGGCATGGGATGCGAGATGGTCATCCTGCCCGAGTTCTTCACCTCGGCCGTGGCCTTCCATCCCAACATGTTGAAGGCGGCCCTCCCCTTCGACGGCCCGGCTCTGGAGATGATGCGGGGAGCGGCCCGCCGGCACCAGGGCCATGTCGGCGGTTCCTTCATCGCCTCGCGCGGCGGGGAGACATACAACACCTTCGTCCTCGCCTTTCCCGACGGAGACTATGCCGTCCACGACAAGGACCAGCCCACCATGTGGGAGAACTGCTACTACCGCGGCGGTAAGGACGACGGTATCCTCGAGACCCCCATGGGGCCGGTAGGGGCCGCGCTGTGCTGGGAGTTCGTGCGCACGCGCACCGTGCGCCGCCTGCGAGGCAAGGTGGACCTCCTGGTCGGGGGCTCCTGCTGGTGGACAGTGCCCGACAAAGCCATCCCCATCCCCGGCAAGGCGAACGCCCACCGCCGCAACCTGAAGGTCATGCGGGAGACCCCGGTACGCATGGCCCGCATGTTGGGGGTGCCGGTGGTGCACGCCGCACACGCCCAGGACTTCACCTGCCACATGCCCCTCCTCCCCGGCTTGCCCTACCGTTCCTATTACCTGGGGGAGACCATGATCGTGGACGCCGCCGGCGAGGTGCTGGCACGCCTCTCGCGCGAGGATGGGGAGGGCATCGCGGTAGCGGACGTGCAGTTGGGAAGGGCCATACCTTCCGAGGACCCGCCGGACGGTTTCTGGATCCCCAGGTTACCCTGGCTCATCAGGATGGTGTGGTTCTACCAGAACCTGCACGGCCGCTGGTACTACCGGAGAACCCACCGTGCGTAACTCGGCACCTTGGGGTCAGTCATACATGTCGCGCGGCCGCGG
>CAZQFX010000259.1:0-2165 GCA_964592775.1 uncultured Actinomycetota bacterium
GTCGCGTCAACATACAATCCCCGATCCCGTTCCAGGGCTGACCCCAGGTGGGATTTAGAGCAAGATCAATACGAGGTGGGAGAGGCCCCCGAGCAGCAGGGCCAGTACCACTGTCGAGCCGGTTATGGCCAGGGAATCGCGCACGCCCAGCTCGCGCCAGAGCACGGCCAGGGTGGCCACGCAGGGGATGTATATGGCGCATACCAGTGCGAAGGTGAATATCTGGCCCTTGTTCATGAAATCCAGCAGGGCCGAGCTCTCGGTCACGCCAGGGATCAGTTGCGCCGCCAGCACCACCAGCAGCGCCAGGGCCAGCTCCTTGCGCAGGAAGGCGAGAATGAGGGCGAGAAGGGCCACGGCAGGTATGCCCAGCCACCACTCCGCCAGGGGTTTAAGGGGCTGGGTCAGGTGGATCAGCCATCCGCTCTCGTAGAGAAGCCCCAGGATGAAGCTGCCGGCCACGATGAGCGGGGCCGCGATGTAGAGGAAATCCTTCAGCCTGAGCCACGTCTTCTTGAGCACGTTCGCGAGGGAGGGGCGGCGGAAGGGGAACATCTCCATCACCAGGCCGGCGGATTCACCCGGCATGACCTTGTTCAGGAACAACCCCGCCGCTATGACGATGACGAAGAGGATGGCGAAGAGCAGCAGCGCGGGCGCCCAGCCCACGTACCGCGACACGCCGCCCATGATCACAGCGACACGCGCGCTGCAGGGCACGAGCACGATGAGTACGCAGGCGATGATCCTCTCCCGCCGCGTCGAGAGCACCCGGGTCCCCATTACCGCGGGCACGTTGCACCCGACGGCGGAGATGAGGGGGATGACCGCTCGTCCGTGCAGGCCCAAGCGGTGCATGGAGCGGTCGCTCAGGAAAGCCACCGAGTTGAGGTAGCCGCTGTCCTCCATGAAGCCGAGGACGATGTAGAAGACCATCAGATAGGGGAGGGCGATCTCCAATACGGCGCCCAGGCCATCCACCGCCCATCCCAGGGACTGCGAGAATGTGTTCACCCCCAGGAGTGACTCGATCCCCCGGGTAATAGGGCCGCCTATGACGGAGTCCCAGAACCTGGAGAAGAGGTCCGCCAGGGCGCCTCCGCCCCAGAAGATGGCCAGGAACACCAGCCCCATCACCGCTATCAGGATGGGGATACCCGTCTTGAAGGAGGTGGTGTATTCCCATAGCCTCTCGCCCATCCCCGGGCGTCCGTATTCCCTGCGTTCCTGGACGCTGGAGGCCACGCTCCCCGCGATGCCGTGGCGCTCGCGGGCGATGATCAGGGATGCCCTCTCGCCGTGTTCCCTCTCTATCTCGTCCGCTATCTGCCGGCTGTAGGCTACGAACCCATTGCCCGCCGCCTCCTCCCGCACGGCCGCGATGAACTCCTCGTCCTCCTCCAGCAGCAGTATGGCCAGGGCGCGGGGGGAGAGGCCGTACGGCAGCTCTTCCACCTTTCTCTCGATGCGCCGCGCCAGCTTGCGGATGCGCGACTCGATATCCGTGGCATAGGAAAGGGATGGTGATGTATTCATCCTTGCGCCGCGCCAGCTCCAGCGCCTGGTGCATGAGCCCGTCCAGGCCGTCACCGCGTACGCCCACGGTCGGGACCACCGGCACGCCCAGGAACTCCGCCAGCAGCTCGACGTTGGTATGGGTTCCCGCCCTTTCCGCCTGGTCCACCAGGTTCAAAGCCGCCACCACCGGGCACCCCAGGTCGAGGAACTGCAGGAGCAAATAGAGGTTGCGCGCCAGGTTGTTGGCATCGAGGATGACGATGACCACGTCGGGCTTCCCCTGCAGCACCCCGCGCCTGGCGACCACCTGATCCTCGGATACGGCGCCCAACGCGTAGGTGCCGGGAAGGTCCACGATACCTATCTTGAGCCCGTCCATCTCGGTCGTGCCGAGGTTCAACTCCACGGTCATGCCCGGGTAGTTGGCGGTCATCACGCCCATGCCGGTGATGCGGTTGAAGATGGTGGACTTTCCCACGTTGGGATTACCGGCGAGGGCGAAGACGTACTCCGCCTTTGCGCGGATCCTTTCCAGTTGCTCCAGGCGTTCCTGCTTCATCTCTTGCCGGCGTCGCCCATGCGCCTCTGTCCGTGCCTCCGCGGCCCCCGCCCCTTCCGGCGGCCGCGACCGGCTCATCGCCCTCGGG
>CAZQFX010000260.1:0-2099 GCA_964592775.1 uncultured Actinomycetota bacterium
TGGCGCAGCGACGCTCTCGATACGTTACCGTATTTACGGACCGGAGTACTTAGCGGGAGGCCCGACCCCTCGGCCTGAGTCAAGCCACCCGCGCTTCTCGGAGAGAAACCTTGTTGAATAACATGTCCCGGTCAGGGTTCCGTTCCGCGCGGCAGCGTCACCACCAGGGATGAAGATGCTGCCCGCTGTCTTCGGGGCAGGCCCGAAGCTCAGGCGCTGAGCGGTGGGCGCCGGTCGGCCCAGGGGCGCGCCTCCTCCAGTTGCGCCGCAAGGCGGAAGAGCGTGGCCTCGTCTCCGAACCTGGCGATGAAGTGCACCCCGATGGGAAGGCCTTCCCCGTTCCAATACAGGGGCACGCTCATGGCGGGCTGCCCGGTGACATTGCAGATGGGCGTGAAGGGCACGAACCCCGCGGCGCGCGCGATGCCGTAGAGCGGATTGTCCGCCGGCGACTCGAAGGTCCCCAGCGGCGGCGGCGGCTCGGCCAGGGTGGGCGTGAGCCAGAGGTCGTAGCCCTCGGCCTGGCGGGCGAGGTCGCGGGTGACTCCCTGCAGGCCCGACACCGCGGCCAGATAACCGGAAGCCGTTATTCCCCGCCCCATCTCCATCAAAGCCCAGGTGAGGGGCTCGAACTGATCTCTTGTGGGGTCCTTACGGGTCAGCATGGACAGGGTGTCCGCCGTCCATGCCTGCGCCGCCGCCCACAGGGTCATGAGGAGCGGCGTCATCGCCTCGGCATCCACCTCCAGGACTTTCTCCTCCACCTCGTGACCCAGTTCGGCGCAGAGTCCCGCCGCGTCCTCCACCGCCTTCACGCAGTCCTCGTGGACGACCGCCCCCTGGGCTTCTGTCATGTAGGCGATGCGCAGCCTGCCAGGGTCGGCACCGACCTCTGCGATAAAGGGGCGTGCCGGCGGCGGCGCCCAGTAGGGATCACCGAGGTCCGGACCGGAGGTGGCGTCGAGAAGGGCGGCGCTGTCCCTGACCGAGCGGGTAACGGCATGCTCCGCGATAAGGCCGTTCAAGGCGTCCCCCAGCGCCGGTCCCAGGGGATTGCGGGCGCGCGTGGGTTTGAGCCCGAAGAGGCCGCAACACGAGGCGGGGATGCGTATGGACCCGCCGCCGTCGTTGGCATGGGCCATGGGGACCATGCCGGAGGCCACCGCCGCCGCCGAACCGCCGCTGGAGCCGCCGGTGGTCCTCCCGGTATCCCAGGGATTGCGGGTAGCCCCGAAGAGATGGGGCTCGGTGGTGGGGAGGATGCCGAACTCGGGGGTATTGGTCTTGCCCAGGATGATGAGGCCGGCCTTCTTCTGCCGCACCACCAGTTCACTGTCGAAGCCGGAGACGAGGTCGCGCGCGAAAGCCGAGCCCCAGCACGTGCGCACACCATTATGGGAGGCCAGGATGTCTTTGAGCAGGAAAGGCGCCCCGGTGAAGGGTCCCCGCGGCAGGTCTCCCGCCGCCGCTTCGCGCCCGAGACCGTACATGGGGGTGATCACCGCGTTGAGTTCCGGGTTCAACCTCTCGATGCGCTCTATCGCCGCCTCCGCTAGCTCGACCGGCTTTACTTCCCTCCCGCGCACCAGCTCCGCCAGAGCGGTGGCGTCAAGCCAGGCCGTCTCCTCCGCGATCCCCATGGCAGGTCCCCTTTCTTCCACTGTCCAGCAACCTATGTTGTTACTCTACTACTCGCCGCCCCCCTTAACAAAAAAGTTCTTCCGCGAAAAAATCAGGCCGAGGGGTCGGGCCTGAGTCGGTTTTGCCGGTTGGATGTACGGCACTCCCGGCGGTTATAATATAAGGCGGCGGCTATGATCCGGCGAGGTGGAATAGCCCGGTGGGCTCGGATTGAAGGAGTGATGAGATGTTTTGCGCTCAATGTGGAAAAGAGATCCCCGACGACAGCGAATTCTGCGGCTATTGCGGCGCCGCCGCGGGGCAGGCGGCCGCGGCTCCGCCACCATCGCCGTCTCCGCCTCCCGCGCCTCCGGCGGCCGGGCCGCCGCCGCCGGGAGGGGCCGTGCCCCCCATGGGCGCCGGGGTTCCGCCCGCCCCGTACGGCGGACCCGCGAAGAAATCCCCCCTGCCCTGGATAC
>CAZQFX010000261.1:0-2043 GCA_964592775.1 uncultured Actinomycetota bacterium
GAGCACTCCCCCTTTACGGGGCATGTAGAGGAGCCGTCCGAGAGCTCGGGATGGTGGCACAGCACAAAACCGCCGCCTTCACCCCCGGCAGGCGCCAGTTCCTCGACTTGGCCACGATGTCGGTCTTATCGCAGGTGAGGACGGCATCCGGGCAGACACCTGCGTGCCCGCATGCCCGACAGCCCGCAACCGGCCTTCTCACGGAGGCGAAAGCGTCGTGGTGGGTGGTGTCCACCGCCACGGTTTCGGGCTTGCGCGGGATGACTCTCTCCTTTAGGTTGTGCTCCACCGCGAGCCTTGAGACCTCGGCCCACAGGCCCTCCTCGGACATGATGCGCGAATGTCGGCGCAGGGTGCGGGAGCTGGGAGCCTCCCCGTAGGAAAAGCCGCACACCTCCGAGAAGCGGGGATTGCGGGCCAGCTCCCTCGCGATATGCTCCGCGCTTCCCTCGCACTCGTAAAAAGGGGCCAGAAGAAAGCAGCGCAAAAGGAAAAGGAAAAGAAAGGCCGGCGCCCCTCCCGCGCCCGGCTCCTCCGACTCGCACCGCGCGAGCTCGTATTCCCTGACATCAAGCGATTTCCTCGTACAGGAGGGGGGCCTCCCCCGCTTCTTCTTGAGCTCCCCCTTTCTCTTCTTCGTCTCCCGCCGGTTGTACTTCCTCCTCGCCTCCTCGTATCTCTCCTCCAGCTCTCCGAACACCTCCCAGGGGAAGACGTCGGCCACGATCTCGGGGTGTGGTCCTGCTTCCGCCAGGGTGATCACGCTATAATCCAGGGGCATCTGAACGGGGACTGGCATCTTTCCTCCTCCTGCGTCGGAATCCTACGAAAGTAGGGATTTGGTTTGCCTGTATTTACCAAATATTTCGACACCGGGGGAGGATTATCCTTGTATTGCTTGGATTATTGTCATGTATTCATGCGGGTTTTGGGTTAGTGGCGGTACATTCTCCGTGGCTGTATCATGGTGCAAGGAGTATGGAAACGGCATGAGTGAATGTGGCATTCGTAGGAAAAATAGGGGGCTTGGCTCCTTGACACCCTTTGTTTATGCCGGACTTAGGGGTTTCGGCCGATGCTCGGAATCTGATATGATAAATGCGGCAAATAATAGTAAAGTCGAACTCCAATGGGAAGGACGGTAGGTAGCAGTGTTTACACGAAAAAATGGCAGCGTTGCAGTGAAAGTCGCACAAGTCACACATATAGAGGGGGAGATGCTGGCGCGTGCGCTGCTCTTTGCCGCCCTTACTGGGATCGGCGCGGTCATACGAATTCCGCTCTCGCCCGTTCCGGTAACCATGCAGGTCCTGTTTGTGTTGCTGGCGGGCATGGTCCTGGGTCCATTCTGGGGCGCTGCGTCGCAATTGATGTATCTGGCCATGGGCTTGTGTGGCGCTCCTTTCTTTGCCGCCCCGCCATACGCCGGTCCGGCGGTGCTCTTCGGAGCAACTGGCGGTTACCTGTGGGGCTTTGTTCTGGCGGCGTTTGTGTCGGGATGGGTGAGCAGGGCGCTGGCTAATTTTATGCAGTACCACAGGCGAATCGCGGTCCTGGGCTATCTGGCCGCCGGCTTGGCGGGAATTGCCATCGTATATGCCGCTGGAACCTCATGGCTCGGCGTCTGGCTGAGCGTGCAAGGATCCCGCGCCTCTCTCGCCTTCGAGCTCGGGGTGAAACCTTTCATACTCATCGATCTGCTCAAGGCGGCCATGGCGTCCTCGCTCGCAAGCCTGGTTCCCAGCAAATGGTCCGGCATTTTGTGAAAAACCTTGGAGGGGTTCGACAAGGCTGACGCGGGATGTCAAAGAGCATATCGGGGATCGTCTCTCGCCTCGCGCAAAGAGGCGGGCACCGACAAGGGGCAAGGGCGAGTGGGTCGTTTAGGGATGCCGCTCAACGGGCCGAGCGTTAGCCTCCGCTGACCACTGGATGCCCTCGCGGACATCATTGCCGCCATACGATGCTTCGGCGAGGCGCTGAAGGAAGTGCGCCAGAGGGCAGGAGCCGTTTCCCGCCGAGCAGTTGATGCAACGGAGCCCG
>CAZQFX010000262.1:0-2019 GCA_964592775.1 uncultured Actinomycetota bacterium
ACATTACCGTGCGTATCGAGAGCTGGCGCCTCTTCGTCCCCGCCCTGAGGAGAACGGAAGCGCGTTCGCCGGTCCAGCGAAATGCCACCCCCCGCACGTCGATCTCCTTCCCATACCAGCCGGGGCCCAGGACCCCCTCTTTCATGCGTGCCATGTTCAGCTTCCTGGGCAGGGTTCCGGCCATGGCTTCCCGGCCATTCTCGTCGATCACCGCCCTCGGATCTTCGCCGATGGGCGGCTCCCCGATCTGGGGGCTCAGCACGCCCTCGCTGACAAGCTGGCGGTCGGGTATCACCCGGCGTTCGGCGATCTGGCGCCTGCGGCGCAGGGTGTCGGGCAGCAATACCAGGTTCCAGGCCAGGGCCTGCGCCATGCGCAGAGATAGGATCACCTTCTTCCGCATCGTCAACCCGTTCCCCAACTCCGCGCGCATGCGCTGCCCCAGCCAGAACGCCGCCTCCCGGCGTATCAGCCTCAGGGTTTCCGCCTCCATGTTCTTGCCCAAAGCGCGCAGCCGGTTGCGCTCGTAGAGGTAGAGGTTGCGCAGCCGCCTGTCCCCCATGGTGGAGGAGAGGAGGTGCTTGACCAGCGCCCTAGGCTCGTAATAGACCTCGTAGCCGTAGATGTTCATGCGCCAGCCCAGGTCGGCGTCCTCGAAGAGGTAGCGGAAGCGCTCGTCGAAGCCCCCCACCTCCTCGAAGACACGCCTGCTGGTCATCATGGCCGCCGAGCACGCGTACATCACCCGCGGGCTGTGGTAGTAGGTGTCCGTGTCCTCGTTGAATATCCCGCGGTCCCAGGCATATCCCAGGAGGTTGATCATCCCCCCCGTGCTGTTGAGCACGGGGCGATAGCCGTTGAGCAGGATGTGGGACGCGCAAGCGCCCAGGCCGTCCCCGGGTCCGGATATCCTCCCGAGCATCACGGGCAGCCAGCGGGGGTGAAGCTCCACGTCGTTGTCCAGGAAAGCTATGTATTCGCTTCGCGCCGCCGCGGCTCCGATATTCTTGGCCGCCGCGGGGCCGCGGTTCCTGCGGTTGGCCACCACCTCCACCTGGGGATAGCGGCTGGCGACGAGCTCCACGCTGCCGTCGTCGGAACCGTCGTCGACCACGATCACCTCGAAGGGGAAGTCCGCCTCCTGCGCCATGACCGAGTCAAGGCAGGCCGGGAGCAACTCCTCTCCGCGGTAGTTCGCGATGATCACGCTCGCCCGCGGGCTTTCGCTCGTTTCCATATCCCTTTTCCCCGTTTCATGCGCGCGCATCACCGGCACCGTCGCGGCGACTCCCGTGATGCCCGCTTGCCTCGCTTCCCAGACCCCTCTCCCGACCGCCGGCTTCCCTTGACGACGCTCAATCATGTTACCCGCGCGTGCTCAAGCGCATCCGCCATTAAGTCGAGAAAACCTATAAAGCATGAAAGAACATGCTGCTCGGGACGTTTCTTCAAACGCCACCAATAATAATAGCAAAAAGGGAAGGTTGAAGATGAGACCGCGTAAATCCCTGTCGGTCCTGCCGGTTTTTTTCCTGGTAACCGCCCTGTTGTTGAGTGCGGGGCCGGCCATGGGGCCGCGCGATGCGGGCGCCTATACCTACCCCGGCGGCTGGAAGCAGGAATGGGTGCTGGACATGGGCAGCATGTTCAAGCACTCCTCTCCCACCATCGCCGACCTGGAAGGAGACGGCCGGCAGGAGATCCTCATCGGCAACACCAACGGCCACTTCTACTGCATCGACGCCGGCGGAGGGCTGCGCTGGACATACTATACCGGGGCGCCCATACAGTCCACCCCGATGGCGGTGGACTGCGACGGCGACGGCAAGCTCGAGGTCTTCTTCGGCTGCGACAACGGCTACGTCTACGGCCTCAACTCCCAGGGGCAGCCGCTCTCGCAGTGGGGATGGCCCAAGTTCGCGGGCACCGCCTTCGGCTACAAGGAGGTCTTCGCCGCCCCCTCCTGCGGCGACCTGGACGGCGACGGCGACCTGGAGATCGTGGTCGGCTCCTGGGGCC
>CAZQFX010000263.1:0-1990 GCA_964592775.1 uncultured Actinomycetota bacterium
CCGAAGTTCCCCCTGAAATAATCACTGATAGTGGCCGAAAACCCCTGCATAATCGGGTTTATACTGCCTTGATCTTATTGCAATAAGTAGCCACGAGTATATTGATTTTATACTTGACTTATGAATCTTACGATGCTAATGTATAGGACATGGCGAGGAGAGAAGGGGCTGTACACGTAGCCACTACCAGGCGGAAACACGGGGAGAAGGTCTACGAGACCCACCTCCTCAGGCGTACCTACCGCGAGGGGGGCAGCGTAAAGCACGAGACGCTCGGAAACATATCCCACCTCCCCCCGAACGTGATAGAGATGATCAGGCTCGCGCTGAAGGGGGAAGCCTTCCTGCCCGCGAGCTCTCACCTGGAGATTGTGCGCAGCCTCCCCCACGGGCACGTGGCCTGCGTGCTGGGCACCATGCGCAAGCTCGGCCTGGAGGGCGTGATCGCCTCCCGGCCCTCCCGGGAGCGCGATCTGGTGGCGGCGATGGTGGCCGGGCGCATCCTCGACCCCTCCTCCAAGCTCGCCTGCGCGCGCGCCCTGGGGCCCGAGACCGCCACCTCCACCCTGGGGGAAGCACTCGGCGTGAGCGGGGCCTCAGAGGACGACCTCTACCGGGCCATGGACTGGCTTTGCGCAAGGCAGCCCAGGATCGAGGCCAAGCTCGCCGCAAGGCATCTCGCGCACGGTTCCCTGGTCCTCTACGACGTCTCGTCCAGCTACTACACGGGCTCTTCCTGCCCCCTGGCGGACTTCGGGCACTCCCGCGACGGCAAGAAGGGCTTTCCGCAGATCAACTACGGGCTCCTCTGCAACCGCGAGGGCATCCCCGTGGCGGTCGAGGTGTTTGAGGGAAACACGGGCGACCCCGCGACCCTGGGCTCGGCTATCGGGAAGATACGCTCCCGCTTCAAGCTCGCGAGCGTCGTTTTGGTCGGAGACCGCGGGCTCATCACCAGCGCCCGCATCGAGGGGGAGCTCTCGGGTGTAGAGGGCCTCAAGTGGATAACCGCGCTCAAGGCGCCCGCCATCCGCGTCCTCGCGGAGGAGGGGATCATCCAGCCATCGCTCTTCGATAAGACCGACCTGGCGGAGATATCCTCGCCCGACTACCCCGGCGAGCGCCTGATCGCCTGCCATAACCCCCTTCTCGCCCTCGACCGGGCGCGCACGAGGCGGGAGCTGCTCGCGGCCACCGAGGCCGAGCTGGACAAGATAGTTCAGGCGACCAGGCGGGGCAAGCGGCCCCTGAAGGGCAAGGACAAGATAGCCCTGCGGGTAGGCAGGGTGATAGACCGCTTCAAGGTGGCGAAGCACTTCAAGCTGGCCATCACCGAGGAGGCCTTCTCCTACGAGCGCGACGAGAAAAGGATAGAAGAGGAAGCGGCCCTGGACGGCATCTACGTGATCAGAACCTCGGTCCCCGCGCGGGAGTCGTCGCCCGAGGAGGCGGTGCGGGCCTACAAGGACCTCTCCCGCGTCGAGCAGGCTTTCCGCTGCCTGAAGACGGTCGATCTCAAGGTGAGGCCCATCAACCACCGCAAGCCCGACCGGGTGAGGGCCCACGTCTTCATCTGCATGCTGGCCTATTACGTGGAGTGGCATGTGCGCAGGAGCCTGGCTCCCATGCTGTTCGAGGAGGAGGAGAGGGAGCTGGCGGAAGCGCTGCGCGAGTCGGTGGTGGCTCCCGCCATAAGGACGCCTTCGGCGAAGCGCAAGGCAGCAAGCAAGAGATCCGAAGATGGCCTACCCGTGCACAGCTTTCAGACGCTTCTCGCGGACCTTCGCACTATCGCCAAGAACCGGATTCACCCGGTTAGCCAGGATGACTCTTCTGCCTTCGCGTTCGATCTCATTACCAAGCCGACCCCTCTCCAGAGAAAAGCTCTCGATCTCCTGGGTGCATCGCTTACCCTGTAGCCAGAATCACAACAATTGGATCTTGGCGTAAATCCATTGTTCATGCGGACAATCATGCTATTCTACGGGGG
>CAZQFX010000264.1:0-1946 GCA_964592775.1 uncultured Actinomycetota bacterium
CGAGTTGTAGGGAATGCCCATCATCAGCAGGGCGTCGGCGAATCCCATCACCCCCAGGCCGATCTTGCGGTTGCCCAGGGTCACGCGCTCCGTCTCCGGGAGGGGCCAGCGGTTGATGTCGATGACGTTGTCGAGGAAATGCACGGCGGCCTTGATGACGCGCGAGAGCTTCTCTCGGTCCCACCGCCCGCCCTTCACCATGCGCTTGAGGTTGATGGAGCCAAGGTTGCAGCTCTCCCAGGGCAGCAGCGGCTGCTCGCCGCAGGGGTTGGTGGACTCGATCTCGCCCAGTTGCGGGGTGGGGTTCTTGCGGTTGATGGTGTCCAGAAAGACGAGGCCGGGATCGCCGGTGCGCCAGGCCTGGGTGACGATGAGGTTGAAGACGTCGCGGGCGTGCAGGCTGCCGGTGACGGCGCCGCTGCGCGGGTTGCGCAGGAAATACACGCCGTCCCTGTCGAGCGCCTGCATGAACTCGTCGCTGATGCCCACGGAGAGGTTGAAGTTGGAGAGCAAGCCGTCCTGGTCCTTGGAGGTTATGAAGTCGAGGATGTCGGGGTGGTCGCAGCGCAGGATGCACATGTTGGCGCCTCGCCTCCTCCCGCCCTGGCGGATGATCTCTGTGGTGACGTCGAAGATGCGCATGAAGGAGATGGGGCCGGAGGCGATCCCCATGGTGGACTGCACCACGTCGCCCTTGGGGCGCAGGCGCGAGAAGGAGAAGCCCGTGCCCCCGCCCGACTTGTGTACCAGCGCCATGTCCTTTACCGCGTCGAAGATGCCGGGGATGGAGTCCTCGACGGGGATAACGAAACAGGCCGACAGCTGCCCCACGCCCGTCCCCGCGTTCATTAGGGTGGGGGAGTTGGGGAGGAAATCCAGGGATACCATCATGCCGTAGAACTCCTCTTCCAGGGCGGCGACGTCCGCACCGGGGTCGTAGGCGAGGTCCGCCGCCGCCACCGCCCGGGCCACCCTGCGGAACATGCCGTCAGGCGTCTCCACCACCTGGCCGCGCTCGTCCTTAAGCAGGTAGCGCTTCTTGAGCACGTTGACGGCGTTGACGGTGAGCTTGAGCTCGTCCCTTACCCCGAGGAAATCCTTGGTGCGGCGGATCTCCGCGCGGCGCTCGCGGTAGAGGATGTATGATTTGGCGGTGTGCGGCAGCCCCCGCGCGATGAGGGTTTCCTCCACCAGGTCCTGCACCTCTTCCACGCTCGGGACGTCTTCCACGAAGCGCGCCGAGAGCTTGGACGCCACCTCGTCCGTGAGCTCCTCGGCCCGCGAGGGCTCGCCTTCCCCGGCCGCCTCGATGGCCTTGCGGATGGCGCCGGCTATCTTGGCGGCCTCTAACGGCACGACGGATCCGTCCCGCTTGCGTATCTTATCCAGGGGCATGACATTCCTCCATCAATCGATTCTCCACCGGGCTCTCATCGCGAACCCGCTCCTACCATTCCATTGTACCCACTGGCGCTGACGCCGTAGCATGATCGGGACGCCAGCGGCGGCATATCCATGTTCACGCTGATGGTTCTTCTGCGATAAATGCAGGCGGCCGTGACTCAGGCGGAGGGGTCAGAAGGGAGGTCGTCCCGTTCCCTCGGGGGGGAACGGGCATGGGGTCACTTGACATTCAAGGAATAGTTATCAATAATATAAATAACAATTAATAATATTAGTAGTAACTATTTAAGGACAACGGAGCGATGGACCATCATAAAGCGGAAGAGATGCTGTCCGCGTTGGGAACCGTGTTGGAAAAGCAGGGAACGGCCCGGGTGGATATCGTCATCTGTGGTGCCATGGTGCTGCTCATGCAGGGGACGATCGCCAGGCCGACCAGGGACATCGACGTGCTGGGGTTGGTAAGTGAGGAAGACGGCGCCATGGTCCTAAGTGCTCCGGTCCGTAAATACGGTAACGTATCGAGAGCGTCGCTGCGCCAC
>CAZQFX010000265.1:0-1910 GCA_964592775.1 uncultured Actinomycetota bacterium
GCGCTCGGTGAAGGCGTCGTCCGGCTCGGACATGGACTCGAAGACCAGCACCTGCCCGTCCTCCTCCAGCAGGAGGTCGCACATGACGTCGAAGGGATGCTTGCCCTGCTCCTCGGCGATGTCGGTGAAGAGCCTGCCCTCCAGGTGTTTGTTCTTCTCGCTGTGCACGGCCATGACGGTGACCGCGTCCCAGCCCATCTGGCGCATGATGTTCAGGGACCAGTCGTTCCTGCCCGAGTGGGGCCAGGTCGGCTTGCCCTTCTCTATGTCGCGCAGCATCTCCCTGCGCTGCGCCGGGTCGGACATCCGCTCCAGCACCTTCTGGCGGTCGCCGGTGAGCACCCAGGGCGGGAAGAAGGCCAGAAGGTGTGTGAATCCGGCGGTGGTGGGCATGATATCCATGGCGATGTCCGCGCCGTTCCCGCGGTTCTTCTCCAGCCGCTTGAGCACCACGTTCATGGACATGTCCAGGAGGAAATCCGGGGCGAGCTTGAGGGTGAGGTCCGGGTGGGCACACATCCACTTCAGCGCCTTGAGAGCGACGGGCTGCAGCGGCCCCATCCAGGGGACGGAGAAGATATGGGATACCTGACCCCGTATGCCGTTGGCCCTGGCCACCTCGCCCACCTCGTCGATGGCCTTGCCCAGGGTGGTGGCGGTATAGGAGCGCAGGTGGCTGGTGAAGACGCCGCCGTAGCGTGAAAGAGGCCTGGACAGCTCGACCAGCTCCGCCGTGTCGGAGAAGAGCCCCGGGAAATACTGCAGCCCGGTGGAGAGCCCGAAAGCCCCCGCCTCCATGGACTCCTCCAGCAGCCGTTTCATCGTGTCCATGGCGCCGGCGTCCGCGGGACTGTCCTCCAGGCCCAGAGCGGAGATGCGCAGCATGCCGTGGGGCACCAGTAGGGCCATGTTCAGGAGCAGCCCCTTGTCGTCCATGCGCTCCATGAACTCCCCCATACTCTTCCAACTTATGGCAGTGTCGAAATCCATCTGGGTGAAGACCTCGAGGTAAGTCTTGAGCCCCTCGCGGTTCTCCCCGGTGATGGGCGCCAGGGACATGCCGCAGTTGCCGCCCACGAAAGTGGTGATGCCCTGGCGCACTAGGGGCCGCAGCAGCTCCGCCGCGTCCTCCCGGAACATGGTCAGGTCGGCATGGGAATGGACATCTATGAATCCCGGGCAGACCGCGCGCCCTCCCGCGTCGATCCTCCTCGCGGCCTCGCTCTCCCCCAGGTCTCCCATCTTCTCGACAACGGCTCCCACGATCCCCACGTCGGCCTTGTAGGGTTCCCCGCCGGAGCCGTCGACCACCAGGGCATTCTCAAGGATCAAGTCGAACAAGTCGATCACCCTCCCTTCGCAAACTCGCGCACAAGAAGCCGCATGCCATTAGCCGGATCGATATGAGGCACCTACATTCAATCATATTGTCCGGGCTTGGTCATCCCCTTACGGCCGCATGTGGGTTTTGTCCTCTTGCCGTTCAAGCCTTGACGAAAAGGCCGTCCTTTGTCCACATGCGAACGCCTGCCTCCATCGGGGATGATCGAAAGTGGGGACGGCGGTCTGGTGTTTCATTCCACAGACCTGGAATCGTACACCATTACGTCTGTAATCTGAACCGCTGACCTGAGTACGCAGACACGCGAATTCGGCCATATGCCGGGAGCGGAGTTACGGAAGTGGTTGTCCATGCCGCGCGGCCGCGAAACTACCGGGGATGAAAACGCTGGTTTCTATGTTCAGGGCAGTCGTTCATGCCGCGCGGCCGCGACACCACCGGGGATGGAAATGCTGGTTTCTATGTTCAGGGAAGACCTGGAATGGGATCGGTGAGCAGGGGTCAACCCTGGAACGGGATCGGGATTTCCGGATCCCGATCCCGTTCCAGGGCTGACCCCAAAGTGGGA
>CAZQFX010000266.1:0-1895 GCA_964592775.1 uncultured Actinomycetota bacterium
AGGAGCATCACCGTGCTGGGCGTGACGCGCCAGCTGTAACGCACGACGTCCGCGACCAGTTTGCCGGATCCCGCCAGGAGCAGCAGCATCCCCAGCGGGAGGAAGATCTTCAAAGGGCTGAACCAGGTAACGGTGCGGAAAATCGTCATGATGTAGCTGCTGGTGTCGCTTATGGGGTGAAAAGTCGATTTCCCTTTGCGGGGGTAATAATCGATCGGCACGTACTTCACCGGGTGGCCGTTGTTGAGAAAGGCCAGGGTGATGGTGCTCACCCATGAATGGCCGGAGGGGAGCATGTGCAGGTAGGGCAGCGCCGTCTCCTTGCGGATAGCCCGCATGCCCGAGTTGAGGTCGGGTATCCTGGCGCCGCTGACGAACTCGGCCAGCTTGCGGATGAAGAACTTGGCGGGGATGCGCAGGATCTTGAGCGTTCCCGCCTCCCTGGAACGAGCTCCCACCACCATCTCGCAGTTATCCAGCTCTTCCACGAGACGCGGGATGTCCTTCATCGGATAGGTGCCGTCCCCGTCGGATATCACCACTATATCGCCCGTGGCTCTCTTGATGCCCGTGCTGCGGGCCTGTCCCCCGCCCATGTTGTATGGATGCCGCACCAGGGTCACTTCCGGGAAGGAGGCGGCGATCTCCGGGGTCCCGTCCCTGGAACCGTCGTCAACCACGATAATCTCCCAATCCCAATCAGTGGCCTTGAGGGTGTCTATGGCCATGCGGAGGTCGCCCTCCAGGGCCTCCTCCTCGTTGTACGCGGGTATGACCAGGCTAACTTCCAATGTCGGTTCCCCCATGTCGGCAAACGTGCCAGTGAAAACGTATCAGCTCGCTCACCATTTTAGTTTTTTCAGGCCGTGGCGGTCAAAGCATGGCCCGCGGCGTCCTTCCCGTCTATCCCGTCTATCCCGTCTTTCCCGTCTCTTTGAAAAACTATCCTGGTTCTTCTATACTTGACGTTGAAGCATTTGAAGTGCCTTTTCATGAAGTCAGTCCGATGCGACCACGCCAGGAGCTCGAGATGTCTTACTGGGAGGGAAAGAACATCCTGCTGACCGGGGGGGCCGGTTTCCTAGGGACCTATGTCGACAAGAAGCTGCGGGAAAGAGGGGCCAAAGATGTGTTTGTTCCCCGCTCCAGTGAATACGACCTGAGGGACATCGATATGGTAAGAAGCCTTCTCTCTGGCTCATCCTTCGATGTGGTCATCCACCTGGCGGCAAGAGTAGGGGGCATAGGGGCTAACAGGAAGCACCCGGCGGAGTTCTTCTACGACAACCTCATGATGAGCGTTCCCTTGCTGCACGAATGCTGGAAGGCGGGGGTAGAGAAGTTCACCGCCGTGGGGACGGTATGCGCATACCCTAAGCACACGCCGGTACCTTTCAGCGAGGAGGACCTTTGGAACGGTTACCCGGAGGAGACGAACGCGCCCTATGGGCTGGCGAAGAAGATTCTGCTGGTGCAGTCACAGGCATACCGCGAGCAATACGGCTTCAACAGTATTTTCCTGCTGCCCGCGAACCTGTACGGCCCGGGCGACCACGACGACCTGGAGGACTCCCACGTTATCCCCGCGCTCATCCGCAAATGTCTGGAGGCGAAGAAAAACGGGGAGGGCAAGATCGTGCTCTGGGGAGACGGCAGCCCGACCAGGGAGTTCCTATACGTCGAGGACGCGGCCGAGGGCATCCTGCTGGCCACCGAGCTCTACGATAAGGGCGACCCCGTGAACCTCGGGTCGTCCTTCGAGATAAGCCTGAAGGACCTTGCCGAGACTATATGCAGGGAGACGGGATTCGCGGGCGACATCGTCTGGGACACGACCATGCCGAACGGGCAGCCCCGCAGGAAGCTCGACGTCGCGAAGGCCGAGCGTGAATTCG
>CAZQFX010000267.1:0-1845 GCA_964592775.1 uncultured Actinomycetota bacterium
GATTCGTACGAGGTTTATGCAACATGCTCATTTCCCCCTTTTTTCGATGAGCCCGTGGATGGAAAACGATCCATGAAACCTTCAGGTGAGTTATCTCTATGGCATCCCCCCTCGTGTTTCCAGGTTTCGGGCGCCTTCGGCCGCCGCGGTCGACCGAAAGCAAACCGGAAGCGTATCCGAAACAGCCATTCATGTTACTCATAAGTATAGCTATATAGACTGGCGTGACAATTCATAATGTGGCCCCTTCTTCAGAAGAGCATTCTCCCTTTCTACGCATGAAGCTCGGCACTCCGCTTCACGACTTTCGGGACAGAAGATCCGGGCGGTGACCATTGCTTTGCTGCCGCGCAGGTGGGTATGCCTGCGACGAAGAGTGAAGCCGGGACGATACCCGGGCAAGAGGATGCGGCGGCGCGAACTCCCCGAAGCGAACAAAACCGTTCGGCTTGTCTTGGTCCGTATTTAGATGAGATAATGCAACCGGTCGTCCTTCGCCCCGCGGGCGAATGGCGGCGTGGGGACCGAGCATGACCAGGAGGGGTGAAGGGTGCCACGGGGAACGACGCCTCTCTCGAGAGAGGAGCGCGAAAGACTTATACTCGAGGTGGGCGTGAAGGTCTTCTCCACCAAGGAACTCGAAGACAGGCTCTCGTTGAGCAGGTAAGGGGCGGAACTTGCGGGAGCGGATCTACCTCTATGACGCCATCGCATCCAACCGCAGGAGGATAGCCCTCGGAGTGTTCGTGTTCTTCTTCGTCATCCTCCTCGAGTCGCTGGCGGTGGCCGCCATCGCCACCAGGAACCAGGCTTTCGCCTGGAGGCCGTTCTTCTCGGCGGCCGCCATAGCCCTTGGCGCGACAATCTTCCTGTTTCCCCTCCTTGCCTGCTGGGCTTACTACCGAGGCAAGAAAGCCATCCTCAAGCTCTTCTGGACGGTCCCCCTCTCCGAGCGGGACGCGAGGAAACTGCGGCACGCCCTGGCGAATGTTTGTATTGCGGCGGGGGCGGAGGAGCCGGACATCCTGGTGATCGCCAACAACGGGGTAAACGCCATCAGCCTGGCCAGGGGATACAGGGAGGGGCTGATCCTCGTGACCCGAGGAGCGGCCGAGAACCTTGACCGCGACGAGCTGGAAGCGCTGTTGGCGCACGAGGCCTATCATATCATGTCCCATGATACGTGGATGTGGATATTGGGCCTCGGTGTCAGTGCCTTCCTCCCGCTCACCTTTTCCGCCTACATGAGCGTGGCCGGCAAGCTGGTGGATGTAGAGAGGAGGCCGGTATTCACGTACCTCTTTCTTCGGCAATTCGGCCTCCATTATCTGGCCGTCTGCGTATTCTTCGTCATCGCATGGATCATGCTGGCGGCGTTCTGGATCCCCCTTTGGGTAGCGTATTTCGCCTTCGTGCTCCCCGGGAACCGGGATTTTCTGGCCGACTCCCAAGCGCTTCTCATCACGCGCAACCCCGAGGCGGTAACGGCGGCCTTGAAGAAAGCGGACATCATGCGCTCGGACCCTATCCGCGGGGACAACGTATTCGTGAACCACATGTTCTTCAACCAACCGCTCAGGCCGCCCGGAAGTTTTACCGGTTGGGTCATCGCTCATCTCCGCACCCATCCAAGCATGGAGGAGCGCCTGGAGCGCATTGCATCGATGGGGTGAGAATACAGGTGGATGCGGGTAATGTCTCGGGACGATTTCTAATGGATTGCCAGTGGACAGCCTCGCTCGTCGAATCGATAGGCCGAAAACGGGAACAGCGGAAACTGATCTTAGTACTCCGCACTTTTATAGCTGACTTGGCCCTTGACCTGGGGTTTTTCATATCATTCAG
>CAZQFX010000268.1:0-1729 GCA_964592775.1 uncultured Actinomycetota bacterium
AGGTCACTCCCGGGCCGATGGTGCACAGCATGTTCTCCTCGTCGATGTCGACGATCTCGTCCATGCGCCGCATGTCGCAGAGGATGCCGCCGTAGGGGGGGATGGTCATGCCCAGGGTGTTGAGCCCGGTGCCGTAGGGCGTCACGTCTATTAGGAATTCGTTTGCTATCTTCATGACGGCCACGACGTCCCCGGTGGAGCCGGGCAGGGCGACGATGTGGGGGTGGTTCATGGGCACCACGGACTGGTCGCGTGCGTAGGCCACGGTGATGTTGATGTCGTTGCTGACCCATTCCTCTCCCAGGGCCTTGCGGAGCTCCCGGTAGGCGTTTTCCAGGTTCTCCGGCAGGTTGTGGTTGCCGTCCATCTCGTGCTTCACCGGCACCTTGATGACCTTGCGCTCGCGCAGGTCATGCTGCAGGTCTTTGCCCTTCATCTACACCACCTCCCCCAGAGTACGGCGCGCCATGGAGCGGGTTGTTTCCAATATATGGTCGGGAATTCAAGAATAAAGATGTGACCCCTCATTCATCCCACCTCCCCCAGGCCGGAGGCTAGCAGTTCGAAGACGTCGTACACCGGCAGGTCCCCCGCGCCGGCGAGGTGGCTTTCACAGTGGGGGCAGGCGGTGATGATGCGCTTCGCCCCCGTCGAGGCGAAGAGTGCGATGTTCTCGAGGGCGTTCTCCTCGAAGCCGTCGCGGTCGCCGAGGGCGAGGCTGAAGCCGCGGCAGCAGGGCTCGGCGACGCCCAGCACCCCGAAATCCACTCCTGCCGCCCGCCTGCCTGCCGCCGCGGCTCTCGGCCATCTCCCGCGTCTGGCGGTCCCATATCTCCACCAGGGCGGGGTGGTTGTCGAAGCCGAAGACCACGCTCCACGGCGGCAGCTCCGCGGCCATGGCGTCCGCTTCGCCCGGGCTCCCGCAGAGCAGCACCGAGAGGTAGCGGCTGTCGGCCGCCACGCACTCGAAGACCTGGTCGTGACGGCAGGCCAGCCGGGCGGCCGCTATGGCGGACTCCGCGTCCTCGAAGCCGTAGGCGGTCACGCGCCGCTCCTCCCAGCGCTTGTAGATCCAGGCCTTCATGGCGTATGGCATGCCGAAGATGTCCTCGCTGGCGTGGAAGAGGTTGGAGTACATGGGCCCCAGGTCCTCGCGGAACTCGGCGTGCCCGTCGGCGGTGTACTGGTCGGTGCCGCTCATCCACAGGCGGCCGTCACCGAGGATGGCGTGGAAGGTGGTGTACTGGTAGGGGCGGGTGGCTCCGTTGGCCAGGATGACGTCGCGGTCGATATAGGAGCGGACGATGGAGGAGGAGGTGGCCGCCGCCGGCATGAGCAGTCTCAGGTTCAGCTTGTCAAGCTCTTCCTTCAGCCGTTCGAAGGTCACGCCGTATTCGACGAAGGCGAGGAGGTTGGGCTCGTCGATGCGCACGATGGCGTCGATGCCCGTGAGGTCCACGAGCATACCGCCGGAGCCCGCCACCTCCGCGGGGAGGAAGCCGCGCCGGTGGGTGTAGATGGGTATGCCGCTCTCGTAGGCCGCCGCGGCCAGGTCGGCGAGTTCCAGGCTGTCCCGCGGCCTGGCCAGGGTCAGGTCCAACCGCGGCGGCGGGTCCTTGAAATAGCCTCCCAGGGCCGCCTTGCCGGCGCTCAGCACGCCCGGTCCGGCGATTTCCCGCAACCTATCCAGTTGTCGCGCGCTCATACCCCTACCTCCCTTCCCCTCATG
>CAZQFX010000269.1:0-1709 GCA_964592775.1 uncultured Actinomycetota bacterium
GATATTGGAATTGAATTGGAGGCCAACTGGCGGTTAGGCCCGAAAAGAGTGCTGGAGGGCAGAGATGCGCCCGAAGAGATACATAGTTTGGTCGACTGACGAGGTGGACCTCGGCGATCCTTTTCAGAGAACCTGGTACCTTAAGCAGGTGTTGACTCACGGCAGGGCAGAGGATATCGCGGCTCTGGACTGGGATGAGGTAGAGAGACTGTTACCGAAGTTCGACCTCCCCATGGATATCGCCGCCTTATGGGAAGACTACTTCCATGCTGTCAAGTAAGGGTATTGTCACCGCGTATGTTGCTCATGTGGCGCAGACTTCACTGATGAGGCCGTATATGAATCTCACGCCGTCCTTCACGTCCTGCACGGGGATCCTTTCGTCCACGCCGTGGATGCGGGTGAGGTCCGCGATGCCCAGGCGGGTGGGGATGAAGCCGTAGCAGGGTATGCCCCGGGCGCGGAAGAAGCGGGAGTCAGACAGACCGGAGAGCATGAAAGGGCTGGTTATGGCGTCCGGGTAGTCGGCGAGCACCACCTTCTCGATGGCCTGGAAGAAGGGGCCGTCCATGGGGGACGCCGGAGCCCTCTCCATGTCCATGAACACCTCGATCTCCATCTCCTCGTCGCCGAGGGCGTCCTTCATGTATGCCAGGAACTCGTCTCCCTCCGTCTCCGGCAGGAGGCGGCAGTCGAGGAAGGCCTCGGCCTCGTCGGGGATGACGTTTATCTTCACCCCGGCGTTGAGCATGTTCAGGCTAACGGTGTCGCGCAGCACCGCGCTCAGGGCGGGGAGGGCGGTTAGGTTGTGCTCCACGATCAGCCTCTCCAGGGTCTCCGACTCGCCGTCCTCCCTGTAGGGGGCGAGGATCTCCCAGTGCTCGGCCAGGCGGGAGAAGAAGGCCCGCATGGTGGGGTTGATGCGCATGGGCCTCTTGTGTTCGAGCAGCCGGGCCAGGGACGGCACCATGAGGTCCAGGGACCCTTGGCCGGTAGGCATGGAGCCGTGGCCGCCCACGCCGCGGCGTTTCAGGCGCAGCCAGTAGCCGTACTTCTCGGCGTTTGAGATCATGAAGAACGGCCTGCCCGCCACCAGGTCGAGGGTGGCATAGCCGCCCTCGTTGATCACCAGGTCCGCCTCCAGTTCTTCGGGGTATCTCTCCAGGAGCATCCTGGCCCCGGAGTACCCGCCGGCCTCCTCGTCCGCCACGGCAAGGAAGACCACATCGCGCTTCAGCGCGAGCCCCTCGCGCGCGGCGGCGATGAAGCCCATGAGCTCCATGACGCCCATACCCTTCATGTCCAGCGTACCCCGGCCCCAGACGAAGCCGTCCGCTATCTCCCCCGAGAAGGGGTGCACCTGCCAGTTCTCCTCGTTGGCGGGCACCACGTCTATGTGGTTGAGGAGGATGAGCGGCTTGCCGCCGCCGCCGCCTTCGAGGCGGGCGAGGAGGGATGAGCGCCCGGGAGCGCTCTCGTAGAGCTTGAAGTCCAAGCCTTCCTCGGAGAGGACGCTCCCCAAAAACTCGGCCCCCGGGGCCTCGTTTCCGGGGGGGTTGGTGGTGTCGATGCGCAGGTATTCGCACAGGATATCAACCGCTCTGTCTCCCAGCTTCTCCCAGTCCATTCAACTTTCCTCCCTTTCGTGGATCGCATCCATCCCGTCCAACGCCATTACGAGAAGCGAGGCGGCTTGGCGGCGAATCCCG
>CAZQFX010000270.1:0-1662 GCA_964592775.1 uncultured Actinomycetota bacterium
GAGGCTCGACCCCTAGGCCTGAGTTAAAGCCACCCACACTTATTGCAGAAGAACCCTAAATTCTAACGGCAGGTGTCTCATAATCGTTGACACGCTCCGTGGCGCGGTACCCGGCATGATAGCAATGCCCCCGGCGGTCAGAGCGCATCCAGGCCTGGTTTCACCTCCCGGCGCAGCAGCAGCAGCTCATGCACCTCCAACAGCTCGTCCCGGCAACAGTTCCTGAACTTTTTCCCGCTGCCGCAGGGGCAGGGTTCGTCCTTGCCCGTACGCAGTTTCGCCTCGACCTCGGTGAGGTCGGGGAGGGAGCGCAACATGGCCTCCCTCAACGCCACCTCCCTCGCCAGGGTCAGGGTACGGCGCAGGGCCGCGGCCTCCGGGGGCGGGTAGAGGTCGAGCAGGTCGTGGATATCCTCCCCGAGGATGTTATCGAGCAGGGTGCCGGCCTTCGATGGGCCGCGCCGGTTAAGGTACTGCGCGGTGAGGTAGATGGTGCGCGTGTCCAGGAAGGGGCGGTTTCGCTCCAGCGCCGATTCCACCGCCCGGCAGGCCTCCTCGCGCGACGAGGAGAGGACGGCGCTCACGAGGAAGGTGAACATGTCGCGGTAGAACTCGTCCTCGGGGTCGAGCCTCTCCAGCTCCTCCACCAGGAACTGGAGGTTGCCCTCGCTCTCGCGCAACAGCCCCAGCACCTCGACGGCTCCCAGCCGCGCCTCGCCGTATCCCGGGTTGAAGGCCAGCTTGCGCAACTCCCTCGATACCTCCTCGGGATACGCCGAGCCCAGCTTGGCCAGGGCCAGCACCGTCTCGTGCAGGGGTACGCTGATGCAGGCCTCTAGCGCCGCCAGGAGGACGGGAAGGGCTTCCGGGGGCTTGAGGTATCCCACGATGCGCAGCAGGAAGACGAAACCTGCCGGTATCTCGCTGGGGCTCATCTCCTCGAGCAGCTCCCCGAGCATGGCGAGGGTCACCGGCATGACCCTTGTGCTCCTCTCCAGGGTGGCGCCGAGCACCCCGGCGTCTAGCCGTTTCTCCTCCGCAAGGATCTCCTCCACCAGGAAATGCTTAACGAGGTGGTCGCTGCCGGCGTCCAGGTAGGCGAACACTGTGAAGGGGTCCTCGTCGGCGTGCTCTATGACGGAGAGGCGTTCCCGGAAGGCGTCGTCCAGCCCGGCTATGAAGTCCTCTCCGGTGACCTCCTCCCTGCGGTCGGCTTTCGTCTTGGTGAGCGCCGTATAGCCGTCGGCCCCCAGGCCGTCTCCTCGCTGCAGCGCGAAGTCCATGCACATATGGAAGAAAAACGGGTGGTTGGGATGCAGGTCCGCCTGTTCCCGCACCACCGCCTCGGCGTCTTTAAGCGATACCTCTCCGCCGGCGTATCTGGAGATGACCTCAGTGACGGCGGCCAGGGAAGCGAGCAGTGAACTCGGCAGCACGTTCTCCAGCCCTTGCCTGTAATCCTCGAGAGAAGCCTCCCCCGACCTGAAGTCATCGAACATCTCGGAGAAACGGTGCCTGCCGCGATCCTTTCCCCCCGCCATCTTCTCCCCCGCCTTCGCCCGGGATTGATCTCATCTCGACCGTACGCCCACCCAGGTACAGCATAAACGAAAATCCCACCTGGCGGGCCACCTGGGGTCAGCCCGGGAAGGGGAACGGTCA
>CAZQFX010000271.1:0-1571 GCA_964592775.1 uncultured Actinomycetota bacterium
CTCAGGATAGACCTCCCGGCCCTTTTCCGCCATCCCCGCTAGCGGGGGAGCAGAAGGCCATCCCGGTATCTGTATGCGGGCAGGCGTCACCCCCTTTCGCGCCGCCGGCTTCAGATGATCAGGCCGGGCGGCGGGAATATCTTGCGTTTCGCTCTTCGGTTTATTTGAGGAAAGCCAGCGAAAAGGTGACAGGTCAGGCCGTCGTTTGTGGCCTACCCCTCCGCCGCCAACAGCCCCGTCCGTTCACCTGGAGGCAGGGTATCTGTCATCCTCATGACCGCGCGTGCCATCTCGTCGTCGAGGGGATAGAACTCCTCCAGCAGGCTCATATCCAGATACCTGCGGTCCCAATCCTCGTTCTGCTCCATGGCCAGGGTGGCGATCAGCCGCAGGGCCGAGGCGGGGTTGGGGAAGATCCTCACCACCCGGGTCCTTCTCCTTATCTCCTGGTTGAGCCGCTCAAGTGCGTTGGTGGTCCTTATCCTCTTTCTGTGGGCACGGGGAAAGCAGAAGCACGCAAGTGAGTCTACGATCTCCTCGTCGATCTTCTCCGCCACCGCAGGCCGCAGGATATCCCACTTCTTTATGGTTTCCTCTAAGCGCCAATTAAGCGTCTCGATATCGCCGGAGTCGAATATGGCGCGGAGATCGGCGGCAAGGTCTGCCTTCTGTCCCTTGCCCACCAGGCGAAGCAGGTTGCTGATGAAGTGGAACTGGCATCTCTGCCAGGAGGCCCCCTGGAAGTAGCGCTCCGCCGCGGCCTTGATGCCCTCGTGGGCGTCGGAGGTCACCAGCTGGACGCCGGCAAGACCCCTCCTCTTCAGGTCGCGGAAGAGATCCGACCAGGTGGTCTCGCATTCCGTGTCCGCCACCTCCACCGCCAGTATCTCGCGCATCCCTTCGGAGTTGATCCCCAAGACGATGAGGATACCCTGGGATATGATGCGCCCGCCCCGCCTGACCTTCTCGTACCTCGCGTCCACGATGAGGTAGGGCCAGGAGCCCGTGATGGGGCGGCTCTTCCATTCGGCCACCTTCTCATCCAGGCACTTGGCGAGCTTGGACACGAGCTGGGAGGAGAAGGAGCGGCCGCAGAGCTCCTCGGTGATGGCTGACACCTTACGGGTGGATACGCCATGCACGTACATCTCCATGATGGCCAGCACCAGGGCTTTGTCACTGCGCTGGTAACGCTCGAAAAGAGAGGTCTGGAAGGTACCGTCCCGGTCCTGGGGGACCAGGAGGTGGAGATCCCCCACCGCGGTGATGAGGATGCGGGGTTTGTAGCCGTTGCGGTAGCCGTTTCTTCCCTCCGTCCTCTCGTAGGGCCCCGCCCCCAGGTGCTCGGTCATCTCGAATTCCAGCGCGTTCTGCGCGATGAACTCGAGCATGGCCCGAAACGGACTGTCTCCCTCCGAGGCCAGGATTACTTGCAAGGCCTCCTCCATGGTCATACTCTTTTTCTTAGCCATCGTTTCTCCTTTCAGATAAGGAATACTGTTACCAATCCCTTATCTTGGAGAGCGATGGCTTTGCCGTCAAAGAGCGGAAGCCTTATCCTTTTTACAGAA
>CAZQFX010000272.1:0-1558 GCA_964592775.1 uncultured Actinomycetota bacterium
GCACGATACGCGCCTGGCCCCAGTCAATCTGGCTCTGCGCGCCGGGTGGGGTCTCGAAGCGCGTCCACGTCAAGGACGCCCGACGCCCATCCTCTCGTAGCGGCCGAACGAAGCGCTTCACCGTCTCGTAGCTGCCGGCATAACGATGCAGCGCGCGCAGCTCCTGCCAGAGGATCCGTGCCGAGTAGCCGACCGCCGGCGCGCGCTCCTGCAGAAAGGGTATGTGCGGCATCAGGAGCCTCTCCGCAGGCGCCGAGCGTCGATACGGCTGCCACGCCTCCTGGCGCAGGCAGCGGGCCACCGTCTTGCGATCGACGTCCAAGCGTCGCGCGATCTCGGCGATGGTCACATGGCTGCCGGCCAACCGGTGGATCTCCTCCCATCGATCACGTCCAATCATTGGGGCCTCCCCGAGCGGATTCTGCTCTGGGAGTCTTTCGTCCGATACCGTCATCGTCACCCTCCTCCCGTGGGTTGGAGGGTGGGGAATTCTCAGTGACCCGACCTGAGGATTATTGCATGACCGCTGACACTGCGAGAACTAGCCGGAGCGGAGAGGTGGCGATCTCTGACACGGTGCCAACCGCGGCTTGACGTGCCCTGCTACACGACGTCCGCGTGGCTCCCTGGAAAGTGCAGAGTGCATAAGGCTGCGCCCGGAGGTCGGCATCACCGCGTCGCCCGTCCTGAAGCTCTCGTGCAAGTTGCGGATGGTGGCGAGGACGGCTCCGCGAGCCGCCTATGTGGGGAGAATCGGAACTGCAGAGGATCATGCGCCGCAAGGTCCAATAGCCCAACTGAAACCCAATCGCCGCATTCTCTGCTTACAACGCTGCGCAACGCGGCCCGCAGGCTCAAGGAGCCTCACGCACAAGGGCCTCCGGCTCGGCTAGGAGGGTAGAGCAGAGAGACACGTCTCGACGGGACGCTACGTGCTGCAGAATGACCTGTGCCCGCCGCATTTGGGCATGAAACAGGGAGAGAACGTATCTTTCACGGCGGCCGCCGACCAGGCCACGCGCCGGATGAAGGGGGGAGAAGCGGCGGTGAGGGCTATGGAGAAGCGCAAGGCGCTCGCGGCACTGAGGGCGCGGATCGAACAGAGCTTGAGGGCGAGGGGGTACCTCTCCTGGTTCTTCCCGCGCCGCGACGATGGGGTGCGCGGTTGGGAGGGGACGGCACCGGTCGTGCTCGTAGCGCTGAACCCCAGCGCGGGCCGCCGCAGGAGGAGAAAGGCGCCGCAGAACCCGGGCAAGTTGGACGCCGCCCTGCGCCTGCTCTACGACCAGATGGCCAGGAACGGGCTGGCCGATGCCCACCTCACCGACGTGTCGAAGGCGAAGGCGAAGAACTCGGAAGCCGACGTGACACTGGCAATCCTCGCGGGTGTCAGCAAGCGGTGGCTTCTGGAGGAGGTGAGGATCATCCGGCCCAGGCTGATCATAGCGCTAGAGCGGCGCGCCACGACCATGCTGAAGGCGTGGCTCCCGGGCGACCCCCGGCTTCGTGAGGTCTCGAACTACTCGTGGGCCTGGCGCTTCAGGAACCGCAAACTCAA